>CAZYQT010000001.1:0-114566 GCA_964650255.1 uncultured Candidatus Saccharibacteria bacterium
TTCTCTCAGGAATTTTCCATGAAATATGCTCGAGTCAGGTGGTATAGATGAGCCAGGATAAAACTTTTATTTTTTTCAGAGAAATTTTTACGGGCAGCGGCTAACGCCGCCCATTGTTTTTCGGGGGTGAATTCAATTTCCTTATTTCTTAAATACAGGTTCGAGCCGAAGATGGTTTGAGCAGCGATAATACATATTTGAAAAGTCGCTTACCCCACCCTCCCGGCGCGCGACTTTGATGTATATACTCCCAACGTTATTACTATCGTAAATAAAATTCTAATCTAATTCCATCAGGATCATCAAACCAGATAAATTCTTTCTTTGAATATTTATCAATTTGAACTCCACTATTAGCAATCTTAGCTTTGTCCAATTTCAGTTGATAAGAAGCTAGTTCTTTTTTAGTCGAAGCTCGAAATGCGAAATGATTTAGGCCTAGATTTGCTTTATTAAATTTCAGGGCATTCTTCTTGTAAGGACTAGCGATAAATAATTTTGTGCCTCCAAGTTTCCAAGAAACATCTTCTTTTCCAATAGTAGCCTTGCCTAAAAATGCTGAGTAGAATTTTTTACTCAATTTCAGGTTCTTAACAGATATTACAATGTGGTCAATTTTCATGATTTATAAAACTTTTTTTAATCTATCCAGCGCTATGCGTCTCATACTTATTTTGTTCTTTTCTAACTGATCCATTTCAGCAAAAGTTTTGGAATGTCCTGTTGGTTGGAAAATCGGATCCCAGCCAAAACCTTTATCACCTCGAGGCTCAACTATCTCGCCTTCTATAATACCTTCAAAGAATTCAATAGAACCGTTTTGCTTCGCGATTCCAATGATGGTTTTAGCTGAAGCTTGGAAATTCCCAAAAGCCTTTGCAATTTTGTATAGCCCGTCATTACCTACGGTTTTCATAAACCATTTAATCAAGGGTCCTGGTAAACCATTTAAACAATTTAAATACAAAGAAGTATCCTCAACAATAAATTGTCCTTGGTGATGTTTCTGCGCTTCTTCTAACTTGGCACCAACAATCACTTGTGCATCAATATCTTGAATCTCAGAGAGATCAATATCTAGTTGTTCAACAGTAGGAATTATTTCTTGCACTTCCTTTAGTTTGCCTTTATTGCCTGTGATGAAATAGAGTGCCATAAATTTAACGAGATTAATTGAATAAATTACCGAGGTGTGGTTTTATATTTTATAGAGTTTCTAAAAATGTAATGGGATTGCTTGTGAATTCTTCTAAATAATCTTTAGCGGCCTGTTTATCTCCAGGACTCATTACACTTACAATTTTAGTTGGGTTAATTATTTCATTAATTCCCCAACAGATACCCCGACCGCTTCTGCAATTTTTGCAATAGTGGAAAGTGTTGGGTTTGTTTTTCCATTTTCTATATTAGAAATGAAACCCTTATCTTTTTCCAAGATACGGGCAATTTGTCCCTGAGATATCCCTTTCTTAGTTCGTATTCGCTTCAAATTTTGCCCTAATTTTACGGCTTCATTTTTCATGCATTAAGTATAGCGGTTAGTTGTGCTTTAAACCATCCGTTGTGGTATAATACAACTATGTCAAACTACTTCCTCTACGTCCGTAAATCTACAGACACAGAAGATAAGCAAGTTCGGTCTATAGATGACCAACTGGCTGTTTTAAGGAGTCTGGCTAAAGAACAAAACATAGAGATTAGTGAGGAGTTCGTTGAAAGACGCTCAGCCAAGACCCCTGGCCGAGTGATTTTCAATGAGATGCTTACTAAACTCCAAAAAGGACAGGCACAAGGCATTATCTGCTGGAAGTTAGACAGATTGGCTAGAAACCCAGTTGATGCTGCTCAGGTCCAGTGGTTATTGCAACAAGGTACTATCCAACATATTAGAACCCATGACCGGAGTTATTATCCTCAAGATAATGTAATGATTATGAATATGGAGTTTGGGATAGCTAACCAGTATATTAGAGACTTAAGTACGAATACTAAACGAGGACTTTACGAAAAAGCTAAAAGAGGAGACTTTCCTGGCATTGCTCCCATTGGTTATTTAAATGATGTTCGTTCAAAAACTATTATGGTAGATAAAAGGAAGTCCAAAGCCATTAAAGCCGCTTTTGAATTATACTCTCAAGGAAATTCTAGATTAGAAGATATTTCTAAGTTTCTCTTTGAAAAAGGTGTGAAAAGTTTTGAAGGCAACCCACTGCATAAAGACCGAGTAAGATTTATCCTAACCAACATCTTTTACTATGGTATGTTCATTTACAAGGATGAAGTTTATCAAGGCAATCATACGCCTTTAGTTGAAAAATGCTTATTCGATAAAGTGCAAGAAGTTATAATTAAGCGTGGCCATCCTCAAAGAATCCTTCAAGAGCCCAAACCATTTTGTGGTTTGCTGCGGTGCAGCGAGTGTAACTGTATGATTACAGCAGAAGTCCAAAAGACCCATACCTATTATCGCTGTTCTAAAAAGAACAAAGCAATAAAATGCTCTCAAGCCTATGTGCGGGAGGAGATATTAGCAACTGAATTGTCTGGGATTATCTCTAGCTTTGCTATCCCAAAAGACTGGGCTGATGATCTTTTGCACCTATCTAATGATGATGAACTTGAGTCATTAAAAAAATCTGAGGAGTTTGCTCATAGCCTGCGAGAGCAAGTTAAAGATCTGTCTATGAACCTCGACAGGCTCACAGACCTGTATGTAGCTCAAGATATTGAGCGTGAGGATTATCTTAATCGCCGAGGTGTTATATTATCCAAAAAGAAGTCTCTGGAAGAAAAAATAGCTAAATTAGAGCATAGCTCTACAACTTGGCTCGAACCTTTCCAAAACTGGCTAAAACAGGCTCAAACACTGGAAGAAATAGCCAAAGGCCTAGACCAAAATCCAAAAAAGAGCGCTGCTCAAACCATCTTCGGCTCGAACCTGTATTTAAGAAATAAAGAAATTGAATTCACCCCCGAAAAACAATGGGCGGCGTTAGCCGCTGCCCGTAAAAATTTCTCTGAAAAAAATAGAAGTATTATTCTGGCTGGGGTACCAGGATTCGAACCTGGGATCGACGGACCAGAACCGTCTGCCTTACCGCTTGGCTATACCCCATCACTTTAGCGCTGCCATAAACCACAGCGCAATATCAAATACTAGAGAATTATATGCTATAATAAAGAAAACCTCAATCCTGCCAATTGCAGGAGCGATTCAAGACTGATTGAAACAAAATGCTGAAAATTGCCAAGTATCTCGTGTATGTCGGAATCGGATTACTAATTTGGGGGCTATTTTGGTTTTTACCAAAGTACTCCTATGTTCAAAAAAATCCTGGCTACTGCACAAACCTAACCAAACATCTATATTACTGCGGCACTAAAGCCGATCTAAAACAAATGTTCGAAACCACCATTGAGAACAAAGACCTAATTCGTCAGCAATTAGAAAACCAAAACAAATGATAAGACACATCCCTCGGGCCTCAAGAATTTTTATTGGCCTTGTAATCATCACCTTGCTATTAATGTACTTGGCGATTGTTTTGTCGTCGTTACAGGAGCGCAGTTTTTTGAATGAAAGTAACTACCTGCGCCAAACTAGTGTTCCGCTCCAGCAAAAACCACACACCCTGCTCGATACAACTAACTGGGTACAGTATCAAGATCTAAACTATCCACTAGTCTTCACTTACCCACCGGATTGGAAAATAAAAACCGCGGACAATGGCAGTGGATTCTATGATGTTAAAATAACGCCGAAGGATTCGAAAACCTCGATGGATTTCTACATCAGCAAAACTAGCTTCCTAGGCTTCGAGGGTTTGAATTATAAAACTGCCAACTTCGGAGAAACTCCTGTGAAAATGCAAGTTGTGAATGATACTTTAATTGGTATCAAAAAAGGGGATTACTATTATACCTTTGACGGCACAATGACCCCAGATTTTGATAACGAATTTTTCACCATCATGCAAACAGTGAAGTTTGAGTAGTATTACTTATCCCCGCTCGTATCCCACAAACCGCTAACGATTCCCCAGAACCCCAACAGTAAGGCTCCGGCCAAATATAGGTCTGGTAATGAGTTGTCGGAACGAAACGCAAATCCTAATAGACCGATTAAAAACAGAATTGCGCCTGCTATCCGGGCGTAATTTTTTGTTGGTTTTAAAAACCGTAATAGTTTTGTAATTAGCTGTGTTTTCATATTGGAAAGGATAGCATAACTGCCATGATGGAGGAAGGAGGCGGACTTGCACCGCATCCCGCCTGTTAAGGCCGGACCCTTCACGTATCAAGTGAGTGTTAGGCTTCCCAACTTCTCCTTCCCCATCTTTCAATTCTCCCATAAGTAGGATAAAGCTGACGTAAAATTTTTCTAAAGTTTCAGGCATAAAAAAGCCCCCCAAGATGGGAGGTTTTTTTATGGTCCAGTTAAAAGTTGATTTTACTCGCTTGATACGTATCAATATATTAACATATTTTTAATGTTTGTCAAACAAATTTACACTATTACCCCGCCACCTACACAAATTTTCCCATCATACATAACTAAGCTTTGGCCCGATGCCACGGCCAGCTGAGGTTTTGAGAATTTAACTTTATAAACACCACGGGAGACAGGGGAGACTGTTATATTTTCTAACACCCCTTGATGCCGATAGCGCGCTTTCAACTTCAAGGGTTTTGCGGCAGTGATTATCCCCGGCTTTTCAAATTTTTTTTCAATCCAATTCACACTATGGATTTCAATCTCACGGGTCTCGAGCAGCTTATCGTGCGGATTATTAGTCACGGTCAATGTGTTTGTTTTCAAATTCTTACCAGCCACATACCACGGCCCACCCGCTCCAATGCGCACGCCTTGCCGCTGACCGATTGTGTAATACGACAATCCTTGATGCTCGCCTATCTTTTTTCCAGAATGAGCATCAACCACTGGGCCAGATTTAGGCTTGAGTTTCTGGTCCAAAAATTCTTTGAGCCGAATTTTACCAACAAAGCACAAGCCCATGCTCTCACGCTTTTCAGCATTCGGCAAACCAATCTTTTTAGCCAATGCACGCACTGCAGATTTTTTCATGGAACCAATAGGGAAGAGCAAATGGGGGAGTTGGGGAGAGGCAATGTTGTAAATAAAGTAAGTTTGATCTTTAAATTCATCAGCACTTCGAGCAAGATGATACGCCATGCCATTTTTAACCGCAGCCATGCCTACAGCCTTTGTTGATGAGGCCTTTTTAGGCAATGACCACTTCCCTACCATTTTTTCATTTTTCATAAAGTTATCCACAGGCACGTTTTTCATATCTTTGCTGCGCGTCGTTAAAACCTGTGCGTAGTGACCAGTAGCCATGTAATCAAAACCATTTTTACGGGCCCAATCATACAACAACTTAAATTTAATTTCTTTGTTGCACATTACATCTGGATTCGGCGTTCGACCCGCTTTATATTCTTTAAAGAAATAATTTAGAACTTTTTTACCATACTGTGATTCAAAGTTCACGGTGTGCATGGGTATACCCAAGAACGCTGCCACACGCAGCGCATCTTGGCGGTCTTGCAGCCACGGGCATTCATCAAATTTAAGACCTTTGGTCTTGGAGTAATTTTTCATGAATGCGGCTTCAACTTCGTAACCAGCTTTAATAAGCAACCACGCTGAAACTGCGCTGTCGATTCCACCAGACAACGCCATTAAAACTTTTCCTTTACTAGTTTTTCCTGATATTTTCCTATTTGACATAATGAGACAAAAGTGTTTTAATCATAACAGTTTTATTTGAGGGCGCCAAGTGCGCTAAACTAAAAAATTTGAAGGAGAAACTAAATGAAAAGATCAACATCACACAAGATCGGATTTATTATCTTTGCCGTTATTGTCTTACCGGTTATCGCGTGGAAAGCTTTTTGGGCACCACCAATCCCATCGACAATGGAAGTGAGTTCGCCCTATGGCCCTCGCCCATCATGTCTTTACAGGCAACAATACACAGAGGCCATGCCCGCTCGCCACTCATGCCCACTTATGCAGATGAGCGACGGCGAAGTCGGCTGGATATCCAGCTCCGGGGTTACTTGCATTAACAAGTCCTGCTGGGCTTTCTACGGGACTGAATTGTATGGCCAAGCAAATCAAATTGATGGCTGGCCAATCTTAGTTAGAAAAATAGATGGCAAGCTCACTTTGATAATTAATTCAGTTGCGGAACGGGACAAATTTATTGCCCGAGGTAACCCAAGTACTTACCTTCATCACGACAAGGATTACTTACCTGCTTCGCTTGCGATTCTACGCTAACCGATCTCACGACCCAGTGCTTTGTTGGATAAATTCTAGACCCAGCTGCCACACCCAATGGCAGCTGGTTTTTTATACTAAAAATAGCCAGAATATGGGGCTTTTAAGGGTTTTAGATTACTTATTGACAATTTAGCACAATTGTGCTATAATTTAAATAAGTGCCTGAAACAGAGGCAAATAATTTCTAGGAGCGATTTTATGCAACAACGAAAGTCTGATAGACGGAAGCTAAATTTTTCGTTTGGCGTCAAACTAACTTATGTCTTAACCGGCGCACTAATAGCAATCGGGAGCCTAATGATAGCTAACGACAAGCTATTTCAAGGCAGTATCGAGAAGGGCGACCCTCTCCTTGTTCTAACCATGCTTGCTGGACTCCTAGGAGGAGTCCTAATAGCGATGCACTGGGAAAACAGGGTTGAGGAGTACGGTATTGCCGTGATCGGCTATGTCGCAATCGGTCTGTGCATCGGTGCCACAATTGTTGGTACTATATACGACGGCCAAAACTTAAAATGGGTTGGTCCAATCTGTCTTATAGTCTGTCCGATAGTAATTCTAATCAGTAAGTCGGGAAATAATATCCCGCTACCAACCAAACGAATCACCATCGGGCAAAACTACCCTAAGTAAGGTCTTTCGCAAAAGCGGCTGAGAATTTATTCTCTTGCCGCTTTTCATTTTGTCTCAATCTCGCAAATAGCTTTGAGGTATGTGTTCTGAGCGTCTCCGCAGGAGCGATAGCGACGAGGACTAGCGAAGAATACATATCCTCAAAGCTGTTACCCCATCATGTTGCCGAACTTGCTCTGGAGCATTTTTTTGTGTTTGCTATTAACGTCCTCCACGCATTCGCGGATGTTCCGTGCGATCTCTCCCCTGTCGCCCACAATTGCGTCGGATACTTCCACGCTTTTCACTTTCCAGTTGCCATCAATGGTGATTTTAATTTTCTCACCAGGCGACTTCCCTACTACTTCTTCTGCACCTAGCATCATTTCGATTTGCTTGGCTTGCTTACGCATTTCGTTTACATCTTTGATTTTATCGAATAGTCCCATTACTAAAAATTTAATTACTGATATTAAGTCTATTATAAAGAAAAAGGCCGTGCTTTTCAACACGGCCAAATGTACCTGAAAACATGCTCTTAACTGGCGAAGTATCTGCGCGATATCGGAGCCATGCCGGATCCAACTAAAAATCCCAACGAGCAGGCGATAATGAAATCGCCCAATATCTTAACAGCCACTATCACCTCAGTGAATTCGGCTTTGCTCGTAGGCGAATGAAATGCATATATGGTCATCACGCTCATAACAAACGCCCCCAAAGGTATATCCCACTCTGCTTTGGTTGGAAACCTAGAATAAAACAAAAAGCTGCACAGCAGGATAATCAAAAAGGTAAGGCACTGAACTGGTAAATAATCCCCCATGAAATTCACCTCCATAAGTGAATATCTTAAGCTAAAATTGTGTTTGTGTCAAAACAAGGTATTACTAGATGCTTTTGGGGTTGATGCTTTGCGCTTTCGCGCTGCTGGTTTTGGTTTTGATTCCAAAGCCGGAGTTGATGATCCCCTGGTAGGCTGTTCCAACTTCTCACGAGCATTAAACCACATGCAGTATTCGCAGGCTGGGCCCGAAGCAGGGATAACATCAGAATCCAAACACTTTTTAATATCCAAAATAGTTTTTTCAACCCATGAGTCGTTGCCTGTGTATGGAATTAAGACAACGTCGAATTCAATGACTTTGTCGAAGCTCTGCTGGTTGTGCCGGCCAGTACAGTAAACAAAGTAACCTGTATCTGAAACTTTCAAACCATTCTTGCGCAACAGCCACTGATAAATTTCCATTTGTTTGCGGTAAGCGTTATCCCAGCCATCATTCAATTCTGTTTTCGGCTCTTCCTTAGCCGTGGCTTTGTAATCCACAACTATATACTCCCCTGTCTTGGGATTAATCCAAAGGTCATCTATGGCACCGGAAATTGTCATGCCAGTTTCTGGATGCACATACATAACACCTTCAAAGTTTTCCCGCCATGTGTTTAACTTTTCGTGCGGAGCAGGAATGGCATCAACACCAAACTCTTCCTGGAATGGATGCGCCTTCCCTGCTTTGCGGTAGGCATCAAATTCATTTTTAAGCTGATGGTCAACTGCAGTGTTAATAAGAAAAGACGGCATAGATGGCCGCTTGGTGCCGAGCTTGTTGTCTATATAGAAGCAGCGAGCGCAGTTGGTAAACAGTTCAATTTTGGAGCGGGACAGTTTCCAGTTGCGGCCGCCGTAATTCCAGGCTGCGCTTCTGTTGGGGTTGTAAGAGCTATAATCTGCCATAAAGTTGATTAAATATAGATGAATTATAACATAAGAGAAAGCAGGACGTTCGTTTGAACTTCCTGCTTGAATAAATGAACTGCATCAAGTGTTTACACCGCAGCTGCTTGATCGGTGTTGTAGACCTTGTGTGGTCGATTTTGGCATCGGTCGCCGCAGTCGCCAAGCCTAGGGCCGACAATGTATGCGTTCTCATCCAGACCTTCGGCTATTTTAAGCACAAAGATCTCAGTGTCCGGCCACATGTTGTGAACAGCTGTTATACCTTCTGGAGCTGCCAGAATACTGAGAAGCGAAACAGTTTCAACATGAAACTCATACGCTAAGTCGATTGCCGCGTTGGCCGTGCCGCCTGTGGCCAACATTGGATCCACAATGATGGCATGAGTTTTACCATAGTTTGGTCGCCATTCCATGGTGTTAAAGTACACGTGAGGCATTTTATTAATGCGCTCAATGCCCACCTTGTAGATCGATGCCAAAGGAAATATTTGCGATACTCCGGGTTGCATAAAATCCCCTGCGGTGGCAACTGAAATCAGTATTGTTCTTTGCTGCAAAGCCAAATCACTTTCATGGTCCGCATCCGCTAACGGGAAAGTAATTTTCTTGTGTTGAATTGCAGCCAGCCTGCCGGACTCTGCGACTAAATCCCGCATCACACTAGGTCCCATATTTTCATTACACATCAAATCAACCAACTCCTCCAGAGCTGACGACATTTTGCCAAGCTCATGGACTTTACCACCCCAAGGCCGTCCCCCGTCTCCAATCTCTCCCATAGTTCGATTTCCTCCCGTTTTTTATCAACATATTAGACCTAAGTCCCGTGGATTATATGGAATATATGAAGGATTGTCAAATAGCTAATATTAAGTTATAATTGTAAAGATTTTCTAATATTGGGGTGTCGCCAAGTGGTAAGGCAGCGGTTTTTGGTGCCGCTATTCGGGGGTTCGAATCCCTCCACCCCAGCCACCTTGAGATAGGTTCAGAGTACGAGAAGGGTCAACTCGTTACTTTATTAAATCAATGACCAAAATCAAAAAATCGCCTCACAGGCGGTTTTTTTGAAGTTTAAAACCGAACGAATAACTAAACTGACCCTATCGGGACTTTCTTATTCTCAGGATACATACTTATATACCAAGACCCGCAAGTTTTCAGTATCTAAGATAAGAACAACGGGGCCATCTGTAGAGTATGTTTCAGAATTTATGGAGGCAAAGATTAGTTTGTCAGAATTTTTAATTTTAATATGATTCTCGTCGCCCTGAAATTTATTAAACATCGATGCTGGGTCACAAGGTTCCAAAAATCCTTGCAAACAGCCATCGTATGGTCCTTTATGCCACTGGTTTGGTTGTCCAAACGGACGATCTTCTAACAACTTTTGCATATCTTCACCCGACACTCTAAATGTGAGTACTTCGGTGCCATCAGCTGGAAATCCTGATCTATCAGAGTACTCTTCAAAGCCATGTGCTCTTTCAGGAAGTTTCAATTTGGTAGCGTAATAGAGATAGAATTTTCCGCTATTAGTGAAACCAAATGCATCGAATTTATAATAATTGTGGAGTGTGGCAAAGCCTACTGCAATCAACGGCAGTATTACTATTAATAACTTACTATATTTTTTCATGAATAAAAATTACCGGTAAGTGTTTGTGATACACCTTTCCCAAACCCACAATTAGAATGGGAGAAAAGATTATCAGGCAATCCGCAAGAGCTAATAGCTACTACTTGTTCTCTAACTGCTGAAATATCAATCTGTCATTCTCTGGCATTTGCTCCAAAGAATTATATGCTAATACATTTCCGTTCAGAGTATTTATAACCAGATGAGTTGGGATATCATTCAAATTATCGTAATAAGACGTGATTAACTGACCATCTTTATAATAACTTACACAAAATACTTCCTTAGTACCAGAGCCATTAGAAGTCTTACAGCCACCCGGGTTTTTGTTAATAACAAAGAGGATATTATCTTTTACCACATAATCATTGAGGTTATCAATCCACGCTAGGGTTCCACCATGTAAACTATCGGATATAGTATACTGATCGGAGTCAAATCCTCCAGAATATATAACAATATGATTATGGCAATCAGCGAGTGCGCCAAAAACATAGTCGTTCCAAAAAGAATGTTTTTTTGCACAGTTAGACACTATTGTCTTGTACGGCTTATATTGTTTTATATAAATGAGACTACTGCCAATGGCTAGCAAGGCTATAAATATCAGAAGTATGATAATACCAATTTTATTTTTCATCATATTAGTCCTTTCTTACTTTTTTCTGTCTTTAAATTTAATCCTTATATCATACGTGGTTATCGAGCCATGTTCTTGCGACTGAACAGCAAGATTATTGACTTGGTCAGTGAAACCTCTGTAGGATTGCTTTTTAAAATCATATCTATCTGTAATAGTAACATCTATGTCCCATTGACCATTATTATTCGCCACATTTACCTGAGCATTAGCTCCATGCAAGCCAGTGAATAAATCACCATTATTAAATTCAAGACCGCCCGTAGTTTGATAAGTCCCATTTTTAGCATTCTCTATTGATTTGTTTATTAGATCCTGATATTGGGATGTGCTCTTTATAGTATTAATCGCATTGCCATAATTTTTTTGGTTCTGCTCCGTAATATTTACGCTGCCAGGGTTATAACTCACAGAATGACTTAACAAAGCTCCAGTAAGGGGACGTCCGGCGACAGTGGCAGATGTAGCTACTCCATACCAGAATGCTACTTCTCGACTTGTTCTGACTGGGTGAGAAAAATATGCCCAGGTACTAGCTTCGCCGGTGGGGTCAATAAGTTTTAAGGGATTGTTTTCAACATAACTGTACGAATTCAACTTTTGAGGGTCGCCAAGGATCTCTGCCAATTCTTTCTGATATTTGGCTAGGTCGGTGCCCATATCTAGGAATAATGGATCCTGACTAACAAATCTTCCCACAGTACTATGGTAGTACCTAGCCTCCATATAATTTAGCCCGCTATCAGCATCAAATTCCGATCCAGCGAATTGTTTTTTCTCACCAAAAGATCCAGCTTTTTGGTCTAGTCTAACATTTCCAAATGGAAAATAATCCATTAGTTCTTCTTGTGTGCCTCCGCTATTTGTAACAACACTTGATCCGGTGAGATGATCTGTGTGGACCGAGAAAACTGAGGCTCCTGCGCCAGTGCCTTTTACTGTAGCAACAGATTGCCCACCAGGAGTGAGAATGTGCTTTACAGGCGTAGTTCCGTCTGTATTGTAGAATTGGCTTGGATAATAAGTAGTTGTTGTGCCGTTGGCCAATTTTACTCTTTGACCAGAATGGTCGTAAGCATAAGTAGACGTTATTCCACCCTTTACCGCTTGGGTTAAATGATTATTATAATCCCAAGTATTTGATAACCCGCTGGTTTCGGTAAGCATGTTGCCATTGTTGTCATAGGTATAGCTATTTGATCCGATACTAGTGACAGCATGCGGATTGGCGTTACTAGAGCCTTGGTCGCCTGCGTAAGCATAAGTGCCTGCAGAATCGGTCCGTGTAAGTATATTTCCAATGGCGTTGTAGGTATAGCTATGAGTATATGTAGATTGACCAGAGGCCACGCTCGTTGCTGTTGCAGATAATAATCGGTTCAGATCATCGTAAGTATAATCTACCGTTTTAGAGGAATTAGTATTTGACGCATCGACAATTCTGGTAACGTTACTGTTTGCATCATATGTATAGGTCAGATCTTGCATTTTTGATCCGCCTGTAATAGTTGTGGTCTTATTGCTCAACCGATAAATCTTTGTTGCATCATAAGTATTTGTTGTAGCAGAACCATTTTGAAATGCTTGATAGGTCACATTTCCATGTGGACCATAGTCAAAGTCAGTTACAACGTTGATGAACGAGCCATCGGTCGATTCTTTGCGTTGCACAGTTTCGAGTTGCCCTGCTGTATTGTAGGTATATTTAACTTTGGAACTATCAGGGTTGGTTATTTCCAGAACGTTGCCTTGTCGGTCACGAGTATAATCTGTCTGGTAATTTGTTGAGTTAATCGTTTTTGTTTCTTGCTTTATTTTACCGTGCGGGTTGTAAACATAACTGGAATTAGCACCTGTGGCAGCAACAGAAGTCAGTCTTCCAGCACCGTCAGTGCCAGAGTCATAAGTATAAGTAACTTCTGTACCACCTGTTCCGGTATAATCTTCTGTAGATACACGATTAATATCATCATAGGTATAGTTGATAGTCTGACTCTTGGGATCAACGATACTAGTAAGATTGCTCGAATCATCATAGGTGTAAGTCCATATGCCATAAGTTGTATCAGCAGAGGCGTGGAGATCTTGGGCAGTTAATCTTCGCCCCAAACCATCGTAAGTAAAATTACGGATATTACTTAATGCATCGGTGATCTTGGTTAAATTACCATTACCATTATATTCATAATACGTACTGTAGGTGCTACCGCTGTTGTGTTCATCAACTCTAGTTAAGTTTTCGTACGCATCTTTATATAAGTCTTTGGTCTTGCTTCTAGGGTCTGTAATAGTAAGCTTCCAATCATCATAAGCATTGCTCGTAGTACCAATTGCATTGACTACACTGCTTACGCGCTGCATGGGGTCATAGCTGTAAGTTATAAACAAGTTGCTGGTGGCTGTGGCCGAAGTTTTGCTACTGCCGCTGGAGGAATAAGGCACCGATTCTTTATAAACTTTCCCAATGTTGGTATACACTGTATCAGTTACTGAATAGGTATTACTGTCTTCCATTTCAAGGCGTACTTGAATAGGCCGGTGAAGACCATCAAAATAGGTATATGTATCTAGATTAACGGAACCGTCTAAATGGTCCGTTTTTTGGACTTTGACTGCGCCGGAAGTATTTGTGTAGGTGTAAGTAGTCTTGTTAACCAGCGTTGAAGGAGTTGTTAAGTCTGGTTGTTTTTCTGCAGTAACACGGTCAAGACCGTCAAACACTACCTGGAACACGCGGCCATTAGGATCAGTGGTTTCCTTTGGTTTGCCTACCGAATAATCGTATTCATATTCGGTTTCTTGCGATAGTGCATTCTCAATGGTAACTGGGTATAAATAATAGCTGTCATAAGTGTAATCCGTGGTCTTGTTCCTTGGATCCTTATCCTGAGTAACGATGCCGTAAGTAGTATTGTAAGTTTTTTCAATATCAATGTAAGTAGAACTGGTTTTCCACATCTCTTGCTTGGTCATATTGCCATCAGTTACACTGCCTAAGCTTTGACCATCATAGTAATACTTATCTTCCTTTACCTTACTGGAACTTTGATTAACTTTAGTTTCCTGTGACGGAAGCGCCATGATATATGGAGTAGTATTAGCCGCATAGGAAATACTGGTAGTGAATTTATCGCTACCCGTATCGGTGAATGTACCATCATTCGATCCCGTAACTTCCCCCCACTCAATTTTTTCAGTCAAATTGCCATAAGTGTTCTCATGAGTATATTCTTCGGCTTTATCCTTATGATCTGAATCTCCATCATAGGTTAGCTCTGTCGCCCGAGTCATCTTAACAAAATTCCGGCCGCTACCTAGGTCATACTTATCCCATTTGTTAACTAGTTTTACGTAAGCGTTGCCCGAACTATCCTGAATTTCTGTACGGTAAATTTGACCAAGCTTTGAAATATGGTCAGAGTACTCACCGTTAGTTGAATCACTGCTGTTACCTTGATGGTAGAAATTGATGGTTTTGTTACCAGGACTGTCTGTAGTAGTAATCTTGTTAAAACCCGCTAATTTTCGGTCAAATTCGTCAGTCCAGTAATAGTCACCGCCCTCATATTTATAGGTCAGTGCCATACTCGTGCCGCCCAAGCCGTCGGCATGAGTAATATCTTTCAAAGTGTATAGCGGTATAGGCATGGTAGGGTTGAGCAAGGTGCTACCGTCTTTATATAGCGGGCTGTTTTGATAGTTAACCGTAGTAGTGCCACCTTCGCTGTAGGTTATTTGACCAAGAACATCGAACACCTCTCGGTTATGGAAATACATTTCCATGTCATACTCGTCATTACCCAGGTTTTCAGCATACATGAAGTCAAGAACGCCGTCAGCGTCCATATCGGCTACCATGTGAGTCTTGGTCACAGTTTTAACAATATGGAAAGGCAGGGTCCAGTTTGACGTGTTATCAGTCCACGTACCATCTCCTTTGTTCATGTAATAGTGGGTTTCGTAAGAAGATGTGGAGGAGTTATAAAACTCATGCAAAATGTCAACAAAGCCGTCTGCATTTACATCAGCTACAACATTACCACGAACTGTTGAGCTGGCCAAAATACCATTAGTTGGCAGATTCCAAGCTCCGTCTTCAGCCCAAACGCCGTTACCTTTGTTCAAAAAAATCTTTTTTATCCAAGCACTAGTCCCATTATCGTAATTGGTTTGCAATAAATCTTGCAGACCGTCGTTGTTTATATCTGCTGTGGTGGCGCCCCAGAGGGTGGATTGAATCAAGCCAAAGCCATCAGGCAAATCCCAATTAGAATCAATCGACCAGGTGCCATCGCCATTGTTGAGGTACAAATAAGGGTCAAATACGCCGCTTCCTAGATTATCCGTATAAAGTAAGTCTGCTAGGCCATCACCATTGACGTCTGTGACAGCACCGCCACGCCAAGCGCCACGCAGAAGTCCCCAATGCGATGTGGGTAAATCCCAAGTAGTATCATCCCAACTACCATCACCGTTGTTGATAAATACATAATTGTTATAATTACCGCTCTGGTATTGCTCGGAGACCAGATCAGGTAGCATATCACCATTGATGTCTGCAATAGCAAATGCTCTTTGTGTGCTACTTACAATAACGAAGTTAGAGGGTAGTGTCCAGCCTGTCGGGTCTTTCGTCCAAGTACCGTCACCATCGTTCATGTAGATACTTTTTATCCAGCCCCCATTGCCGTCCGAGACTTCACTAAGTAAATCAGTCCAGCCGTCACCGTTGATGTCTGTAGGAACGCTGGCGCGGGTAGAACTGGCTATAGGTAGATCTTCAGGCAAGCTCCAACCACCTTGGGTGGCCCAGGCAATTGTCGAATTAGTTTTATAAGTATATGTCGAAGCAGGGAGGGTGGTAGTATTAGAGCTTTCATCGCGGCCCGACTCGGTAATAGTGTTGAGCATTGCGTGAAGACCATTGTTGCCGGTGGTGTAGTCTAGTTCGTATTTTCTCACCCAAGAGCCACTGATTTTGGTTTGGATTTCGCTTATGCGGTAATCGGTTTTTACAGAAAAACCAGGGAAAAAGGTTTTGGTCACATCGCTTCGTGCTTCTCGCAGGAATTCGACTTCAAAAATGCCATCAGTGCTGCCATTACCAGTGTAGGTAACTTTGTAAGGATAAATCTGGCCATCGTCCTTGTAGTATTCGTACTCAATATAGTTATTGTTAGTGTCACGTGTTTCCTGAAGCATCCATTTATACACCTTGCTGGTGTCAGCCGAATTGTCTTGGCGTTCCGCGGCATTAGTACCGAACTTGTAAACCGTTCCCTTTTTATCAGTGACTGTCCAAACATTGCTGCTCAAGGAATATTTCAAAAAGTCACCGTCCTCATTTTTGGCTACATAGTTGCCGCTGCCAATGGAAATCAGCTCCCCACTCATTGACGATTCAAACAAAGTTTCAGAGTACATATTATCTAACCCAGTACGGTTAATCCTTTGTATGGTTGGAATGCTGAGTGACCAGCCCGAACCGAACACGCTGTCTGCGATATTATCTGCGGAGGCTGACTGGCTGTTGTACTGAAGACGTAAATCTGGCTGCAAACCGTTACGGCCTGGCGGTATTACAATTGGATACTGGTAAATTAAAGCGCCAGTTGTGCTGTAAGAAGGCAAGCGATCCGCGTCTATATTACCGGCGCCCGAATCTTCTTCTTCGGCAGCCAAGAGGTTATCTGGTTCTTCTGCTTCCTCCTCCTTAGGCTCTTCCTTTGGCTCCTCGGCCTTTTCTTCAGGAACCTCAGCTTCTGGATCCGCTTGCTGTTCTTCTGCAGGAGGCGCTGGCTCCGTAGGAGTATCTTCGACCACCGGAGCATCCACAGGCACAGATGCTACAGGAGTTTCTGCCTCCTGGGCAAAAGCCGGGGCAACCGGGGTTATAACAAATAAAAAAGCGACAAGCAAAACCATTGCTTTCGCTACCCTTAACCTCCAAAAACAATATGATGTCGTGTTCATATATTTTATATTATTGGCTTAATTTATAAATAAATTATAACACCATAATGGTATATTATGGAAATATCAAAAATTGGTTCGCATACTACAAGTTTATGACAAAAGCTTAAGGTATTATTTAAGCTCTAAAGTTACCTGCTTCTCTGTCAACATAATCTTGCTTTTTAAGCAACTTAACAGCTCCCTCTTTTCCAAATCTGACCCTTCTTGCAAAAGGAATTTACTATAATTCCGAATATCTATATTGCTGATTTCAATATTCTTTTGTACTCCAAGCAAGGATTGATTGAACTTTTTAATACGTTTAACCTCTGCTTTAATCTTTTCCGCAATACTGACTTCATTTATATCTACTTGGTCAATCAATTTTTGGAACTCTTTGATTAATTCATCCTCATTAATATATCCGGACTTGCAGTGTTTATCCTTAAATTTGGTACAACCATAATATACATAGCGGTGAATATTGCCGTTTTTTTGTTTCTTGAATTTTTCGTCAGCTGAGATTCCTGACCCACATAGCCCGCAAGTAATTAATTTGGTAAACGCAAATTCTTTGTCTTCCACCCTGATTACATTTTTTCGCATCTGCTGCTGCACTAAATTAAACAAGTCTTTAGTAATAATTGGTACGTGCAAGCCCGTATACCAAATCCCACTTTTACGAGGAAATTCAAATTGACCGTAATAAAATGTGTTTTGAAGTATGAGATAGATATTACTAAGAGTTAAATTCTTATTACCACTACCAGTTTTTAAGTTCAGCTCAAACTTCAGCCAGTGAAAGACTTTACGGCCACTCCATTTTTCATAAGCTACTTTTTCAAACATCTGTCTAATGATTGGCGCTCGCTCGGGATCTATCATGACATGGCCTTTTCGACCAACGCCTTTTTCGTTTATATATCCAGTTGGCGCTGGGGCAGGCCACAGTCCCATTTCACACCTTGTCCTCAGCCCTCGTTTTACATTTATGCTTTTGTTGTCATTCTCAAGTTTCGCCTGACTACACAGAATCATCAGCAAAAACTTTTCGTTGGGAGAATTCTTAAAACTTTGGCCATATGTTTTAATTTCCACCAATAGCTTTTCGTCCATCAGATCCACGACTGAACCAAGATCTCCTGCATTACGACTTAACCTGTCAGGAGCCCAGCTTAAGATGCCATTAAATCGCTCACGGCGAATATCCTCTAATATTTCTTTGAATATCGGACGCTGACCTGAGTCTTTGGCCGAATGAGACTCACGGCGAATATCTACAACATCCAAGTTCTCTCGTTCGGCTATAGCTAGCATTTCTTTGACTTGGGAATCAATAGACAGTGCTTGCTTTTCCGACGAATCTTCACTGCTCTTGCGGGCATACAAACAGTAGCGAACCCTCTCTGGAATCACCCCTGAAACCCCTAAATTGCTAGTATTTTGACTTTCCATACCTAATTGATGCCAGAACCCTTTTGAGGTGTCCAGGAAGCCATGTTGGTAACTTTTAAATTTTATCTGGTCGCCCAATACCACTTAATTTACGCTTTGTGGTATTCATGGCATTGGTAGCCAGCATAACAAAGGCATCCATTAAGTCATCGTGCTTTTCTATACCAAAACCGGTGATCTGGGAAATTAACAATTCAGCTCCAACTTTTGGGAATAGTATATTGCCATTTTTAATGAGGTGAGAAACCAATGCTAGCCTAGAGCGTTTATCAGTACTGACTTTCACTCCTGTAGCCTTGTACCAGTCACGCTTAAGTTGCTGGGTAAATGCTTGCTGGTAGGCAACTTCTTCCACCAGTATCTCAACTCTGCTTTTACCGCCCAGGTCATCAGCTAGTTGTTTTATTTTCTCGAGCGCTGTTGGGAAATCCAACCGTTCATTGATAGGAAAAGGATGAATATACAATATAGGATTATTGGATGCGCCATAATAAAATGACCCTGCAGCCATAGCCGTGTAATCTGCGCTGGCTTTTTGAGATATAGCCAAGTCAACGGCAATTTTTAACCAAATTATATTGCAGTTGTCAGGAAGTTGATCGTAATACTTAATCCACTGGCGCTGAACTACTTGATCTTCAGGAGGCACAATTTGTAGCAAAAATTCTCGCTGCCAGGCAATATCATTAGCCAGTTTTTTTCGTTCTATTTCCACGGTCTCGGCAGCAGGAAATTTGCCTGGCCACAGCAATGTTTCATCTTTACCCACAATCGGATATTCTCGGTACGCCCCTTGCAAAGTATTGTTATAAATTTCGTCGCGAAGTCTGCGAAGCAGCGAATCTTCATGGAGCAGGTTTCCTACAACAATCACTTTGGTATCGGGAGCTCCTGACGGTAATACATCACCCTTAAGCCAATCATATGTTTTATTTCTGGCTTCTTGAGTACGAACGCTTTGTAAATCTTCCACATCATCAGCAATGATTACATCTGGGCGATACTGTAAGTACCTACTACCTCGAATACTTTGCTCACTGGAAGCTGCCATGATCCGAGCATTGTATCTTGGAATGGCCAAAGACAAACCACCCCATTCATCAGTTTCTTCTTTGAAAGGTCCTAAGTCGTTTCGCAATAATTTGTTTTGCTCCAGTTCTTTCTTGATATTCTTTAGATGCTGCCTGGCCTGTTGTTGGGTTTGACTCAGAATAACGATAAACTTCTTTTGCTGACTGCCTAAAATAGCCCAAAGCGGATACGACAATGTGCAAACAGTAGATTTGCCAGAACCTCTGAAAGCAACAATTACAGTGATGTAATTATCAACATCTTCAGTCAAAGCAAACATATCACGCTGAAAATCAGCTGTGGAAAATGTCACATAATGAGAAAAGTAAAAATGGAAGAACCAATAGTGGCTTTTCTTAGCTAGGGCAATCCTAAACTGTGGATTGTGGATCATCCTCTCCAAAATCTTCTCCAGGTTCTTTAATGGTTGGTTGATCATAGGTTTGTTTGGGTATTGCTAGCTTAATGGCTTTGCGGAGTAGTGCTGTTTGCTCTGGGGTTAATTCTTCACTGCTATGGGTAAGGTGGCCTTGAATTTCCAGTTTGTTGCTGTAGCGAGGATCATTATGAGTCAGCCAAAACCGAATAGCTTGCATATCACGCTCTTTCATCAAAGAGATGGTTTGGGCTTCACCTAAATCATTTACAACAGATCTACCATCTTGCAGGGCTATATCAGCCAGCCCTGCAAATCCAGGATCTTCTTTACGGAAACGATAATAAGTCGTTCTGCCAATGCCAATTTTTTGACACGCTACTTGTACTACAGGGGTTTTCTGCAGTTCTTCTAGTAAAAGCTTTTTTTGTTGATTAGTGACCATAAATTTTCTTAGCTTTAATACCGGTTAATTTCTCATAGCGACGAATTGCTAAATCGACAAAGACAGGCTCAATATCAGCCATGAACGCCACGCGTTTTAAAGATTCAGCCGCAATCAACGTGGAAGCACTACCTGAAAACAAATCTAAAATAGCACCCCCGGGTTTAGTGCAACGCTTAATGGCTTTCTCATGCAGGGTCGGTGGTTTTTGGGTAGCATGAATATAGTTTTGTCCTGCCACGCGCTTGGAAAGCCAGAGATCGATAATTTCCATAATGTCTTCCAAGAGCTGGTTACCAGTTGTAGCTTCCTTATTTAGGATTTCAGTTAGGTTTAAAAATGAATTGGCAATAAATGGCTTGCCGCGAATTCCATAGACGCAGGGTTCATAGACTTTGTTAAAAGCCACCGCAGGAACAGGATTGGCTGTGCCTTTAACCCACAAGCATACACGCTTATTCTCAATACCAAGAGCTGAGTAAAGTTCTTGGACAAGACCGATATAGCGCTGGCCACACCAATAAAACACATGGCAATCTTTGTTAGCTACGGCTAGTGCATTTTCCATGGAGCGCTTTAAAAATCCTTTATATTCAATTTCGGATTTGGAATCATTGGTTTTGCCGCCATACTGGGCTTTACCACCTACACCTTTGTTGTAATCAAGGCCAATGTTATAGATCGGGTCGCAGTAAACCATAACAATCTTAGTATTGCCAACCAATTTTTTGACTGACTCTAAATCTAAAGAATCAATGCAGGCTATCCGGTGAGGTCCTAATTGGTAAATATCTCCCAGTTTGGATTTCGGTTTTTTGATCTTCGCTAGCTCTAGCTCAACATCAAATCCATCATCTTCAGCTTCGAGAGTACTAGCGAACACCTCTGACAGCTCAGCAGTTTCAAAGCCTGAATCAAGCAAGGTATCAATTTCAAAATATTCTGCCAGAAGTTCGTAGTCCCAATCACCAGACACTTTATTACTGGTGATAAGATACTGCTTGTACTCGGATTCACTTAATGGGCGGCTTGGTACCCTGACATCAATAATTTCTTCGCCACGGCCGAGGAGCTGTAGTACAGCGCAACGCTGATGACCAGCCAATATACGATCATTGGTATCAATGGCTGGTATCTCCACGAGATCAAATTTCTTCAGTGACTTGGTTAAGTCAGTGATTTGTTTCTCGCTCATCTTACGAGGGTTATGCCTGAACGGTAGCAAGTCTTTGACTTTGCGTTGCTGGGTACTCCATGAAAGTTTTTTCATAGTTCTTTGTTAGTTTATAAACGCAGCTCATTATGGATGTCCAGCGTTTTGATTAACAAAAAAACTGCTAATCAAAGAAACGACAAACATCAGTTTGTTATTTCCTCAATTCGCAGTTCTACATCAAACTATCACTTGGTCGTAGACCAGACAGTTTAATCAGTTGTTTTCTTCGAATCTGTTCAGTAACCCTTTGCTTTCTTTTAATGACTAAACTAGCCGAAAACTTGGGACTACTTATCGCTTTGTGCGATTAGGTAAAATAATTTTAAAATGAACTTACCGTAATTATACCAAAAACCACTTATTTTTCCTATATTTCAGCTGTTGATAACCTCTCTTCGCAAACTCGATGAGATAGTATAGGATGGACTGGATTATACGAAATGTCCAAAATATCGTATAATTGCCTTAACAAATTAATGCCTAACCCAATGGTGACATTGGCATGGCGCCTAAAAACTCACGACAATACTGAACCCTCCGTTCAGCTACTTGTCGTGAGTCATACCTCGAAAGGGGTATGGGCAAACCCGAAAGGGTGAGCCGGTTGGCGGGGGGCTTTGTGTTTATACGCAAAGTTATTCGCAACCAAGAAAGCTCACGACAAACATGGACAATCAAACAGTCTCAGCAGAGGCAAAACAGCCTTCAAAGGCTAAGAAGTATTTTAAGCGAACAGTAATAGGAATCGGAGTGCTATTCGCAGTATTGCTTATAGCTCTGATTGCAGACATTAGTAATGATTCAAAACCAGAAACGCAAGTGGATCAAAACACTAAATCCGCAGATCAGCAAACGCCGCAAGTTGCTGTTGAGCCATTCAATCTTGAAGTCACAAGTCAGATTGTTAAAAAAGTTGATGGCAAGTACCGCTACTTTTTTGATATCCGAAACAGGGATACTAAAGATTTTGACGGTGAAGTAACTATTAATCTCTTGAAATCAAATGGCAACAAGCTCGGCGCAACCACAATTGATGAAAGCAAAGCCATTGAACCAAACCGTGGCATTGCTAGATATGTAGACATTAATACTGGTCCAGTGCCGCAATTTGCTGTAGACCTTGGTATCACTAAGTTCACTTACGAAGTAAAAGTAAATGGCAAGATTGCTAAAACCGGCGAAGGAACTATTAGTATAGAGTTTGAAGATTTGTCTCAGTGATGAACAAACTACAGCTTCAAAAAAGTTATCCACAGAAAAGTGGGTATGGTGGATAAAAAAGTGGATAAGTAGCATTGTGCTTCGATCAAAAGTATGATATTTTGAATATATGACTAGTCAAACCCCTCGCCTAACATCCAGGCAAGTGGAAGTATTCAACATAATCCAACGCTATATTAGCGAACGTGAAGATTCTCCGACTTTAAAAGAGCTTAAAGAGCTCATTGGAGCAGCCTCCATTCGTAGCGTAACCCAGTATCTTGGAGCCCTGGAAAAAAAAGGCCTCATTACTCGGTCGCGATACCAAACTCGCAATATAAAATTGGCCCGCACACAATCTGTGCGATCTGAAACAATCATGCTGCCTGTTATAGGCAACGCTGGTTGTGATAGTTTGTCAGTATACGCGGAACAGCAACCAGATGAATTTATTACAATAGACCGTGAATTTTTGCACGGCACTGATCCAAAGCAAACTATTGTAATTCGTGCAATCGGCAGTAGCATGGTAGATGCTGGTATTAAAGATGGTGATTTAGTTCTGACAGAAATGACTCAGAACGTTAACGAGGGTGAAAAAGTTGTAGCAATTATCAATGACATGGCGGTGATCAAAAAAATATCTTTCACCGAAAATGCAGTGATATTGAACCCTATGTCCCCCGATCCGCACTATAGGCCAATCATTATGAATGAGAACTTTACAGTGCAAGGTCGCGTGATAGACGTAATACGCAATTCAAAAAACTCAAACGAGTATGTGTATGAAGAAATAGAACAAGAATAAAGTTTTAAAATTAAAAATCAAAATACAAACCAGTTCCTAAGCACTTGCGGTGCACTTTGGAAGTGGTTTTTATTTAAAGGACAACTTGCATGAAAAATTACCAAGTGACGAAAGGCATAAAACACAAATGAAAAAAAGAATTTTATCAATCGATGGAGGTGGAATAAAAGGCGTCTTTCCTGCATCATTTTTATCCTCTATTGAGGAAGTGGTCGACGGGAAAGTTGCCGATTATTTTGATCTCATTGTTGGCACCTCTACTGGTGGTATCATTGCACTCGGCTTAGGGCTAGGATTTAGCGCTAAAGAAATTTTGGAATTCTATGAAAAATACGGTGCGGGTATTTTTAAAGGAAATCGTTTCTTTAAAGTATTTCGCCATGCTGCGTTGGCCAAATATAACAATACAGCTCTAAAGAAGGCACTGGAAGAAACTTTTGGAGACAGGAAGTTGGGAGAAAGCCTGACCAGATTAGCAATCCCCAGTTTTAATATCGAAACTGGTGAAGTTCATATATACAAAACTGCTCATAATGAAAGATTTGTACGTGATTATTCAGAACCAGTAGTTAGTGTAGCTTTAGCGACTTCTGCTGCTCCAACCTTTTTCCCAACACATACGACCTCAGCTGGTCAGCCTTTAATAGATGGAGGTGTGTGGGCAAACAATCCAATCGGATTAGCGGTGGTAGAGGCTGTTGGTGTTTTGGGCTGGAAGAAAGATGAGATTGAAGTGCTAAGCGTAGGCTGCACAACAGAATCCCTGGATGTGCGTAGAGGACGAACAATCGGGCTTGGTTGGCTATATTGGGGACCTAAATTAGCCGACATATTCATGGCTTCACAATCTTCAGCATCTGCAGGTACTGCGTCGGTACTTATTGGACATGAAAATATACACAGAATTAGCCCAAATGTAGCAAACGGCAAATTCGGACTCGACGTAACAAAAGAAATTAACTATCTGAAAGGTTTGGGTGTATCAGAAGCTCGTAAGCAGTTTCCGTTGATTCAAGATCTTTTCAGTGAAAAGGTAGAGCGATTTGTTCCTAACCGCTCTGTTTAACTATGGCTAAACTTACAACACAATTCAACGATTTCTTAAAAGATGTCGTTAACTTAAACAAGACTAGAGTGGATATTGCTTCAAAAGGCATTGAGACAATGACTACGTTCTTAGAAAACGATGAAATATTTGGCGAACAATTCGTCAAAACATCACCACAAGGCTCGCTTCTTCAGGAAACAATCATCAAACCAGTAAACGAAGATGACGAGTTCGACGTTGACCTTCTTTTTGAAATGGAAGCTGTTGATGGCTGGAGCGCAGCAGATTACCTAACCAAACTGGCGGACCAATTCAAGAAAACGGATCGCTATAAAAACTTGGTAGACACAAAAGGTCAGAACCGCTGTGTTACTATAGACTACGAAAATGATTTTCATATCGATATTGTGCCAACTATTTTAACTATTGATGGGTACGTTATTATGAACCGCAAAACTGATGAATTCGAAAATACAGACGGAGAAGGATACGCAGAATGGTTCGCCACAAAAAATGCAATCACTACAAACAAACGCCTTACAAAATCAGTACGACTATTTAAGTATATTCGCGATTACCACCATGGCTTTGAAGCTAAGTCCATTCTCCTAACAACTTTACTTGGTAAACAGGTTTATGACACTGACACATCTGAAATGTATCCCGATATCCCTACTACTTTCAAGCTCCTAATTAATCGTTTAGATGATTTTTTACAAATGAATGAGTATATGCCTGATGTAAATAATCCCGTATTAGAGGGTGAAAACTTCAATCGCCATTGGGATCAAGAAAAGTACGAAGAGTTTAAAGACAAGATCCATGCTTATCGCACTTTGGTGGATGATGCTTACAACGAAATCGATGATGCGTCTAGTGCAAAAAAATGGCAAAAAGTGTTCGGTGATGAATTTGGTGATATTGAAACAAAAGTAATCAGAGTAGCCTCTATTGCTGTTCGAGATATTGGGGAAGAGTTTTTGGCTGATTATGGTATTACCACATCACTAGCATATACTCTAAACATTAATGCGAGAGTGACTCAAAATGGTTACAGACCATTTATGCTAAGAAGTTGGACTGACCTTTTGCGTAAGAGCAAAGGATTAGAATTTTTTATCGAAGATCATAATATTCCTGTGCCATTTGAGGTAAAATGGAAAGTCAAAAATACTGGAGAAGAAGCTAAATCCATTGATCAACTCAGAGGCGAAATTTTGGACGATGCTGGTCACTCAAAACGAAACGAGTCAACTCGCTATGTCGGTGAGCATTACGTGGAATGCTATGCCATTGTGAATGGTGTATGTGTTGCAATGGACAGATTAGTTGTGCCTATTGGGAGTTTTTAAAAAATGTCGCATTTGAAATCAGAAATTTATTATAGCGATTTGTATGATTCAATCACAGTAGAACACTGCCGCAGTTTAGAAGACAGTATTTTATGCACGGACATGACTAAATATGAAGTTAAAGGTGCGACTAAAGCGCATAAAAAGCAAGCTCAATATATGGTTCATCAACTTCTGCTTTACTACGAAGCTGGTGAGCGATGTTTGCAGAAAACAGAAACAATACGAGAGTGGATGGAACGTGATCGACTAAAAGATGAAAGGCTTGAAAATACCCAAGCACCGACAGGAGTTAATTGTTTAAAATGCCATTCCGTTATGACAGTTAGTAGTAAGCATTTAAATCAACGCGATGATACAGATTTCGTATTATTCTTCTATGACTGCCCAAAAAACTGTTTACCCCGCCGTGCTTTTTACGACGACAACAAAGAATTCATAAGCAAGCCTCATCTCTGCGAGAAATGTCAGACAGAACTAAGTTCTACTGATAACAGAAAGGGTTCATTAATTACCACTAAGTACAAATGCAGCAATTGTGGTAATGTTAAAGTAGATATTCTGAATTTAAACGCTAAGGAAGAATCCAAGCCTGATGAAAATTACGAAGAGGATCGCCGTAGATTTTGTTTTAGCGAAGAAAAGGGTAAGAAATACCTTGCGGACAAGGAGAGTACGATTAGATTTTACAACCTCGCTAAGGAAATTGATGAACGTCAAAAAAATAAAGATCAATATGATGCTGTAGAAAAAATTAAGAAGTTGTCATTTGCGGAAGTGCAAAAATTGCTTATCCCTATGTTTGAGCAATTGCAATACACCAACTTGCAGTTTCAACCTCCAGAAATAAACAAAGATGTAACCATAAGTTTTACTGCTGTGGATAGTAAAGAAAATAGATCTGAACGTGACAGTAAACAAGACCTTAAAAAAACAGTTGACGAAGTTCTAAAGGAAAGCAATTGGCGGCTAATGAGCGCAGGCATTGATTATCGTCTTGGTTTCGTTTCTGGACGGCTAAGGGGTTTTGAGAAAGAAGAAGATTTGCTGAAATTAGTTAATAATATTAATAAATCACATGAACTACGAAACTAAAATAGCAATGCTTTTGCAGGTTGCTAAAGAACAACTAAGTTACACTAATTACATTGGTAAATATGCAATTGAACATGGATACAGAAATCTGGATACGTCAGCACCACGAGATAAATTTTATAAAAATGCAAACATTGCTTTTTTTCATGAAAGCCTATTAGCCACTTTCAGTCTTTTAGATAATGATGTTAGAGTAATTAGCTTCTTTAACTGGCCTGAATTTATGGCTCAAAAGAGCATCGAAATTAAAGCAATTAAGAAAAAATTTGCTAATTACGGTTTCGTAATATTAAGAAATCAAGTTGTGGCTCACTTAGATAATGCAAATAGTTTGAATAGAATGCCTAACGTTCGGCAAACTGCTATGATGAGTGAAGAGATCACAGAAAGACTAATGGAAATCATCAATGATTTGACTAATCTTTTTCACGAATATACCGATCAATATAGTAGTCGTTATACCAGAGACCTCTTTGACACTGCGGCAGTCGAGGCTCAGCTAGCAGATATCATGGAGGCTGCCCAGCCAACAATGACTCATAATCCTGTTATTTAGTATTTTTGGCCAAAACAAAAAAAGACACTTTTGAAACACCCTGTGGTGTTCCATTTGTGTCAAAAAACCAGTGCCCGAGAAGGGTTGAGATGCTATACTAATTTTAGTTAGAAAAAGCCTATGGATATTGCTCTTTAGGTTTTACGAGACCGAGGAGGCCAGCCAAGTAAAAACCGCCTGATGGCGGTTTTTTAATAGTTCTCTTCCACGTAGACCTCACAGCCTTCTATAAAGGATTGTGAATTGCCGTCGCAATCATATTCATCATCTATGTCATTTTCTTCCGCCCATTCGTATCCTGCCTCATGTCCGCTGCAATCTTCAGTGCAATCATATTCCCCGAAAGTTTGATAACCCGAATAATTTTCTTTTACATAATCATTACAGCCATCTTCGGCATCACCAGTACCAAATTCATCTTGGCAGTCATCAAAATTATCTATGTCATTTTCTTCCGCCCAACTATAACCATCATCAGTAGATGGATCATGGTCATCATATGATGATTCTCTTTCTTCGGAGCTATAGGAACTAGAATTTACCTTTTGATCTGGTTCTTTATCGTTAACATTAAAATATACAAAGGTACCGATAATAAGAATCCAAACCACCAATCCTATACCATTTTCTTTTAGCCAATTCATGGCTTGATAATAACATAAATATTCCTTTATCGCATAACTATCGCCTACAATTCCGTTTTTTGCTATATTGAAAATACGATTAAACTACACAATTATGATTGAGCAATTATTATTAGATCTAGGAATAAACGTAACCGCCAATGCCATTATAGAAGGACTGAAACTGTTTATTAAGCACAACCCTGATGCAACGGAGTCTGAGGTTAAAGCAGAAATATCTCATATAGCAAAAACAGATAAAAACGACGATATTGAAAAAATTTACAATTTAATACTTGATGATAATAATATCGTCATAGGTCACGGTAGTTCTGCCAAAGGCAAAAACAATATCATCATTGGCCATAACAGGCACACTAATGGGTCTAATAATATTTTTATAGGTTAATGTAAAAATGGAAGAAATTAAAGTAGTAAAAAAATCATATCGAAAAACTTTCGCTTTGTTATCAATTGGGTTGATTTTATTCGCAGTCGGCTTATTATTTGGTATGAATATAAAGAGCTCTCAAACAAGGAACATTGCGGTGCCAGATAAAAATACCGTAGAGATATTAAAATATAGTAGACCATCGAATGTACTCGGGACCAAAATTCCCATAACGCAATCAACGACATGTAATTTTACACAAGTTGATAGTACGGTATATAAAGACGATGAGAAGCAAATAGAATTCACTAGCAATAAAGAATCATCACCAAATGTGGTCGCTTTTTCCAATCTAGATACCGATGTACCCATGATGGTCGGGAATGCAGGACAAGCACAATTAACAAAAATCATAAACAGTGATGATATAGTTACCTTAATAGAAAATGATACTATTGCTTCGGATAATATGATTGCTTATACAATATTTAAAAAATATGGGGTTGCTATATGGACTAAACAATATCAACTATTAAGTTACCCTTACGGTCTTTTATCAATGGGTTATTGTCAATAAAAATCTATTCTTAAATTATGAAAACCTCCATCTTCATAAACATCGCAGTCAAAGACCTCGACAAGTCCAAAGCCTTCTTCTCCCAATTAGGCTTTACTTTTAACGAGCAGTTCACCGATGAAACTGCTGCATCAATGGTCATTAATGACAACATCTACTACATGCTGCTGACGGGAAATAAGTTCCAGTCGTTCATCAAAGACCGCGCCATTGCCGACAGCAATCTTGTAACCGAATCCATCAATGCCCTCTCGGTAGACAGCCGCGAAGCTGTTGATGCTTTCTTAGACAAAGTCATGATGGCTGGCGGCATTGTTTTCCGCGAACCCGAAGACTACGGCTACATGTACGCCCGCAGTTTCTGCGACCTCGACGGACACATTTGGGAAATCTTCTGGATGGATCCAAACCACGTGCAGAAATAAAACATCCAAACCGCCGTCCCGGCGGTTTTTTGTTATCTTGCCAAAACAGCAACAAATAGTTAAGATAACATCTTAACTAAATTTTGCGCGATGGAAAACAAAAATAAAAATAATTACGCGTTTATTGATAGCCAGAACTTAAACCTAAGCATACAAAGTATGGGGTGGCGCTTAGACTTCCAAAAATTTCGCAGATACCTAGCTGACAAATATCATATTACGAAAGCTTTTCTGTTTATTGGGTTCGTTGAAGGCAATAATGTTTTGTATGCGAAACTACAAAGTGCAGGGTTTATTTGTATATTTAAACCTACGTTGAAATATAAAGACGGCAAAATTAAAGGAAATTGCGATGCCGAACTTGTACTTCAGGCAATGATTGAATTAAAAAACTTTCACAAAGCCATGATTATCAGTGGCGATGGGGATTTTTACTGCTTAGCAAACTATTTGATTGATCAAAACAAACTAAGTGCGTTGCTAATTCCCAATCAAAAACAATTCTCTGCACTTTTAAAATTTAGACATTTTAGACCATATCTAAGGTTTATGAACAATTTAGAGCATAAATTAGCTTATGAAAAGAAAAAGCCCCATTAGGACAAAACCTAATAGGGTAATTTTTTCCGTTGGTGATTCTATAGCTATTATAGCTAAATACAGTGGCTTGTCAAGAATTAAATCGCCCTCACCGCGGTTTTTTGTTAATATACCCATATGATTGATTCAGAAATACAAGAAGTTCGCCAGGAAAGACTGCGCGGCCAAATAGATAAATTTTTCGAAAAGTGGAAGCAAGGAATGCAATTTCAGTCCGAATTCAACCGAAGCGGCAATATATTTTTTACCGGATGGCAGACGGATCCAGATAAAGTGATGTCGGAAGTAATTGATGAATTTATTGCAGCAGACCATATATCTAGCGCACCTGGAAGCCAAATTTATAACAATGAAAATTTTACGCATGAAGACTTAGAGATGGTTAAACCCTACATTAAAACAAAGGGTGACCAGCTAATGGACGAAATCATTGAGGAAACTAAACATAACTTCGAAGTTTACATGCAAGATCATCCTGGCTATAAGGCAAGTGATTCTGGCATGAGAAAAGTGTGGGAAGAGAAGAAAGACGAATATATCAAATTTGTTATTAACAACTTCCAAAAAGGTAGAATGCATGTTCATCCCGATGACCGCAATCTTTACCAGTTAAGTCGAGAAAATTTAGAATTTCTAGCGCCTCGGGTAGAGGAGTTTTTAACTGAATTGTACAAATAAGGGTAAAATCTTTAACAAAACTTTAGATTAATTTTACATGGCCTTGAGATGCTTTATGTTATCATTGAATTAGCTTTAATAATTAACTATACTAACATTATGACAAGCATAAATTGGACTAAAATTTACTCTGCCTACCAAGGAAAGTGGGTCGCACTGAACGAAAAAGAAACCACTGTTTTAGGTAGTGGAAAAACAGCAAAAGAAGCTCTTGTTCAAGCACAAAAAAAAGGTTTTAAACAACCAATTTTAACTAAGATACCTAAAAAAGTCGGAACTTACGTAGGCCAATTTTAGATTATGAAGTTTCGTTATAAAAATATTGCCGCGGGGGTAAACCGTCCAATTATTCCTATTGGGCTTCAATATGGGAAATCAGACACTATCAATTACGAAGTTTTAATAGACTCCGGCGCTGATATAAATATTTTTAACGCTGAGATAGGAAAATTGCTCGGTATTGATATTTATACCGGCAAACGATTTGAAGTCTCGGGTATTACTGGCAAATCTGAACCGTATTTTGTACATGATATAAAAGTGTCAGTGGGCGGTAAAGTGATAAACGTTGAAGCTGGATTCATGGTCAACCCGGGCTTAGATTGGTACGGAGTTGTTGGCCAAAAAGGCTTTTTTGATAAATTCGTTATTAAATTCGATTATTCCAAAAAAGAAATAGAGATAAAGTAATTTATTTACCCTAATAACCGCCCTCACGGCGGTTTTTTGTTACCCCCTCCCCTCTTTACGCGTTATAAATTGAGAAGCCTTAACACTAAAAAACATGAAACAAATCAAAGTTGGAATTATTTTTGGAGGAAAATCCGCTGAGCACGAGGTTTCTCTGCAATCTGCAAAAAACATCATCAATGCCATGGATAAAACCAAATACGAGGTCATCCCCATTGGCATTGATAAAACCGGTACATGGCGCCTCAATTCTGCTTCCGAGTTTCTACTCAATGACAACGATCCAAAGTTAATTAAACTCAACAAGGCTAACTCGCAGGAACTCAGTCTCACACCTGGCAAGCAAGATCAATTTATCGATGTAGCCTTCCCTATTCTTCACGGCCCCCTTGGCGAAGATGGCACCATGCAAGGACTTTTAAAATTACTTGATGTGCCTTTTGTTGGCGCAGGTGTCCTTGGGTCTGCCGTGGGTATGGACAAAGATGTAATGAAGCGTTTGTTTCGCGATGCCGGCCTGCCGATTACAAACCACATTTGCATCAACAGCTCTTCACAAGCCGGCTGGATCCAATTATTTCTAACTTGGGCTTCCCACTGTTTGTTAAGCCAGCAAACTTGGGATCATCAGTCGGAGTAAGAAAAGCCAGTAATAAACCAGAACTGCAAACTACAATTGAACACGCCTTTTTGTTTGATCACAAAGTTTTAATCGAGCAAGCTGTTGTTGGTGATGAAATCGAATGCTCCGTGCTAGGCAATGATTTTCCAGTCGCATCACTTCCCGGCCGGGTTATTCCTAGTCATGAATTCTATTCTTACGATGCCAAATACATAGTTGAGCACGGCGCTGCTTTAGAAATCCCAGCAATGTTAGAAGAAGAAGTTATTGCGCAGATTCAAGACATAGCGATTCAAGCGTTCAAAACTTTGTGCTTGCAAGGCATGGCGCGAGTAGATATGTTTCTACAACCCGATGGGCAGATTATCATCAACGAGGTAAACACCATCCCGGGGTTTACGAAAATTAGTATGTATCCCAAGCTCTGGGAAGCCAGTGGCCTGCCCTATTCAGAACTTATAGACAAGCTCATCGAGCTAGCCATTGAACGGCACCAAAAAGAAAAACAATTAAAAACTTCTTACAATGTCTAATCAACCAATTGGAGTTTTGGATTCAGGCGTTGGCGGCCTATCTATTTTGCTGGAGATGAAAAAGCTTTTGCCCAATGAAAATTTTATTTTTGTAGCTGATCAAGCTTATATGCCTTATGGTGAAAAAACCAAACAACAGCTTGAGGAACGTGCTGAGAAAATTTTAAGCTTTTTCCAAAATCGTGAAGTTAAAGTAGTTGTGATGGCTTGCAATACAGCCACTGTTTACACCATTGATGAAATGCGCCAGCGCTTTCCTATGCCAATCATAGGCACAGTGCCAGTGATCAAAACTTTAGCCAATATTTCTAAAACTCGCGTGGCTGCAGTGTTCTCTACCCCAGCCACAGCTAAAAGCCAATATCTAGCCGATTTGATTCAAAAATTTGCACCGGATATGAATATACTGAGAGTTGGTGGTTCAAATTTAGAACAATTGATTGAGCAAGGAGATTTGCACAGCGCTGCTATTAATGAAGTGCTTCAAAAAGAGCTTCCACCACTTCTTGAACAAAATGTGGATACGATTGCCTTAGGCTGTACCCACTATCCATTTCTGCGCGATCAGATTAAAAAGATTGTTGGTCCAGGCGTTGCTGTTGTTGATTCTGGTGGTGCTGTGGCACGTCGGTTAAAACAAGTGCTGGAAAATAATGATCTGCTGGCTTCCAATCACATTAAAGATGAATTTTATACCACTGGCGATCTACTGCACTTCCAGGAAACTGCAGAAAACCTTATGCAAACCAAGCTGCAGCTTGTCCATCACATAGATCTGTAGCCAATTAAAAATCGCCCTCCCGGCGGTTTTTTGCTATATTTAAGGTATGAACACAGTTTTAATTACCGGCATTAGCCGAGGGATTGGCAAAGCCCTGGCAGAAAAATTCCTCCACGAAGGCTACTTTATTATTGGCACATCGACTAACGGTATTGCTGAATTGCAACACGAAAATCTGAAAGTGTTTGCTTTGGATTTATCGAAGCCAGAAAGCATCAAAGAATGCGTATCGCAAATTGTTGAAATCAACAAAAAAATCGACATCCTTATAAACAACGCCGGGACTTGGTCGGGAGCAGAAGGTGATCCTGTGGTGCATATGGATTATCTACGCAAGACCTTAGAAATTAACTTAATAGGAACAATTGATTTTACAGAACAAATCATCCCTGTACTACATGAGAACGCACACATAATTAATGTTTCATCTCGAGCCGGCTCAATAGAGCGCAGCTATCACGCGAACTACCCAGACTACAAAATTTCTAAGGCCGCAATAAATATGTACACCAAGGTATTATCCATTAGGTTTGGAGAAAAATTTACCGCGTCTTCAGTTCACCCGGGCTGGGTTAAAACAGATATGGGAGGGATGGAAGCCGACCTTGAACCTCAAGAAGCCGCAGAAGATATTTACAAACTCGCTATCTCGCGCCCAGAAACCGGCCAGTTCTGGTACAAGGGCGAGAAGTTTCCATGGTAATATAAATAATATGCAAAACCCGTGGTTCAAAAATAAAACCTACGGCTGGGGTTGGTACCCAGCAACATGGCAAGGCTGGCTAATTTTGGCTGTCTACGTTGTTTTGTTAATTTTGCTATGCCTACCAACCCAAAATGAACTAACCTTTAGCAGCTGGTTTGTGCGCTTCATAATCCCAGTCGCAGTACTGACCACTATCCTAGTTGTGATTTGTTACAAAACTGGTGAGCCACCAAGCTGGCACTGGGGCGATAAAAAATAATTATACAGGCATGTTAGAGTCATCAGTAATTTTAGGTAAAAACATTTTGGTACTTACGGCACATCCGGATGATGAAAGCTTCCTAGCTGCCGGAACAATTTATGCCAACTCTCAAGCAGGCGGCAAAGCTTTTTTGGTTTGCGCCACTTTAGGGGAAAAAGGCCAGTCACATTTAGAAGAACCAATGGATGAACAACATCTTAAACAAGTTCGCCGTCATGAGTTAGAGCAGGCAGCTCAAATAGTTGGCGTTAATAACTTAAAAATTTTAGATTTTCCCGATGGTCAGGTTGAAGAAAATAAACAAGCAATACTTTCTGAAGTAGAAAAATTGTGGGACGAAATTAATCCTGAGGTAATTATTAGTTTTGGACCGGATGGAATAACTGGTCACAAAGACCACATCGCCATTAGCGACGTAGCCAAAAAACTGGCAGAAAAACATAAAGCTACCTTGGCAATGTGCACTATTGCAAAAGATGTTGCTGATGTAGCATCAGAATGGCTAAAAAGTCGCCGCAAAACCATTGGTCACTATAGTGAAGATGAATGCAAAATGCAGCCCGAAAACCTCACTATAAGCATAAACACAGAGATTAAACTCAAAGCGGTGCGCTGCCACAAATCGCAGGTACCAGAAGAAAACCCATTTGGATCATTTCCCCAAAATTTAGGGGAGGCTTTATTGAAGCAAGAAAGTTTTACGTTATAATCAACCAATGATTAAAACCGTACTGTTTGATGTTGATGGCACTCTAATTGACTCATTTCACCGAAATTTAGACTTTTACCGGCACATCTTCGCTCAAGCCGGCGTGGATAATAGCTTTTTAAATGAAGACCTCCTGCGCGGTGGTTTTCACTTACCACTGCAAGATTGCTTGCGCCACCTCTCCCCTATCAAAACTGATGCCGAAATTGCGCGGCTAGTGGACGTGTACCACAATCTAGATTGGGATCCCGAAGATTTTATTTTAATGCCTCATGTGGCAGAGATTATTCCAGAGTTGCATAAAAATTATCAATTAGGAATTGTAACTGGTCGACAGCAAATGTCTGTGACAGAATTTTTAGCATCCACAAATCTGGAAGCATATTTTGATGCGGTAATTCATCACGGAATTTACACCCACGCCAAACCACACCCAGAACCAATTTTGCTTGGCCTGGAACAGTTGAATGCTAAACCAGAAGAAACTGTTTACGTTGGTGACACCCAAGTTGATATTGATGCCTCTAAGGCCGCTGGTGTAAAAAGTATTTTGTGTCGGTATGAACCAACTGGGAACCATGTGGTGCAAAATGCAGACGCTAGTTTCGATGATTACCGCAAGTTGCCAGAAATTTTAGTTGAATTGTAAAAAAAAATAGCGGACATCTTGTTAGATGCCCGCGTATTGTTTGCGGATTGCTCTCTCGTTATTGAGATCGCTTATTTCCTTTTCTGAAGACCCTTACGACCCGCAGGCTTCTTAGCTGCAGGCTTAGTTTTAGCCTTTCCCGATGTTGGCTTCTTCTGCCATCGAGTTGTCCGTCCATCCGGCTTTTTCGCGGATGGCTTTTTGACTGCCGGCTTCCTCGGTTTCTTCGATGATTGCGCAGCGGCTTTTTTAGCGGCTACCCGTTCGGCCCTTTCCTTCTGAGCTCTCCGCTGTTCACCTCGTGGAATTGGTCGCGGTAAAGTCTCATCCTGTTGAACATCGATTTCGTATTGATGCCGATTTCGCACATCACAAATGCAATCGATCATTAACTCGAGAAGCTCGATTTGCTCGTCGACCGGGATTGGCCCTCCTGTGCCAAGTCGCCTAATAAGTTTTTCAAGATCCAGGTTGAGGGCTTTAACGCAACCGGTCAGATGTCCGATATACCTATCTTTTTCGGCGATCGAAATTCGATGCTGTTCGATTTGAGCTTCTGCAGCGGACGTCTGCGATGCCGTAAAAACTAGAGCATCTACAAGCTCTGATGTCCTCTCTTTGTAAGCGTCGTTCATAAGTTGGGATTCAATGAGTTCAACGCTTACTGTCTTCAATTCTGCAATCCCGGTTTTAACCTCGACTTTCCCGAGCAGGTCGTGGTACTGCGACAGCATTCCTGGAAATACAATCCGTTTGACTTCCACATTAAAACGGCTTAAGTTCCGTTCAATTTCAGCGATGGGCCTATAACCGCCGCCGCCCAATCCAAATGCATACAACACCGAAGCCAATGACTCAAGCAATGGCACTTCTGTCTGATTCTCCGACATATTTATTTAAACTCCTATTGTTTTTTATAGTTTTCAATCACAATACCGAAGTATTATCAATCATTAAACCATAGTCAACGCCTTTTGTCAATCCACTGTCATTCTGTTATCATATACTAATGATTATCATTGGGATTACAGGCACACTCGGTAGCGGCAAAGGTACAGTGGTTGAATACTTAAAAAATAAGTACGGCTTTAAGCACTTTTCAGCCAGTGATTTTATTAACGAAGAAATTACTCGTCGAGGCCTACCCATAAACCGCGACAACCAACGATTGGTGGCCAATGAACTTCGAACTAAATATGGTGGTAGCTATGTTGCAGAAAATCTTTATGACCGAGCGATGAAGTTTGGTGGCAATGCCGTTTTGGAATCCCTGCGCGCAGTTGGAGAAATAGAAAGTTTGCGCAAAAACCCGGGCAAGTTTTACCTACTTGCTGTTGATGCCGATCCGAAAATTCGTTACGACCGCGTGACCACAAAACGCAAAGGTGAAAAAGACCAAGTAAGCTATGAACACTTTGTGGAGCAGGAACAAAAAGAAATGCATGACACCTCTGCTGGAGGCATGAACATTGCGCAGTGCATGAAAATGGCTAATGCACACATCGATAACAGCGGCAGCATTGAACAGCTGCAGAATCAAGTTGATAAATTTGTAAAACCGCTACTGGAAACAAAATAAAACTCCTTGCCATTGCAAGGAGTTTTATGTACCAGGTCTATTACCAGGACCAGCCTGGGGCTCGGTTGGATAATCGTTTGGCAATCCACCGTAATCCAAATAATCATTTGGCAGTGGGTTGGGGTTAGGAACCTCTGTCACCTCTGGCGGCGGGCTTAAAGGTATTGATGGAGGACTAGTCTGCGGCTGGGTAATCGCTGGAGGCAAATTTGATGGCTCAATCAAAGGAGTTTTGGGCTCTTGCGGCGCAGGAGCATCTAATGGAATTAACAATCCTTTATTTAAAGACTTAGGCGCTGCAGAAATTTGTGCTTCTTTTGGCAATGCATACCATGGGAATGGCTCAAGACGGGTGCTTTTACTAAAGCGTGTTGCTGGACGACCGGAACCTGCATCGTAAGCAATTTGGACAATGCCGCTCGGCACTGCAAATTCCATGGCTGGTTGGCCTTTCAAAGCTTCCTCCATAAACCGATGCACCATTGGAGCGGCAACAAATACTCCGTCTGCGCCGGCACGCATAAGAGAGCTATTGTTATTGCCTGCCCACACCCCAACTGCAATTTGCGGTGTGGCACACAACGTCCAGCCATCTTTCCAGCTTTGAGTCGTGCCTGTCTTGCAAGCCACAGGGCGCTCAGTAAATTCCAAAGGTGAGTGCTGACCAAATACATAAGCGCGAGAATTGTTATCAGTTAAAATACTTAGCAGCTCGTACACAGCTTCTGGATTCACTGCCTGCTCGGAAGGCTCATGATATTCTTCCAAAACTTTACCGTGCTTATCTTCTATTCTAATGAACGGTGTTGCCCCTTTCCCCTTTCCGCCATTGGCAAGCACTGCAAAAGCGCCAACATGATCAACTAATTTTACTTCACACCCACCAAGCACTAAAGAGAGCCCGCAATTCTTAAGTGGCGAAGTAATGCCTAAATCATGCGCTGTTTGTACCACTGGCTCCACACCGATTGTGGCAAGGGTACGAACTGCTGGCACGTTTAAGCTACCAGCCAAAGCTTTTCTAATATTGATGAGTCCGTGCGAACTACCATCATAATTTCTTGGCACATAAGGTCGGCCATTAGCAGTGCCAAAACTTGTTGGCACATCTAACACTTTAGACATTGGCGTTAAGCCAAACTCCGGTTTAAAACTTGTTACATACATGTACGGCTTAAAACTACTCCCTGGTTGCCGTTCCGATGTTGCGACATTCACATTCGGCTCAAACTTACAGGTTGCACCAGGTACGCAGCCCGCTGGCTCTGGACTACCAAAGTAATCTTTGCCACCGGCCATTGCCAAAATTTTGCCAGATGCCGGCTCGACCGCAACTAAAGCGGCGTTATACGCACCGTACTTTTTATTTTGTTCTGCACCTTCCTTCACCACTGTTTCAGCTAAGTTTTGAAGGTTCATGTCGAGCGTTGTGTAAACCCGCAAGCCGCCTTGGCGCAAGAAGTCTTTACCGTAAGCATTGGTTAAATAATTTTGAATCCAAGATACAAAATATGGCGCAATTATCTCGGTTTTTGGCTCTCGAAAGGCCACTTGCTGATTCTCTGCCTGATGCTTTTCAAGCTCTGTAATGTACCCTTGCTCGAACATGAGTTGCAAAATATATTGCTGACGTTCCTTTAGAGCCTGATAGTTTGCGCCGGTCGGACTGTAGTAACTTGGCGCTTGCGGTAAAGCTGCTAAGTAACTACTCTCTGCCAAATTCAATTCACCGGCATTTTTACCAAAATAACTTTGGGCTGCAGCTTCTGCGCCGTATGCATTACGCCCGTAAGGAATTTCATTCAAGTACAATTCTAAAATTTGATCTTTAGAAAAATGAGATTCCACTTTATATGCAAGTAAGATTTCGCGCACTTTGCGGGTGTACAATTTTTTTCTGTCGAGCAACGCATTCTTTACAAACTGCTGTGTGATGGTGCTGCCACCTTGGACTGCCCCGCGGTTTTCATAGTTGGCTAAAACTGCCCGAACGATACTAGTTAAAGATACGGCGCCGTGCTTGTAAAAATCTTTATCCTCAACAGCAATGGTAGCATTTTTTAAATACGGCGAAATTCTGTCTAGATCTACGCTGGTTCGGTTGTATTCGCCATGAAATTCATAGAGCAAAGTGCCGTCGCGTGAATAAATTTTGCTTGATTCAGCAACATCACGTGCGGAAAGCTCTTTAGTAGTAGGAAGTGTTGAGTTGACGTAGATTAAATACCCGATTCCGCTTAAGCCGATTATCAAAAAAACTCCAAAAAATCCTGCTGCGATGGCTGCAAAAAACCGCAGAATATTAGAGTTGATGATTCTGATGGTAGACTTAGTTTTCATGAGTGTTAGTTGCTTTCATTATAGAGTACGAATCTGAAAAACAAAAGACACTCAGAGCAATTTTTTGCCAAATCGGCGACCAACTATGCTACTTTTTCATCACCTGGTCAAGTCTTGTTGGGGCAACGTTATAGTACTGGAGTAAAAATTGTGCCAAAGTGCCAAAAGCTGGAGCCGCTGTGCTTTCCGCAAAGCTTACTGTGCGCGGATGATTAATGCGGACAATCATTACGAACCGAGGGTCTTCTACTGGTGCAAACCCAGCAAACGAGCCGATATTATTGTTTTCTTCATAACCTTTACCATCTTTGCGCGGCACCTGCGCGGTTCCGGTTTTACCAGCAACATAATAGCCTGGCACTTGAGCCCGCTTACCATGGCCGAGCTCAACCACATTCACCATCATCGCAGCAACCGTACTAGCAGTTTTTACACTAATTGGATTACCGACTTCCTTGGGCTGTGTTTCTTCAACCTTTCCGCCAGTGCTAATCCGTGATTGCACCACAAATGGCCGCATCATTTTTCCACCATTAGCCAAAGCACCGTAAGCTTGAATCATTTGTAATGGCGTCACACTGATCCCCTGCCCGAAGCTAGCAGTGGCGTAGTTAACATCAATGTTACCGTTCAAATTTTCTAAATCTCCCTTTGCTTCTGCAACTTCAATTTCAGTCTTCTTACCAAACCCGAACCGCTCAATATATTCCTTAAACGTTTTGTTGCCAATTTGGTTTTTGGCAAAAATCATTCCAGTATTAAGTGACTCTTGCAATGCCTGCGACATGGTTTGCAGTCCATGAGCTTTATGGTCTGAATTTTCAATAGTGTATGTACCAAGCGTCACAGAACCGGTGTCTGTGTAAGTAGTGTCCGGAGAAATTTTACCCTGATCAATGGCTGCGGCGAGTGTAATAGGTTTAAAAATGGATCCTGGTTCGTACGCCCCCAAAGTTGCTTGGTTGTTATAAATTGATGGATCGTCAACTTTAGCATATTCATTAGGATCAAAGGTTGGATAAGTGGCCATGGCCTGAATCGCACCAGTTTTTGGATCCATTATAATCACACTGCCACTGTCAGCCTGATTGTGTTCAACTGCTTCTTTTAAAACCTTTTCGGCTTTGAACTGTATCGTCTTGTCGATGGTAAGCAAAATTGTATCGCCGTTTTTGGCCGCAACTTTGTCGCGCTTAGCTCCAAAAATCCAAGCTCCGCTTGCTGAGCCTTCTTGAGCCACACTACCCGCTGAGCCGGTTAAATAATTATTAAAGGCTTGTTCAATTCCATATAAACCAGTTTTGGTTGTACCACTGTCGCCCTTATAGCCCACAAAGCCTAACAACTGGCTTAGAAATGCACTTTCTGGATAGAACCGGATTGTTTCTGTGTCGAACGCAATCCCAGCCAAGTGAAGATCTTCGATTTTTTTCTTATCTTCATCGGTTAACTGACGCTTAAGTGGGACATACTTCTTGTTGTTGTCGGAAGTTTTATCTAAAATTTCTTGCTCCGTTAAACCCAAAATTGGTGCCAAAGCTTTTGCAGCACCTTCTCTGTCTGTCATGGAACCCGGGATTGCATACACCAAAGGTTTTTCAATAGATGTTGCAACTGTATATGGCTGGCCACTAAATTTATCTGCGATTTGGATTTCACCTCGAGCTGGTTCGATTGTACGCACACTCGTTCGCTGACTATCAGCTTGAACTTTGAATTCATTCCCCCGAGCCAATTGCAAATGAGCTAATCTTGCCACAATCGCTGCAAATGACAGAAATAAAAGAACAGTCATCAAGACCATTCGTTTACGAAACACTTTTTCTAATGAATATCCTCGAGGAGCCATGTGTTTTGATTCTTTGTGGTGAATTACCGCGCGCTTAACTGATTAGCTGTTAAAAATTCTTCCCCAGACACTGGGACCATTCCAGAAGTAGCAGCAACATCATTCACTTTAACAATGGAACCAAGCGCTGCTTGCTGAACGACCAACCGTTTCTGTGTTTCCAGAAGTTCTTCGATTGCAGCCTGCTCCTTCTTTAACTCGTAACCTTTAGAGACGGAAGCATTGATAGTATAAATATAAAAGCCTAAACCAAGGACAATTAAGGCCAAACCCATTATACTGGTGCGGCTAACCCAAGTTTGAGGCTGAACTCTACTGCGACCTGTCGTAGCTGCCGCGCTGTAAGCACGACCATAAGCTGAAGTGGTTCGTGGCACAACTTTACTCGTCTTAGTTACAGAAGTAATGCTTGGAATAAAGGTTGATAATGTAAAGGCTTTGGAAGTCATTTTTATTTTGATTTTAGATTTAATTTAGAAAATATTTATAAAAGTTTTAGAGTTTTCTGATGGCTCGGAGCTTGGCGGATTGACTCCGGGAGTTTTTAGTTACCTCGGCTGCGTCCGCGGTTATGGCTTTTTTAGTAAGTAATTCAGCCTGCGGAGTTTGGCCACAAATACATATTGGAAATTCTTTTGGACAAATACAGCCAGTAGCGGCTTTGGCAAAGAATTCCTTTACCATTCTGTCCTCAAGGGAATGAAACGAAACGATAACCATACTGCCGCCGGGCTTAACTAGGTCGAGAGCTTTGGGCAAAAATGTTTCCAAATTCTCGAGCTCGTGGTTTACGGCTACCCGCAAAGCTTGGAAAATCCTGCGAGCGCTATCTTGCCACTTATGCTGCACTGGTTTTGGTAAAGCTTTCTGAATAATTTCTGCCAAATCTGTGGTGTAGTGAAGTGGTTTTTCTTCCCGCGCGCGTACTATGGCTTTAGCAATTCGGAAACTTTCTTTTTCTTCGCCATAGTCTGTAAATATGCGCGTGAGTTGCGCTTCTGAGTATTCATTGAGCATGAAGCGGGCGTCATCTTCTTGAGAAGAAAGGTCAAAACGCATATCTAGCGGTTCTTTCTTCTGAAAAGTAATTCCCCTTTCTGCCTGATCAAGCTGGAAACTGGAGAGACCGATATCTGCCACAATTCCATCAATAGCATTTAAACCATAGAAGTCTTTGTGGTGCTCGAGCACTTTATCAATTTGAGCAAAGTTACTATGAGCTAATACCAATTGATGAGCTTCAATCTCTTTCGCAAAGTTTTGTGAAGCGTTATCAATTGCGGCTTTGTCCATATCAATGGAAAGCACTTTTCCATCTTTACCAACAGCTTTAAGCAGTTCTGCAGTATATCCCCCACCACCTAAAGTAGCATCAACATAACGCTGCCCAGGCTGAGGATTTAAAAATGTTATCGCTTGTTGTAAAAGTACTGGGATGTGGGAGTAATCTGCTTGTGGCATATTAAACTCCTAAATCCCCGAGTTGCTCAGCAATCTGATTGCTGTTTTTTTCTGTTTGTGTCTTGTACTTAGCCCAGAGTTCATCACTCCAGATTTCAACGCGATTGTAGAGGCCGGCATAAACCAACTTCTTTTTGATTTTCGCGAATTCTTTCAAGTACCCTGGCAGGACAATACGGCCTTGCTTATCGATGTCGCAATCCATTGCTCCTGCAAGCATCAGACGGGAAAAAGCTCTCGTGTTAGCTGTAGAAATCGGGAGACTAGCCAGTTTCTCAGCGAGCTTTTTCCATTCGTCTAATGTATACAGAACCAAGGAATTATCTAGGCCCCGTGTTACAACGACTTGGTTTTTTGAAATAGCCAAGCGGAATTTCTTTGGGATGCTGATGCGCGCCTTGTCATCAATTGTTCCGTTGTATTCACCAATAAACATTACTATTTCCTAGTATTTCTTAAAGATTAGAATCCTGCAGTAGTAGCTTATCCACTTGTCCACCCACTTATCCCCACTTCATACCACTTCTTGCCACTACTCAGTAATTATATCCCACTATACCCCATGAAGCAATGCGAAGTGAAACACTGACAAACAAAAAAACCCTTTTGTTTGAAAGGGTTTTCGCATGTGGAACAGAAGTGGGATGAGTTATCCCCGAATCACCTATTTTCTAGTTAAGTGTTGTTAAGTTAAGTGAATTAATCATCTATATTAATTTCTAAGGCCATACAAAGCTATGCCACACGCCACGGAAACATTCAAGCTTTCCTTTTTGCCTTGCATGGGAATCTCAATGATATCATCAACTAATTCTAAAGTTTTCTTAGTGTGACCTTTGGTTTCTTCGCCTAAAATTAAAACCATGGGAAATTTTGCTTTGTAGTTCCTAAGTGATGTGATTTTGTAATTCACATTATTTTCCAAAGCAACGATTCGCACTTTATCCTTGCGCAGCTTATTGATAAGCCTAGTTAACGACTTCGCCTGCTCCCAAGGCACAAACTCCTGGGCACCCAAAGCTACCTTGGCGATTTTATTAGCATTGTTCCCTATCGGTGCGCCAGTGTAGCCAGTTAAATATAATTTATCCACCCCAAAAGTGTCGCAAGCGCGAAAAATTGATCCAACATTGTAGAGCGACCGAATGTTGTGAGCAATAACGAAAAGATGTTTATTCTTGGTCGACATCCATCATCTTTCTTAACGCTGGCTCAAGCATTACTAAATGACTGGCCCCAAAAACAATATAAATTTTATTATGAGTTTTCAAAGCCTCTTCAATTTCATGAATAATATGACGGTCTCTCGCCAAATTTCTAAGCTGCGCAGCTGCTCTTAACCCATTCCACTGCTGATCTGGCCATGGAATTGGGTCTGCACACTGTTTTATGGTTTCTTTATCTTCTAGATCAAACTCCTTGCCAGTGCTCTCCTTCAAAATCCGCTTAAAATTATCCATGGAAAAATCGAAACCTTCCCACCCAAATTCAATTTTTACTCTTTCTAGCCACCCGCTAATATATTCATCAAAGGACGGTTTATCTGTCAGCCAATTATACTGATGAATAAGTGTTGCGATTTCCTCAGCAAAAATCTGTTCTTTGGTGGCACCGCGCTCCAAGGCATAGTTATTCAGATCCGCGCGACTAGGCTCGGGAGATTGTACCTCAATACCACTTTCAATGGCTAAAGAAGCTAAATAAGCATTTTCACCATGCCTTTTTAAAATGTCTTCAGCAGATACAGTGGCATTTGTCCGGTGCGCTTCTTTTTCTTCATCAGATATAGTATTAATAGCTTCAAGGCCTTCAATCAAAATCAGATCAGGGTGTAAATTTTTAACATCCTCGGCAATGACTTTAAAAGCCGGGTTATCGGGGTTTGAAAAATGGCCTGACCCATACGCAATTAGTGCCTTACCATCTTTTGCTAACTCATACCGGTGAGGCAATTTACGGTTGGTTAAGTCAGCATATTCCTGAGCAGTCATGATGTCATCAGCAAAATCATGACTAACTCTAAAATCCGCCCCAGAAATTTCTCTATTTTTTTCCATATTTGCTCCTTTGATAAATCACTAATCCAATATACACCAAAACCAGCAAGCTGTAATTAATGGCCATGTATACCGGATGAGCCCAGGATACACCGTGCGTGAAGCGCGCATCTGACAATGGGAACAAGAAAGGTGTGTCGTAAAATCCCTTGTGCGATGGGATATCGATAAAAATATGCAGTACCCAACCTAGTAACGGCCAAAACACCCACCAATTAAATTGCTTGGTTTTGGAGTACCTATAAATCATTCCAATTACAGCAACGAGCAAAAATACTGCAGCAAAAATTACCAAGCTATGAGTGTAATTATAGGCGTGTTCTGCAAAGGCAACAGTCCAATTTTTAACTGGAATGTTTTTTGGAAACCTATCAGTAAAAATCTTCCCTGTAAAAATTAAATACACGAATAACGGTGTAAAGCCCACCAGATCTGGTGCTACGCCAAAAAATGCGGCTAAGTACCGCATTTTTCTTTTTGAATGATACTTAGCGTGAAAGACTGCGTTTGTCCACAGTGTATGGGCCAGTACGTCCATGCAGATTAGTTACTTGGCTTTGGGTCACGAGCCAAGACTTCTTTTACTTTAGCAATTATCTGGTCGATGGTCTGCTCGCTCTTCAATAAATAATCCATAATTCCAGCTTCCATGATTTTGCTTACTGTATCTGGGTCGGAAAGATTAGTTAACATTACTACGGGAATTTTTGCGAGTTCTGGGTCAGCCTTCATTTCCCAAGCCACTCCAAAGCCATCTAGTTTTGGCATCATAATATCCAACAGAACCAAGTCTGGCTTTATCTCCCGCATCTTGGCCATGGCTTCTTCGCCATCGTAAGCTGGGGTTGCTTCGAATCCAGCCCCATTGAAACCTTCAATTAGAGCAGCGGAAATTAACTTGTCATCTTCAGCGCAAATGATTTTTGTCATATTGATATTATAAGCTTTTTTGGAAAAGTTATCCACCCTTAGCGGAATCACTTTTAACCTTGTTCAAGACCAATTCAATAAGATCGGGGTGAAGAAATTCTAATTTCACCTTGCGGTCAGACATAAAATCTTTTAACCATTGGTGGCGAACGACTTCGTCAGCATAAAATTTTATCGCATTATCTATCTGCTGTCTCTTTAAACCATATTTCTCCTGAATAGTACCTCTTGCCATCCACCCCTTGGGAGCTGGCTCTGCAGCAGTACTTTTCTTTTCTATTGCTTTCACTAAATCTGGGTGGAAATACTCCGCTTCATTACCTTTGGGTTTAAAGAATTTTTTAAACTTACCTGCATAGAATTTATTGTTCCTGTATTTTTTTAACTCCGTCAGGATAAAACTCCTACCAACATCAAAATTTTTTTCCATTTCGGAAATAGATAACCACCCTTCAGGTATTGTACTCTTCGATTGAATGTCCGCAATAATTTTTTCTACCAAAGCTGGGGCAAAAAACTCTGACAAAAATTATTAGTGTTGGCGTAATTTTTAAAATACTCCGGATTTGTTGATCTATACTTATTAGCTATTGCTTGAAGGGCGCTTTCTCTACCTTTAAACTGCTTGGCCAAATCTGCTCGACTCTTCCACCCCTCTGGGGGCCTTTCATAAGAATTTACTTCTGCAATAATTTTCGCTACTAAATCAGGATGATAATAGTCATGGGTTTGATTGTTTTTCCCGTAATAATTTTGAATCCACTCTGGATTGTCTGAGGCCAATCTTTTGGCCATATTCCGGAACCTTTCATGATTCTGAATATCAAGCTGATCAGCTAATTGGGAAACAGTCCTCCACCCCTCCGGAGCATATTTACGGTTTTTGTGTTGATTAATTAATGTCTTAACTAAATCTGGATGCAAAAATTCTTCCACCCTTTTAATCTTTGGAATCAGATAATCATTAAACCACTCAGGATTATTTTCGCGATAAGGCTTAACAATTTTTTCTACAGTATGCAGTGCCATCCCTGTTTCTGACTGGATTCCTGTTTTAGTCACCCAACCTTTAGGCGCTTCTTCAATTGGTAATAATCTCTCAACTAATTTAGCTACAAAATCAGGATGGAAATACTCAAATGCCCTACTATTGGTAGGATTTTTAAAAGTCTTTATCCAATCATCTGAAATACCTTCAGCCTTAAACTTCCCAATTAGTTTGCTAACCGTCCAAGAGGTCACTCCTGCCCTATCAGCAATACTAGCCGTAGTGAGCCAATCTGGGGGAGCAAACTCCAAATTTTGGTTCTCAATTGGTTTTTGCTCTACCGGTTTGACAATTGGTGATTTCAATTGCAGGGCATCCTTAACCATTTCTTTCCATTGAGGTATATCTCTAAATCTTATCTTCTTAACATTGTTTTCTGGAAAACTGCTTAATTCAGATTTTGTTAAATTGATAAACTCAGAGTATTCCTGACCATCCTTTAAATAAATAATATATGTAGCATTCTCTGCTTCGTCGTTAACAAATACCGCTTTTCTAATATCAGTTATGTTATAGATATTGTAACCATTCGCTCGAACCATATTTGGACTTAACACACCTTCTATAAGCTCATAATCTAAATCTAACTCAGAAAGCAATTCAACCAAAGTGCCATTCCTTGGCCAAAGTGCTTTCTTTTCGAACCCTGCACCAGCACCAGTTTTAAGCTCGCCCTCTCCCGAAGGTAAAATTACCTTATCAAGCTTAATAACCTTAGATGGTAACTTTAAAAAATTACCACTTTCAATTTGGTAATCCATAAAGGCCTTAACATCAAAATGTTTAATTGAATCTCTTTGCTTATTTCTAGAGCCACCAACGCCATAAAAAGCCTCAGCGCCTAAGGCTTCAACCACATCTTCTAGGGATGTACCATTATCTAACAGCTCTCTTATTTGGGAGCTGACACGTTCTTTGTAGCTAGCCTTACGAGATTCCTGTGCTAAAAATTCTGAACTCAGGTGTTCTGACATGGCATAGTATGTTAAACAAGCGGCAAACTAAAGCTGAAAGTTGAGCCCATATTTTCCCCAGCGCTTTCAGCCCAAATTTCGCCGCCGTGCGCTTCCACAATCCCCTTACTTACCACCAAACCCAGCCCTGTCCCCTTGCGAGTGGAGTCAAAACTCTTTAATTGTTTAAATTTAGAAAACAGCACACTCAAGTCTTCGCGACTCACGCCAATCCCAGAATCTTTAATTGTAATAACTGCCCGATTAGCTTTGGTTTCTACACTTAAATTAATTTCGACTTTGCCGCTATCCGTATATTTAATAGCATTGCTAAGCAAATTATTCATTACCTGCGAAATGCGAACTTTGTCGAAAGATAGCATTTGTTTTTCTGGACCAATATAGTTCAAAGCCAAGTGTTTGGCCTCTGCTTGCGGTTGATAGGTCTGCAGCTCATCTTTAATGCAGGCTACTATGTCGTTTTGCTGAGAGTTGATATCAAACTTGCCGGCTTCAATTTTGGCAACATCGAGTAAGTCATTCACCAGTTCCAGCATGTTTGTGGCAGCATCATCAATATGAGCAATACTCTCTTTTATTTTTGCTGGATCGGTCTGCGCTTTGGCATCGGCTAAACCTTTCATGAGTGACTCGCTAGACCAGCGCACGGCAGTAAGCGGCGCGCGCAGCTCATGCACCATCATTGCCGTGAATTCCTGGCGGAGCTTTTCCAAAGACTTTTCACTGGTGACATCGTGCAAAATTACCGCCACACCGCGGTGCACACCGGTCTTGTCGCGCACTGGGGTTAAGGTAATATCCATCACCTTGTCGTGCAAATATACCTCAGCGATTGTTACGGGCATATTTTTTGCCAAGGCTTCATCAATTTTAATGCGCAAATCCACCTTGCCAGCCAAAGCATCCATAATATCAAAGGTGGTCACATTTTTGTTCACTGGCAATTGCAACATGTCCACAACCGCCGGGTTGGAAATTACCAACTGATACTCCAAATCCACCATAAACACGCCGTCTGTCATTGCCGCAATAATGCCGGAAAGTTTGCCTTTTTCGTTCTCGAGCACGGCTTGCAGCTGAGATACTGCGAACGCCGCCTGATTAGTAATCGTATAAACTACACCAGCTTGATCTTTGCCAAACTGATTCGGGGTAGATGAGGAAATGTTAATCATTCCCAGCAGTTGTCCTTCGATAATGACAGGAATATTTAGAAAAGATTCCACGGATGTGCTAAGGCTGTCATCTAAAATTGCACCGCTCATGCGTTCATCAATTTTTTCTAAAGACACCTCCTGATTACAAAGCGTGGCAGTAGCGGCTTGCATTTTTTCTTTGACCTGAGAGATGAACGCGTGATTTACGCTGTGGTGGACGTGGCATTTAAAAACGATGTTTTTCGGATCAGCATAAAGCATGAACGACACGGTTTCATAATGCAACAAATAACCAATGCTGCCGGTAACAATTTCAATAATCTTACTAGTGTCGAGCGTGTAACCAAGGCGTTCGTTAATTTCTTGAAGCACCTGAATCTGGTACATGCGTTGCTGAAGCTCTCTGGACCTAGAACTAACCCCTTCGACTACGGCACGTTCTTGGCTACGTTTGCGAAAATAAAAACCCGCTACCACGCCAAGTAAAAGAAAATCTGCAATGAGTAAAATTACTATGGTCATTGACTGGTAGATTTATCAGTTAAGGTACAAACTAATTTGATGTTCGGAATTGGCTGATTGTATTCCAAAAAAATATCCGGATAATTGTCCAGAAGTAAGCGGAATTGCAGAAGGGCCACTGGCTCAGACAGCTCTTGATACATGGCAATTAGCTTTTGTAAGACTGGCAGGGGTGCGGTGTTAATGGCTGTGACTTCGCCGGTTTCTGAAACTTCCAAGCCTGGCACACTAGCAGCGATTTCTTTGGCAATGTTGGTACCAAAAATAACCATGTGCCGACGCACTAGCTCGGTTAAAAACTTCTTATATGTTTGAATTGGAACCATTTTGTTTTGGTGTCAATCTTGATGGGTGGTTGAAAATATATTACCACATGGGTAGCACTCCTCACTCGCCTAGCGGCTCGTTCGTGCGTTTGCGGACTACCCACTTTGCCAATATATTTTCAACCAAATCTCAATTTATTATACCACAAATAGAAATAGTTAGCCAAACTATTTAAACCCCGCCAACCCGCCGCGCATGAATGTGGTTTTGAATTCTTTCATACGGCCAAAGCCTACTGAGTCGCGAATAATGTCGCGCGCAAGGAATGCGGGCACGCGTGCCACTGTAAAATCATCATACTTTTGATTAATTTTATCCATAGCTTGCATTAGCTGGGAGCGAGTTTTGGCCCGATCTACTGTTTCAAACAAATTCCCCTGCGTTACTTCTGGCACAAGGCCAAACACAGTCACGCCAATCAGGTAAGATTGTTTTTCAATTTCTTTAAGCTGTCCGCTTTGCTTCAGCAAACTCATGGCCTCCATATAAATTTCCCGGCCATCTTGCAGATAATGATCTAACTTTGCGCCTTTGCCCACATGCATGCGCTCAGGATCATGCACATGCACGTGCACACCATTACCCATAACGCCATTTACGCGAAGACGAGCACCAACCATTTCCGACAACTTGTACAGCACAGAGCGCATTACATTTTGCTGGCGATACTCCTGCGGAATTGTATACATATGACCAATTGATTTCATAGTGCCGTCTGCGGCATCAGTTTGCTCAAACTCTTCTTTCCAGCTACCTTCGAGCTGGCCCATGCTGTGCAAATGATACCCTTGAATCCCGTAATGGGCTACAAGTTTACTCAAAGGATAATCACGCAAATCTTTAAGCGTACGAATGCCTAAGGTGCCAAGGTTGCGCTTCATACGGCGGCCAATACCAGGAATATCTTCTAGGTCGAGACGATAATACAACGCGTCCTTATCTTGCGGCCGCACCACAACTAAGCCATCCGGTTTTTGTAGGTCTGATGCAATCTTCGCCACTAACTTGCTATAACTAACACCAGCACTACAGCGAATCCAGTCCCCGACTTCGGTCTTCATGCGGTACTTAATTTCCTGCACAATCTTCACTGCCTCAAACCACGGATCAGTTGGTACCCACTCACCAGCAGAATTCTTCTCACGGATGTTGCACGCTTTAGTTAAATCCAAAAAGGCTTCATCAATACTATACTTTTCCACCTTGTCTGTATAATCCTCAAACACTTTTAAAAACCGAGCCGTGTAATAACGATAGCGCTCCGGATGAGTTTTAGTAAGATGAATCTTCGGGTACAACTTGCGCGCCTCCCAAACTGGAGTACCAGTTTTAATGCCCCATCGTTTCGCCTCAACACTAGCGGCAATAATGATGCCGCCCAAATGTTCGCACACCCCCACAGGCTCACCACGCCAAGCTGGGTTATCTTGCTGCTCAACCGTAGCAAAATAACTGTTCATATCGATGTGGGCTATAACAGGTGTTTGAGCTGATTCAATTGGATAATCTCTAGACATTAAAGTGATAATTTGGCTTATTTTAATGATTATTTTACTATACTTGACCAATTTATAATATTATGATATAATGTTAAAGTTCGAATAAAAAACTGGAGGAATTTTGTACAATGTTTAGAACATGTTGCGCGCATCACGCCAATGTAGACGCTCAGGACGAGCAAATGCAGATGGACGAAATGCAAAGAGTTGATTGGCTGATTGAAAACGGCCACGTCAGCTATCACCCCCCCCCGACTCGGAATTTAACTCAACCTCCTTTATTTCACGCATTGTATCAATTGTATTGTTCATGGTATATTCGCTGTCAGACTCTGCCCAAAAAAGACCGCTTTGCTATTGGACATAGAATTGAAAATTTATTACTAGATATGATCGTGAGTGTAACAGGTGCCTATCATACTAAAGATGTTTCTCGGAAAAAAGAACTTCTGTCCGATGCTAACCTTACTTTGGAATCGCTTAAGGTAGTAATGAGACTGGCTAAGGATGTGCACGCTTTAGAAAAGCGCTGGTATATTAAATACGAAGCTCAGTTTCAAGAAATTGGTAAAATGCTAGGAGGCTGGATATCCAGCCTTACAAAAACAAACAGATAAAAACCTGTTTGTTTTTTAATATAAGAGTGACTTCGGACTGACACCACGCCGATATCGTCGTTCGAATTCCTCGGATTCCACCTGTTGACATTGGCACCCTTGTCATCGGCCTTACCGAAATTCACAAGCTTGCCATCAGAAGTGCGAGAAAGGGAACAAGTTTTTTACCCCATTCCATCTAATCAATACGGCTACATCTCACAAAAATGAGTAGTAGCCGCTGTGTAAATATGTGGCAACATTCTTATTAAGAATTTGCACCAGAACAAGGCAAGCAGTTCTTCTCTTATATTATAACGGTGGCGAAGGTAATGCATGCACGACCTTTCATTAGCCACCCCAATTATACCATAAATAAAACCGAAACGAGCTCCCTGACGGGAGCTCGGCAAATGCATCAAAGGTTCAAAACCCAAAACTCAAAGAATCAAAAGAGAAGAAACTAACGGACTGACACCACGCCGAGACCGTCGCTCGAAAGCCCCGGATCCCACCTGTCGACACTGGCACCCCTGTCACCGGCCCCACCGAAAAACACAAGCAAGCCAAAAGAAGTGCGAGAATTAGTCCAATCATACATAGTTTCCAGCATTCGTTCATCGCTATTTTTATATCTAATAGCAAAATCATACAAAGCTTCTGCTGCATTTCTACGGTGATTCTGGTTAATTTTTAATTCAGCTAAAGCTTTTGAAGCGGCTTGCCAGTCTTTATCCATAAGCTTTCTAATTTCCGTTAACTTCTCGTCAGTTACCTCTTTAGCTTCTGCTTCGCTTAAAGAATCTACTGTTTTTAAATAATCTCGTAGTACTGCTGTCTGTTGTATATAATCTTTTGAGGTTGAATTATCAATTACTTCCTGACTTACCAAAGCCCAACCTTCTCTAACAGGTTGCTTTTTAAAGAAATCTTCACCCTCATACCAATCTGTATCATATAGTGGCTTACCGTCTTTGTCTTTAAAAACTTCCTCTAATCTTTTATTTATATTTTCCATACTTGAGCTTCCTGATATTGCATATCTGAGAACCAGCATTTCGCCTTTTGCTTTTGCTCGCTCAAGCTCCGCATTACTATAAGGGACGGTACTAAATTCTGCACTCAAACTACGTTTAGTTAAGAAGGCCTCATTAAAGGCCTCAACACCGTAAAAATTCTCAGCCATAATTTCTTGAGCTTTTTCATAAGTAGTCGCACCTTTTTCGATCCTCTCAATCCTTTCGGAAGAAGATTCCTTTTCGAAAGTATCTATTACATCCGAAAAGTCGGTGTTCTCAGCCTCATTAATTTCTTCAGCAAGGCTCTTTCTTTTTGATTCTTCTGTTCGAGGTCTATACTCAACTGTTCTGATGATTTCTGAAAGTTTATCTTTGTCTACTTTGCTTTCTAACTTATTTGCATAATAGTATTGCAACGCTTGCTGAAAGGTTTCGTTTATATCACCGTTATAGAATTTCAAAATGAAATCCCGAACACGGCGAGGTTCCATACGATCATCATAAGTAAACGGCTGGGGCTGATCTTCAGCGATTTGTCGATTCTTAAGAAGCTCTTTAGCTGTTTTATGGAACTCTTCATACTTAGCCAAAATTTCTGGCAAACCCGGAATATCCTCAAGCTGTTCTGGAGTAAGAGCAGTATCTCGAGAGTTTAAGTAATCTTTTTGTGGTACTTCTTGAGATTCCTTATCAATACCAAATAATGACTTAGTTGAATGTGAAAAAGTACTACTTGGAAGCTCTGAAGCCGCTTTTTTATAGACCCAACGACGTAACTGAGCAGGATCCATTGGCTCACGACCAATATATCCTTTCCCGGGTGGGTTCATTAAAGCGACAATTTTAGTACGCTCTTTATTTACTGACACTTCCTCGGAAGCATCTTCGGAAAGAACAACCTCCCCACCACGTTCAAGGGCATCTAATACTTCGTGCAAACGAATAGCAATATTAGGCGCAGCAGCATTGTACTCATCTAAAATAATAACCTTAACTTTCCCCTTTTCCTGTCTTAGGCCAGATGTAACTTTACCGTCTGCAAAAATATATTCCGGGTCTTCTTCGCCTCGTTTATGAGGATTAGGAATATACCGCCCCATTAAATCTTCTACGTCCGTAGCACCATTTAAGTTTATGTAATGAACTTCATAGCCAAGCTCACTTGCCATTTTTCTAACAGTAGTTGTTTTACCGATTGAAGTACCACCCTCAATAAGAATAGGTTCACCGTTTAAAAATGCTACTGCTAAATCTCTTTGCATAGGCAAAGATAGTTCAGTGTCATTTATAAAGTCTTCATATTGTTCTCTCTTAGGAACATAGGCGCTTCCTTTAACTGTAGCTTTTTCTAAATTTACACCTAAATACGAAACCGAGGTTTCGGTTTCCTTAACTGGCTTTTGGTCTTCTAAGACCTCAGAGGTTTCAACCTTAGTCTCTGGCTCTAGCCCCTCTCCCATTTCTTCAGGAGTCAAAGCATTAAATTTTGTTTCAGATGATCCTGGCATAGATTTACACTTGGTATGCAACTCCCGTATTCATACGGATACTGTATCCTTGATTTTCCAATACTAAAAGATTTCGTTTTGTTATTAAAGCTATGACTGATAAATTCCTGTAGTCTGGAATAGCGATTTGGGATTGCATTTGAGTATGATCAAAAATTTCCACTTGCCCTGTGGGATATTGCATTAGAAAATCATACACATTTTTATTGATTGTACCGCTGAAAGTAAATAACAATTTACCTGGCTTATCCATTCTATTTAACAACTCTGAAGTTCTATCTACTTTAATGAAGCCGACTTTCTTTAAAGATTGTTGTAGCTCTTGCACCTGGGTTTCATCTTCAGCGATGATTAAACCCACTTCCTTTTGACCAGAAGCTATACTCAAAAATTTCTTTAATTCGTCTCTTGTTTGTTCCATAATATGCTTTAAATATACTAAAATTTGTTGTAATTAGCAATTACCTCTTCAATTAAACCAGCCAATTTCCCAGCCATTTCCTCAATATTTACATTGGCCAGACTGTTTGGGTAATACTTAGAAACATGTCCAGTACCAGAACCAATCCCCAAGCCAATTAACTTTTGATCGGTTTCCTCTATTACCTTTTTTATCATTCCTTTTAAGGGATACTGAGAACTTGGATGCTTAGACGATTCAACCGGCTCACCGTCAGACAAAACAATTAGAAACTTTTGATCCACTTTTTGTTTAGCCAAACGCTCTGAAGTTTGTTCTATAGCCCAACCATCGTCATTGTATGCAGCACCTCGACCCCGTACCTCGCTTAATATTTGTCCCATATTCTCTCGAATTTCTTTCGAGATAGGTTGTCCAAAATTCTGGTATTCATATATCTTGTCGTTGAATCCTAAAACTTCCAAATTTATTGATAAGCGATTCAAAACTTCAGTTAGTACAATCACTGCTTTGAAAGTTTCTTCTATTTTTTCACCTGCCATAGAACCTGAAAGATCAACTAATAAAGAAATAGCATAATCTTTTTCTTGAGGGAGTTCCCGTTTTTGCCAAGCCCGACTTTCCATGGCCGGTACGTCTTTGGCTTTTTCCTGAATACGGCGTTTAATGTCTATACGTTTGCCAGATTTGTGTCCGCCTTCCCAACCGCGCGCACGACGCGCCACAAAGATGTCGCGCAAATCTTGCTCGAGTTTGTCTATAATAGGTAAAACTTCCCGTCTATACTGTTCATATATATTGGCATCTTTTTCCATTTCCTTTGCCAACATGTCGCGATATTTTTGAATTTCAGATTCATCTATTTCATGACTTTTCCTTTTCTCTGACTTTGGAACGGTTTCTAATTCATTTACAGGTTCAAATTCACTAGATTCTTTTTTGCCGCTTTTCCGTTCCTCAGCTTTTTTAGGATTATCCGATAGCTTCCCTTGAAGCTCTTCATTTAGCTCTTTTTCAAACTGATCCAAGGCAGCCTGAGCTCGCTCCGCAAGTTCCTGCTTTTGAGCTTCCGGCATTGATTCAATATACTCCTTAATTTTCTGCTTTAATTCTTCTGACAATGAATCGAGGTTAATTGGAGCGCCCTTTGATTTCTCGGATTCACTTGAGGATTCGCCATGCTCTTTCTGTTCTCCTTCAGTGCTTTCTTGGCCTTGTTGTTCTTGATTCTTTTGCTGCTGCTTTTTAATAGCTTCCTCAATAGCCTCTTCTAATTGTTGTTGTTGTTCAGGAGTCAATTTATCTTTCAACTCTTGAGGCAAACCCTGGCCAGAGCCACCCTCTCCTTTGCCCTGAGCATCTTTCATCATTTCCTGCATTTGCTGATCCTTCATATCCTCTTCGATCAACTTTTTGAAATCAGGCCAAACTCTATCACGGTTAATTTCGTAACTCTTTTTAGCGTATTGAGTGATTAATTCTTCACTGCTGTCGGCTTCCTGGCGAGACGGATATCGCCACCAAGAATCTTGAGCCGCAGTCAAAGTTTTATTGACCACTTCTTTAACATCGTCTGGTAAATCTTCGCTTAATTCAAATTCTTCGCCCTTAGTTTCCTTAAACCACTGCTTGATATATTCAAAACCGGCCTGCATAAAACGAGGCTTATAACCCAGCTCATCGGTAGCAGTATTTTTTGCTTTTGCCTCAAAATCTAAATCTTGCTCATAGGCGATCCCCATTTGCTCCTTAAACTTTGGATAGCTTTCAGCCACAAAATTATTATCCCGTGGGTCTTCAATGGCATTCATCATAAAAGCAAACCCGGGTTCTTGCCATTGCTCGAGAGGAATAAAATCTGCTCTTGAAATTCTTCTATGACCCCCTTCATGTGAAATAACAAACCGCAAATAATCCATAGGTTTGTCCAGCAAGTCCTGTGGGTCTATCTTAATAATATTTTTCTCAAAATCCCAATGCCAACCTTCACCTGGCTCATTGAGTTTTACCGGAATCCGAAAATCCTTGCCAATAAAATAAGCAAGGGAAGATAGGATTTGCTGTTTGTATTTTATTTCAGACTGTTGTTCTGGAGTAAAGCTAGATAAAATCTTTTGCTCTTTATTCTCTCTTATAGCTTTATAATTAGGTCTAGCTTCTACCACCATACTAGCCCGGCCTATATCTGAAGTGCTTTCAAAATTCTTCATAGAAATACTAAAATATTCTATAACTTAACTAAATTATGCCACAAATTGCTATGTTTTTCAAACAAAACACAAACTTGATATACTGACTATATGGGAATATTTGTGATTATTATGCTTGTTTACTTCCTAGCTGGAATTTTAATGGCATTATGGGACTTTAGAAAGATTCTATTTAAAAACCCGGGCAATCAAACTGCCAGCAGTCTTTTCATTGAACCACCAAAATTTTTAGATAACCTCTCTATCAGTACAGCGTTAACATTCATCCTAATTTGGCCAGTTAAATTATTGCTCAAATAGCCAGAAAGAATTTCTCTTTTAAATAAAAGGTAAAGTAAGTATAATTGTTATATGAAATATATTTTCCTCGCTATTGCCACAATAGCCTTACTGGGAGCTAGTTGTAATTCTAGCACCAAACAAACTAGTGATTCCTTTGAGCGCAATTTAAAGTGCAAAGAAATTGCCACCCAGTTAGATCAGCAAAAAAGAGAAGATGAACAAAAATCAAAAGATGCAAAGCTTCTCGTTTTCACCTCTTTTGATAGCAGCGAAACTAAATATAGTGAGAAGTTGAATACATGTCTATATTCCTACACTCTAAATATGTACGGAACAGGTGGGGTGCCAAATTCTCAAAGCAGATATCTGATTGATAGCTTAACCAACGAGGTATTGGCTCAATATACTACATCTGACGCGCAATCTACCCAAGAAAGAACTGACGCACAAAAAGCATTCTATGATAAATACAGCGAACTATATTTAGGAACTAAATAAAATCAAAATGCTATTTAAAAACTTCTTTCGTAAAGATTTAAACTTAAAGAATCGGTGGTGGCATCGGTTACTACTCGTACTTTTCTTCGTTTCATTCGCTGTCAGCTTATTGTATGCAACATTTCACACTGGACAACCAGACAGATATCGCCAGGTTAGTAGTCTGAAAGATAGGATGACTAATAATTTAACAAAAATTGGAGATTTAGTTAAACCAGGAGAAAGAATCGGTGAAAACGAGAATAGAATCAATGATGATCTCTACTATAAAAACGGAGGCTTTTTACTAAGTCAAAATATTTATTGTGCAAAGAATGTTACAAACCATGTTGATGACTTTGCCAAGTCTAATGGAGCATCACATTTTAAAGGCAATGATGCTATTATTATGGCTAGTTCACAAGTATCATCCGATGAGTTCAAACACTACCTTACTTCAGAATCAGGTAACTGTATAGAAATTGCCAATCTGAGTGATTACGAAAATAAGAACATAATATGGTCTGGAATAGACAAGGTTGTGGAAAGGTCTGTATTCACAAACTCTATGGATGTATGGACACTAGACCATACGAAAACAAACCTTAATAGGATATTTAATCCCGCCTATCTTGGGATATTAATATTATTTGGAATTATTATGATTCTATACTACAAAGTATTGCTATATATAATTTTCGGTAATAATAAACAATATGAAAATAAATAAAGATAGAATAATTATTATAGTTTTAATACTCTTACTAATTTGGTTCGCCACTGCCATTATTAGATTAGAAAATTATCATTATGCCGTTCAGGTAGGAATGTGTGAAAATACTACTGAAATTGAACCATTTAAACAGCGTATGGAATTAGAGGATTGCTTAAATCATACCCAAACTAGAACGAGTCCCATCTGGCACTTATTCTATGGGTTGAGAATATTTTAAATTTATGTGGTTTTTGTATGTAGTTGGTGTTGTTATAATCATCAGTATCATTCAATGGTTAATTAACAAACGCCGAGAAAAGATTAGAGAACAAGTTGCTCACGATCTATTCGATAAATCAGACACAGAAACAATACTAGAAAATTACAAAAATAAACTTTCTGCAATCCTAATTACAACACCAAGAGAAATTCCTAAGAGGATATCTTCTTGGGAACTAGCTCGCCTACCTAAATATGCTGCTAAAATAGCTGGGTCTGATTGTCCAAAATGTGAAAGCGGTTATTTAAAAGTAATATATACATACAACGGTTATGGTAGATTGCCATCCGTGTTTAGTTGCAGTAGTAAAGAATGTAATTATATTATTGGTTTAAAACAAGCCAAAGTGGAATATGAAAAAAATAACATCAATTCTTTTGCAAAAGATTTCAACCAAGTTTATCCATAAATGAGCTACTATAATAAAATTAAACTGGAGCTAACAAATCTGATAGGCTCTTTTAATTCGGCTAATAAACAGCTAGACGACAAATTGGTACTTCTCAAGCAAGAAGAAGACTCACTACAGAGAGAGAAAGATAAATATAACCAGATAAAAAAGGAGGTGTTGCAGTTAGCTTTAGAAAGACAGAGGGGCTTTCCTACCTTAGCTAAAGCCTATGATGAATATTTTGCCTTACAAGATAAATCTCTCATAGATTTTCTTAGATACAAGGATAGGCCAGCTCCAAGCGCTAGTGACATTGTAAAGGAGTATTCTAGAATAAAGAGAGAAGCTTTGAAAGACAAGAAAATCTTTCAATATTTGATTGAATACTACGAATCAATTTGCCCATTTCTTATTGAGTTAAAAGAAGAGGAATTATCTGATATAACTGAAGAAGATAAACAATATCTGGTTGAGTATTCTGAAGAGGAGCTGGAAGATGAGGTTACAAAATACCTAACCAAAGAAGAATATAGGAAATTACCTACTGCCCAGAGAAACCAGCAAGCATTGGATAGATATTGGAAAAGGCCCAAATCTAAATGGCATATAGGGAAAATATACGAACGTTATGTAGGGTACTTATTTGAACAGCAAGGATATCAAGTAGATTATTTTGGAATATTTAAAGGCTTGGAAGATTTAGGTAGAGATATCATAGCAACTAACAAGAATGAGATTGTCATTATTCAATGTAAAAATTGGTCACAATTTAGGACAATATACGAAAAACATATTTTCCAATTTTTTGGCACTGTGTTCCAATATCGTGACGAGAATCCAAATAAAAAAGTTAGGGCTATTTTTTATACCACTACCCAACTTTCTGATTTAGCGAGAAGATTTAGCAAAGAGCTAGGCATAGAATTACAAGAACAATTCAAATTCGATAAAAACTACCCTAGCATTAAATGTAATATCAACAAGCTAACTAAAGAAAAAATATACCACTTGCCTTTCGACCAAAAATACGACCACACTAAAATAACTCCAAAAACAGGAGAGCTATATGTTGCAACTGTAAAAGAAGCAGAGGATGCAGGTTTCAGAAGAGCTTTCCGTTGGAAAGGAGAATCGAATAAATAATAATCTATATGACAAACTTAGACGAATCCAATATTGATACTGACTACCCTGAGTCAGTTAAAAAAATAATTGAGGAAATAAACAAGCATAGGATAAAAGCTTTTGAAAAAACTCTTCCTGAAGGACTAACCTATGAAGATGTTAAGAGTGAGCTCGTAGAAACGTTGAAAGTGTATCATACCTGGCTAGACCATTGCTTCAAATACATTTTTGATAGTGAGAAGGTAATCGGACAACAGGTCAAAGAGATTAAATCAAAATTTGAGCAAAATGTACTTGAAGAGTTATTTAATAAGGAGCTTACAATTATACGGTGTGCTTTTGTCTATGCCTGGCTACAAAACTTTGAATTGACAGATTACGGAAAGAAAAATAATCAAGATACTTTTAAGTCACTATATAATCATTATAATCATTCGTTAGAAAATATACTTAAATTAAATGGTAGACTAGAGGATAAAAATTGGATATTAGAAGGGCTTAATAAGTACACTTCCCCTACTAAATTTAGTCATGACGATTTTATTGAAAAGGCTGCGGAAGGAGTAGCTAGAATCCCTTTTGAAAGCACAGAAGGCCGGCTCGGAGGTGGGCTTTATGATGGACTAACGCTCCTGATACAAAATACAATACAAAATGATAAGACCACCTTACTTGAATAAAAAAAGAGCTAAGCTGCCCTATTTGCATTGTATTTAAGTTGATTTCTCCCACTTTCTTTGGACTTTTGGTCTTGGTTTTGGTATTTAGTTTTGGGGTATTTAAGTCAGTAGTTTAGTCTTGGTTTTAGGGTTTAGTTGGTTTTAAAGATATTTTTGGTTTTTAGTTAGATATTGTGTACCTTGTAGTACGGTGTCGTTCAGTGGATTCTCTGGTGAGAGTAATAGTCAACGGTTTGGCTATTAACATTGAGTAGTAAAAACAGTAGTTTTAGCTTCTCAACTGGTTGAACCCTAGTTCAACTAGTTCTTCCACCAGTTCCTCATACACTGAACACCTCCATCATATCTGAAAAATATCCTTTGTCAAGCGGAATTTTTGCACTAGCTAAAACTAAGAGCTTTTGTTAAAATAGGTTTTAGCTGCGTCGTAGAGATGCACCACCTTGAAAAAGGATCATGTGCATGGTATGATGTGCGTGACAACCGAGCTCAAAAGCCACATTGGCTCGAAATAAAGCCGCCCGAATGGGCGGCTTTATCATTTAAAAATTTCCATGCTAAAGAAGGTGCGCACTTACATCTTCGCATTTCCCCTGCGCACTTCAACGTGCAAGGCTTTGTGGAAAAGGATTACTGACAAAACAACAGCCAAATAACTTAACCAAAAATAAACATGATGGTACATTTCGCGGCCGATCAACACTGAAGTAACGGCCATGTCAACCAAAATCATGATGATCAGCCATACTATGGCCGTGAAAAAGCATTCCAAATAATTGATTACCCCCATGCGACGAATCACTGCTGTGGTAATCATTATCAATACAACAAAAAATAAAATCTTGACTACCAAGTTATCGATATCAAGATAATTTATAAAAATGACTTTGGTTAAAACAAAAAGCACCTCGCTAACAATTGTTCCAATGACTAGCGAAGCGATATTCATTAGACTGAAGTTGCTTTAGCGCGCTTAGTAGTTTTACGAGCAGTTGTTTTTCTAGCAGTATTCTTGCGCGTGGTTTTTTTCTTGGCTGCTGGAGTAATAAAATCATCAAAACTCCAAGCTTGGCTTTCGGCTACCGGGACTTTTACTGTTGATACAGAAGCTGCTGGCGCTGGAGCCATAAAAGAATTCAAACTTTCCATGCGAGAGCTGGCTTTAGCCTTTTTGCGACCACGCCAATTATGTGGCACAAAGCCATGGAACAATCCAGCTGGAGCTTGGGCATTCGGGCCATAAACCAAAGCGTACCATTCAAGACCCAACACAACTCCATACCAACCGCCCAAGAAAAGCATCAACAACATTGTCGTAAAGTCTAAAGCTGGGATTGCGCCTTGCGGCATGCCAAAAGAGTAAGTATCGTAGTCAACAGTTAAAAGTAGGTCATACAAAACAAATACAGAGCGGTGCAACATACCAAAAAGGACCATGCCGAGAATTGAACAAAGGAATAAATAAAGCGCTTTAATTGTGGTTTTTTTCATTTTTTGTTTCTAATTTGCTGGGAAGTGAGCTTTTATTTATTATAGCACAATTTAGACAAAACCTCAACTTGAACAGTGGATAAATAATTAAGAAGTGCGCTAACAGCGCGGTAACACATGATTGGCGGGGTTTAGAGCTGACATCAAAAGCAACTTGAGTAGTTTGAAGTAAAGGAGTATAATAGGATAAACGCATATCTAAGGAGGATTTTACCATCGCAAACCGAGTACTCTTGTTAATGAAGTAGCTTGAGAAGATTAAAATGACAAAAAATCCAGATAGCTCCGAGGCGACTTCTGGTAAGGAGAACGATGTCAGTAGCAACAATAATGTACACCAGCCCAGCATACTGGTATGATTTCAAGTATTTGGCTGAAAGGATGAAAGCGAAAATTTGGGAAACTCCTGAAGCCAAATCCAGACTAACTATGAGGACTATTAAGATAGCTCTTCGATTTCTAAGAGAAGTTCAAAAGGATGAATATCAACGTTATTTTCCAATCGTGGAGAGGCCTCAACCCTATGAACTTGCCTTGAAAGCCTTTAAATGTCTGGGGAAACCGCCATTTCAGGAATTTTCAGATATAGCTGTTCACAAAGAAACATTAGACAAATATCTTAAGGACATTCAAAGCATTGAAAAACATATTACCGAAGGAATTGAACACAACGTACCTGACGAAGCTTTGATGGAAATGGCAAAGTTTTTTGAAACAGTTAGCCAGCTCGATAGAGAAATCGCTAATAGTAATCGAAGCCGCCAACGACATCAACACGGCTGTTTCTAAAAGCAGCACGGAATCCAAAGACGATCCCCTACAGATCGTCTCTTTTATTTTATCGACAAAATACTCTTTTTGTATGAATCCAGGTGATCCAAAGCCACCCCAGTCCCCTTGGCCACACAAAGCAATGGTTCTTCAGCCACATAACACGGCACACCAACTGCCTGCGAAATGTAATGGTCTAAGTTACGAAGCTGCGCTGTTCCACCAGTCATAATCATCCCCTTGTCAATAATATCACTCGCAAGTTCCGGCGGGGTATCTTGCAAAACTGTTTTAATGGCACGTACCATTTCTTTTAACTCTTCTTGGATTGCTTCCACCACTTCGTTAGTGGACATGGTTACAGTTTTTGGAAGTCCTGAAATATTATCACGACCCTTAATTTCCATAACTTCTTCTTCGGGAAGAGCCATAGCAGAACCAATGGTAATTTTAATTTCTTCGGCAGTGCGATCACCAATGGCCAGACCGTGTTTCTTGCGCACGTATTCAATAATGGCAGCATCAAGTTTGTTGCCCGCAGTGCGCACTGAAGTTGAATTCACAATTCCGCCCAAGCTTAATACTGCGACATCTGTTGTGCCGCCGCCCATATCAATAATTAAATTTCCTGATGCAGATGAAATTGGAATTCCCGCCCCAATCGCAGCCGCCACAGTTTCTTTAATTACAAAAGCTGATTTTGCGCCAGCTGCAACTGCGGCATCAATTACTGCCCGGCGCTCAGTAGAAGTAATACCACCTGGAACAGAAATCATTACTTCGGGACGGAAGAAACGCACCTTACCCAGAGATTTATTAATAAAATATCGCAACATAGCTTCGGTCACACGGTAATCAGCGATCACACCATCTTTCATCGGTCGGCTAGCAACAATAGTTTCCGGTGTACGGCCAAGCATTTCTTTGGCTTCCTGGCCAACAGCTAAAACGCGGTTATCCTCAATGGAAATCGCTACTACTGTTGGCTCATTTATAACAATGCCTTTTTTGGGAAAAAACACCAAGGTGTTGGCAGTTCCCAAATCTATTCCGATCTTACTTTGAAACATATACCATTCATTATACAGGGCCGGACCAGCTTGGGCAATGCTGCTAAAACTCCCACAAACGCCATAAAACTGCTATAATTAGAGCACTTTATGAAACCATCTACTCGCTACACTCTTATTGCTGTTGGCTTTGTTGTATTTTTGATTTTGGCCCCTCTTTTAGTCTTGTACGTTAGTGGCCGAACTATTAACCTTGATGGTAAAGAAAGCAGTGCTACAGGAATTTTAGACGCCAAAAGCAATCCGACAGGAGCAAAACTTTTTATCGATGGCAAAGAGCACAGTTCCACCCCTGCGATCGCGCGATTTTTGAAACAAGGAGAATATCAATTTACCTTAAGCAAAGAGGGTTATTTTGATTGGACCAAGCGGTTACCGATTGAGGCGGGTAAAGTTACTTATGCGCAAGAAGGTGTAACTGAAGTACAACTTTTGAAGAAGAGCGAACCAAAAGTATTGGTGCCACAAGGAGTATCAAGTTTTGTCATAATGAACGATGTCTTGTGGTTTGTTAATGGCAACAGAGTTGTAAGAGCGCCGTTTAATAATCCTGCTGATCAAACAGTTATTCAACTTAATTTTCATCCTACTATCCTTACAGAGCTGCGAAACAGGCGACATATTTACTTAGGCAACAACTCCATACTAGATACTCAAACTCAAGCTTTAGTTAAGCTGACCTTACCTAACACGGAATACATTGCTCACCCATGGGACATTGCTGTCTCCCCTAACAATGTAATTTTGTTTTTGGGCGGCGATGGCAATCTATACGCCCACGACCCAGGTGCTCAAAAAAATCGGCTGATCAAAGAAAAGGTATTCGCATTCACTATGGAAGATAATACGGGCTACATTATAGATGACCAAGCTCGTAACCATTACGAAGATAGCAAATCAAATATCTCTAGCGCGTTCTGGGATGGTAGTAATTTTCAAGACTATCAGATTATTTTAAGCGGGGCCTATGGCACACAACTGTATATTACTGACAACAAAGAGTTGTTCTGCAATTGCGCTGGCAAGTTAAGTCGAGTAGGCCAAAGTTTAGAACCGCTGGCGCAAAACGCTGATGCCTTAAACGTATTATTGGATTTAAAAACTAATGAGCTATCATTCATAACCTCTGGCAACGAACTGATGTTTTACAACTTCCTCAGAGCCAAACCACAATTGCTCACTCGCGGCGGCTTAACCCCGCAAACAGCTTTCTTAGTTCGGTCCAGCATTGGTTACGGATTCATAGGAACTCAATCCGGCCTTGAGGCAATTGAAATTGATGCACGCGATAAACCAAATCGGTATCAACTATTAAACGGCAAACAGGTGTGGCAGATCGCTATTACAGATAATCAAAAAACCATCATTGCTCTGCAAGATGGCGCTTTGGTCAGCGTTGATATTAGGAACTAGGCCCTAGAGAGCGTCTAAGGCTTGATTAACCAGCGCATCAGCTTCTTTGTTGTACTCACGACGCACGTGCACAAATGAATAGGAATTAAACTTTTTTAACAAAGCTAAAACCTTCGCAGCCAACTCTTGCAGAGCTGGTTGTTTTATTTTGTACACACCTTGCATTTGTTTCACTATCAATTCCGAATCCATTTGGATTTTTAAATCTGTAGCGCCAAGGTTAACTGATTCTTCCAGTGCCTTAATAAGCGCACTGTATTCAGCCACATTGTTGGTAGTGTCGCCAATGTATCCGCCGTAAGAATACAACAACTCCCCTGCCTCACTTTTAATTACTAATCCAATCCCTGCTGGCCCAGGATTACCGCGCGCACCGCCATCAGTATTAATAACAACTAATTTTTTATTCATTTATGATTTTTTGTTCTACTGTGATTGTTTCTATTACTTCGACTGTTTGAATTATAGCAGGGCTTGGCTCAATTTCCGAAAAATGAATATCAAGCAAACGCATCTTTAACTTCTTTAAGCCTTGCCAGGTATCAGCCATAAGTTCGCCGGCAATGGACAGCTTGTTGCCAACATCGAGGCGCGGTGCCAAATACCCCATGCTAAAACCAATGCAATCAAGCATAGCTTCACCCAACATTACCTTCATTTGCAAATGTTGCTGCTCAGATCCCACTGTCTTGTAACTGATGATGCGGCAATCTTCCAACGAAAAAATTGGTCTCGTATTCCCTGCCCCATATGGTTCGAGCTGGCAGATATCATCAAACACAGTTAAGGTTAAATCTTCTTCGGCCAATGAAGCGTCGATCTCTAATGTCGGCGGTCCATCTGGAGTTGGATGTTCATCCGCATATTTAAGAATTTCTGTATAAAGTTCGCTTAACTCAGCGGTTTTTGCGGTCAGACCAGCGGCCTGTTTATGACCACCAAATTTTACCAATCGGTGCTGGACAGCTTTTAAACATTCGACAATATTAAAACTACTATTCCCTACACGGGCTGAACCTGTGGACTCTAACTCTCCGCGCTCCAAAATAATTGCTGGTCGATGATACAAATCAGCAATTCGGCCAGCTACGATCCCTACCAAACCTTTTGGCCAACCATCGCTATGGAGCAACAAAACTTTTTTGTCACTTAACAGTTCGGCTTGTTCTTTGGCCTCGGAAACCAGACGGTTCGTTAAGTCTCGACGACGACGATTAATATCTTCCAATCGATTCGCCAAAGTAATCGCTTCAGCGAAATCTGTGGCAGTCAAAAGAGCCAAGGCAACATCGGCGTGCTCCAAGCGACCAGCTGCATTAATGCGCGGAGCAATTGTGAACCCAATAGTCTGGCTATCGATTGCATCTTTTAAAATATCAATCCCAGCGTTCTCAATTAATTGCCGCAAACCCAACCACTTGGTTTTTGGTAAAACTTTTAACCCAAATTTTACTAAGATCCGATTCTCTCCCATCAATGAATGGCAATCCGCAACTGTACCAATCGCCACTAAATCCAGTAGCCATTTATCCCACTCTGGCTGATAATCTTCAGCTGATATTTGTTTTTGCTCAATTACATTTTCTGCTTGCATCAACAAAGCCTTAGCTAACTTGTATGCTACCCCTACTCCAGTAATTTGATCATCAGGATACTGCTCGTCAGGGTTTTTTGGATTGATAAGAGCCAGTGGCTTAGGTTTTTCGCCAGTAATCTCGTGGTGATCAGTAATAATTAAATCAATGCCATTGTCACGACAAAAATCCGCAACATCAGCAGAGTTGGTTCCGCAGTCCACAGTAATAACCAGCTGCACACCTTGATCTTTAATTTTCTGAAAAGCTTCAAGGTTTAAACCATACCCTTCTGTAAAACGATCCGGAATGTAACTGGCTACCTCAACATCTAGATAACGAAAGGTTTGCTGTAAAACTGCATTGGCTGTTACCGCATCGGCGTCGTAGTCTGCATATACCAGAATTTTTTCCTTGTTTTTTATAGCTTCCCACACCCGGTCAACAGCAACCTGCATTTCAGAGAATAAAAACGGGTTATAAAGATTGTGGTAATCTGGGTTTAAAAAAGTTTCCGCTCGACTAGCATTGTCCACCCCCCGATTATGCAGCAATTGCACCACCAAAGAGCGCAATTCTGGAAATTGCTCTAAAACTTCCTTTGAAACAGCGGGTTTATGTCGCCACTCTTTAGCCATGTGGTCATAATACCACAGACCTTAAATCACTGACAGCAAGCTCCGACCGTTCATCTCTTTAGGTTGCTGAATGTTCAAAAGTTCTAAAATGGTTGGGGCAATATCTGACACAATCCCCGCCGGAATATTGGCTGAAAGTGATAGATAGTCGCGATTTTTTGGCTCAGCGAAGGCAAATTCCTTAGCTATCAAAATAAATGGCACCGGACTTGTGGAGTGTTCTTTATCGATTTCAGCAGTCTTTTTATCGATCATAACTTCAATATTTCCATGGTCTGCCGTAATAATTAGTGCCCCACCGACTTCTAGCGTAGCGTCGGATAATTCCTGCAAAAACCGATCCAAGTAATGAACCGCTTTAATTCCTGCTTCTAAATTGCCAGTGTGACCCACCATATCGCCATTGGCATAATTAGCCACGTATAAAGAAAAGTCACCAGTCTTGATTTTATCAACCAAGGTTTCCGTTAACTCTTGTCCGGACATTTCTGGATTTGCGGCGTAGTTGCGATTATTTTGTGGGCTAGAAATAATTTTTCGCTCTTCACCTGGGAACGGTTCGCTTCGACCGCCATTAAAAAATGAGGTAACGTGAGCATATTTTTCACTCTCCGCAATATGGAACTGCTTCAATCCTTTTTCAGAAATCACTTCGGCTAAATTGTTCCCTAAGTTAATTGACGGGAAGGCTACGTGCACCGGCATGCCAAAAAAATATTCTGTCATGGTTACAAAAAATAAATTTTGTAGCGGCGCGTGCTTTTTTTCAATCCCCATCTTTTCTGGTTGAACAAATGCCTGCGTTAATTGCAAAGCACGATCGGAACGGTAATTAAAAAATATCACTGCGTCATTATCGGTTATCGTAGCCACTGGATGCATACCACCTTCACCTGGCTCCCGTTCAATGATAGCAGTCGGCACAATCATTTCGTCGTACACACTCTGGTTGTATGAATTCAAAATTGCATCTTCAGCCGTATCAGCCGCATTACCAGCACCTGTTGTCATTAGCTGATAAGTCATCTCAGTTTGATCCCAATGCTTTCCCCGATCCATTGCATAAAATCTACCGGTGATTGTGGCAATTTTGCCAACTCCAATGTCACGAATTTTTTCTTCTGTTTTTTTGAGAATATCAAAGCCATCCTTTTCACCAGTATCGCGGCCATCAGTAAACATATGAATGAAAACATTTTGCAGACCTTGTTCAGCAGCCAGACCTAAAAGTGCGTGCAAATGCTCTTCGCTGCTATGCACCCCGCCGCCGCTAACCATACCCATTAAATGAAGCTTGGAATTATTTTTTTTCACATGCTCACATGCTTGCAAAAAAGCCTCATTACGAAAAAAACTTCGATCTTGAATGGCTCTGTTGATGCGCGGTAAATCCTGACCGACAATTCGACCGGCCCCAATATTTAAGTGACCAACTTCAGAATTACCAACTTCGCCCCATGGCAGTCCCACCACTGGACCAGATGCCAACAAAGACAATGAAGGATAACGAGCGATTAAGCGGTCCAAGGACTCTGGCCTAGCCAAAGCAATAGCATTCCCATGGCTATATGAAGCCACGCCAAAACCGTCCAAAATTACTAAAACTACTTTTTTAAACGGTTGGGTCGGCATCTTTATTTAGTTTTTAATTCTTCCTCAATACTTAGCAGGCGGTTATATTTGGCCAAACGCTCCCCCCGCGCCAAACTCCCAGCCTTAATAAATTCGGCTCCAACCGCCACCGCTAAATCTGCAATAAAGTCATCGCTAGTTTCGCCGCTACGGTGAGATATCACTACGCTGTAGTGATACTTTTGCGCCAACTTTACTGCGGCCATGGTTTCGGTCAAAGTCCCAATTTGGTTCAACTTAATTAATACTGCGTTAGCAATCCCGGAAATAATACCCGCTTCGATACGCTGTGTGTTCGTAACAAATAAGTCATCGCCAACTAGAGTTACAGAGTGACCAAGTATGGTGGTAAGTTTTTGCCATCCTTGAAAATCATCTTCAGCACAACCATCTTCAATCATTTCCAGACCAAAAGTGTTATGCCAACTTTGATACAATTTATACATACTCGCTGGCTTGTAATGCTTTCGGTCTGCTCTTAAACTATAAATTTCTTTATCTGCATCAAAAAATTCGCTAGCAGCGGCATCAATACCCAAAGCAAAATCCTTGCCCAATTTAAAGTTCGCCTGTTTAACAGAATCGGCTAGCAAGCGCAGTGCCTTTTTGTTAGATCCCAAGTGAGGAGCGAAACCGCCTTCATCACCCAAACCCACACTTAATCCCTTCTTTACCAAAGTGGCTTTAATTTGTTTAATTACCGCGTGTGACCGACTTAACTTATCTGCGAACGATCCTTTCAAAGGAATAAGAAAAAATTCTTGGATATCTAATCCTGAGTCGGCATGCACTCCTCCATTGATCACATTAAGTAACGGCGTAGGTAAACTCAAATTTTTAAAACGGTAGTGCTCAGCGAGAAATTTATACAAAGGCTTTCTAGAAAGCACTGCGGCCAACCGTGCAGAAGCTAGAGAGACTGACAAAATTGCATTCGCTCCAAGCTTGGATTTATTGGCTGTACCATCAGCTGCAATCATTAAACGGTCAATCTCAGAGAGATTAGCCAGAGATTTTCCTTTCAATAGTTTAAAAATTTTGGTGTTAACATTTGCGCAAGCTTTTTTAACACCCAACCCACTAAACCTTTTTTTATCTCCATCGCGCAATTCCAAAGCCTCATGACTGCCCGTTGATGCCCCACTCGGCACACTGGCAATTGCAAAAGCATCCCCTGACCAAACCGTAGTTTCGATCGTGGGATTGCCTCGACTGTCTAATATTTCGCGTGCGCGAATTTTTGTAATAGTTGGTTTCATTTTTATTTCAGGTCAGTCAGTTACTATAAAGGTACAAAAGATAATGTTCGCTGGCGTCTGGCGATTGCAAGAAATCTGCATTCTGGTTCGGGGATTTTTTGCGAAAGCCAGCCCGCGCATTATCTTTTTTATTTGTTGAATTTTATTTCAGTTAGTTTCTGTCGAAGTCAATTTATTATACCACAAAATAAGGTCGTGACCCAAGTCACGACCCTAAATCAATATCATTTTAATAAGGCTTTCAACCCTGGCAGCTCATTACCAGCTAAATATTCCAGCATTGCCCCGCCACCAGTGGAAACATGGTCAATATTTTCTAACTGATGGGCTTGCCGAATCGCGGCCACGGTTTCCCCACCACCAGCTGCACCGAACGCAGTTCTTGTACTCACACTCCCAACCACGCGTGCTAAAGCCATGGTCCCTGCCCGGAAAGGTTTCTTTTCAAAATACCCCAATGGCCCATTCCAACAAATTGTTTTCGCTGATTTTAAAATTTTTGAGTACTCTAGAATAGCCTTTGGTCCAATATCATAAATCTTTTCTGAATTCTTAATTTCATAGGCGTTTTTTACAATCGCGGTCTCTTTAGGATTTTTGGTATCAAACACAGCTACATCACGCGGAAGCACTATCTTGTCTTTGAAGTTTTTTAATAACGTCCATGCAAGCTGAATACTTTCCTTCTCAATAACCGATTCGCCAATGTTATAACCTTGAGCTGATAAAAAAATGTTTGCCAACCCACCACCAAGCAAAATTTTATCAGCTTGCTTGCCAAGCCTTTCCAATGTTTTCGCTTTATCAGAGATTTTAATCCCGCCCATCATTAAAACAAACGGTGCTTTAGATTTAGTCGTAATATAATCCAAATTTTTGATTTCTTTTTCCAACTGTGGCCCGACAAATGATGGCAACAACTTTGTGATCGCAACAACCGATGCCGCTTGGCGATGCGTGACTGCGAAAGCATCATCAACATAAACTTCACCAAGCGAAGCTAGAAGCTTTGCAAACTCCGGATTATTTTCTTCTTCACCAGGATAAAATCGTAAATTTTCAAGCAATACGATATCTTTGGCTTGCATTGCTTTAACTGCATTTTTAACTCCTGCTTTTTTAATATCCCCTCTCACAAAAACTAAATGCTCTACTGGGTAATCAACTACCTTGTCTTCGGTCTCTACGAACTTTACATCGAGTAGCTCAGACAAGCGTCGCGCCATAGGTAGCAGCGACATAGCATCATTCCATTTCCCTTCTGGTCGTCCTGCATGGGATAAAATAATCACCTTGGCATTGTGCTGTCTTAAAAATTTAATAGTTGGTACAGCACAAACTAACCGAAAATCATCAATAATTTTGCCGGTCTCATCGACTTCCTCGTTTAGATCAACTCTCAATAAAACAGTCTTGTCTTGTATATCTGCTGATTTTAGGTAATTATATGGCATTTTTTAATGTTTTCACTTGACTTTATTTTTATTTTATGGTTAAATATAATTAAATCTACGGAGGTCAGCTAACTATGATTTTAGAAAGCGCGCAAAACGCGCATAAAGTTTTGAAACCGCAAGTAAAACGAGCAAAATCCACTTGGGTTTTTAGCACCCTACTGATCTTGGCATTGGTTTGTACTCTTGCAACAGCATGCTTGAGTTTCACAGAGCACGGAGATCTGTGTACTTTGAGTCTAATGTTTACAGGCCTTAGCTGGGCTACTGTTCTAGCATACGTTTTTCCAAACTCCAAAGCAGATTAATTATGGACAGTCACTTACTGCACGGCCATGACGATGAGGGTGGTTATGGCCATGAAGGCTCTAAAAACGTTTCAAACCCGAATGCGATACGCAATCTCGTAATCGGTCTCATCCTCGCAACGATCATTGTTGTAATTATTGCAACAGTGTTCATTTACTGGCAGTTGACGCCGGCTTCACCACCCCCTAGTCAATTGCCTTTTTATTTTGCTTTTTTACATAATACTCCGACCGACTAATACTGCTTGCTCAATTAGCCGATTCGAGTAACCAAACTCGTTATCATACCAAGCCACCACTTTAATAAAGTCGCCGTCAATGACTTGAGTAAGAGAAAGGTCAACTATACACGAAGCAGGATTACCAACTATATCGGAGGATACTAACGGCTCATTACTAACCACCAATTTACCTTTGTATAAAGGATTATTGCTGGCTTCAATAAATGCCTGGTTAACTTCTTCAATTGTGGTTTTATTTTTCAGCAACACTGCGAAGTCACACAAACTACCAACTGGTGTTGGCACACGAAACGCAATCCCATTAAACAAACCTTTTAATTCTGGCAAAACTTGAGTAGCTGAAATTGCGGCCCCTGTTGATGTAGGGATAATGTTCACAGCCGCAGCGCGGGCGCGGCGCATGTCATTACTTTTCCCACCAGGCGGCGGGCCATCAACTAAATTTTGCTCTGCGGTATAACTGTGAATTGTTGACATCATTATTTTCTGAATGCCAAACTTGGCCAAGAGTACAGCTGTCACTGGAGTAATACAATTCGTAGTACAAGATGCGTTACTAATAATTGCCTGGTCTGTATACTGGTCTTCATTTGCTCCAAGCACAATTGTTGGGGTAATCCCCTCATCTTTAGCAGGGGCAGAAATAATTACACGTTTTGCACCAGCTTGTAAATGCGCTCCGGCTTTTTCGCTGTCAGTAAAACGACCAGTGCTTTCAATTACGACCTCTGCGCCAAGCTTGCCCCATGGTAAAGCAGAAGGTTCCTTTTCCGCAGACACCGGATACTTTTTGCCGTCAACAATAATGTTGGTTTCATCAAAAGAAATATCGTGGCCAAACTGGCCATAATTACTGTCGTACTTTAATAGATGAGCCAGCACCTCTGGACTGGTTAAATCATTAATCCCAACAACGTCAACTTCAGGCATACCCAAAGCTAACTTAAAAGCCTGGCGGCCAATGCGACCAAACCCATTAATCCCAACCTTCACAATTTTATTTGAAGTCATACTATTTTGTTTTAGTTTCTATTTAGAAAAATTTTATTACAACTTTACCTTACGCTAGGCGAAGATTCCTGCACCTCAAGTTGAAAATTACTCGAGCGCATATCATGATTTTTACCTGCAGAAGCTTGTTTTTTTGGCGAATAATCAATGTACTCAGCAGTTTGCAATGCTGTTGCGCGCCAATAAAGCACAGAGCCCATAGCAATAATTCCCCCAAAAATCAGGAGAAGTACGCGTAGTTGTGGATTTTTAGCCTTAAGGCCAGTTCCTTCTATTCCCATACTATTATTATACTATACTTATAGAATATTTTGCGTTTTAAATGCCTTTAATTTTTTAATTGCTGCGTTTTTAACGCCCTCTATGGCAGGATGCAGATATTTGCGTGGGTCAACCTCATCTGGATGCGAAGCCAGGAAAACCCGCAACTCTTTAGTGAAACTTACCCGCAACTCTGTGTCGATGTTGATAATGGCAATACCAGCAGCAATGGCTTCGGCAATGGTATTGTCTGGCACCCCACTGGCGCCATGTAGCACCATAGGGATATTAACCAAGTCGTGAATCTTTTTGATGCGTGGAACATCGACATGGGCAGTAACCTTACCGCTCATTTTAATGATGCCATGAATCGTGCCAACAGATGCTGCTAAAACATTGATACCAGTGGCATCAAAAAAGTTTTTCGCTTCTTCCGGGTCTGTGAGCAAAGTTTCCGCTTCACTTACCGAAACCCAATCTTCGCTACCGCGCATTCGGCCAATCTCCCCTTGAACCCAAGCGCCGTGCTCCTTTGCAAATTCAACCATCGCTTTGGTGTCACGAATGTTTTCATCAACAGAAAGACCAGAGTGGTCTATCATTACAGATGAATAACCCAACTCTATCCCGCGTTTCAGCTGATCCATATCTTTACCATGATCCATGTGCAGAGCAATGGGTACTGTTGCTTTTTTAGCCATAGTAGCCATGATCTCGAAGAGAGTTTCTAGCCCTGCGTACTTAATGGCGCCTTCGCTGGTCTCTAAAATGACTGGCACCTGTAACTCTTCTGCAGCCGCAATAATTCCTAAAGTGGTCTCTAGGTTCATTGTATTAAAAGCCGGGTAAGCAAACTTGCCAACTACTGCGCTACCTGTAGGATCGTTTTTGAAAAGTTCTTTAATGTGTACTAACATTAGTCTTTCTTCTTGCCAACCAATGCGGCGACTTTGGATTTAGTCCGTTCATCCACCATTGCAATCGGCTTAAATGATTTCATTTTTTTCAATCGAGCCTCCACCTCTTTCCGAGTTAACAGCCCTTCAATTGGACCAATATGCATAACCACACTTCCGGCGTTCACAGGACCCCATCGCAACGCTTCGCTATGCGGCATGCCGCAAGCCAAAGCTGCTATGTAAGCCGTGGTAAAACTGTCCCCTGCTCCAGTTGCTTCAATACGAGGCCCAGGAAATTCTGGAATGTAGAAATAACCTTCATCGCTGTAGCTGTAAGCTCCTTTGCGACCATCGGTGAGCGCAACTGCTTTGGGGCCGAGCTTTCGTAAGCGCTTGCAGAGCTCTTCCGGATCCTCAACATTACCAACCCAGCTTTGAGCTTCTTCTTTATTTAAAGACAACAGTGAGGTCCGCTCCAGCATCAGTTTGTTAAACTTTGGGCCCTTGCGAAGCTGAAAAGTGCCTGGATTGAAGCCTAAATTCGCTTTCGTTGCATCTAAATATTTTGCCAAGTCTTTATAAATCGCTTCGAAGCCGGCGCCCATACTGGTCAAGTACACCCACTTACTTGGTGCCAATTTCGGCAATTTGTATTTGCGATGCTCGTGATATACGAAAATAGTCCTCTCGCCTTTATAATTTAAAACTGTTGATGCATTAGTAGAATGTTTGTCATCAATTACAATATAATCTTGATGGACTTTTTCCTTTTGCATGCGATGCACGATTTCCCGACCACCAGCATCATGAGCAACTACAATATACAACGCAGTATCTAAGCCTAACCGACTGGAACCAATGGCGTTGTTAGCAGCATTACCAGCCACGCTGCGATTAAATTTATCAACAGGAAGTTTATCACCCCAATTAATTATCGCCTTCTTCTGACCCTTAATTTTTTTAATCTCAATGTCGTGAATTTCCAAAAAAGTATCAATGGTGGGGTCACCAATTGAGATCATGTCGAACTTATACTTTATTTTGCCAGATGCCTTCTTGGCTGTTTTTTTTGCTGCTTTCTTCATTGAGCTTGTTTCCTTGTTAATACTTTTTTAATTGCTTGCTTAATTGATTCTTTATCCATGCCAAATTTTCTAATCAGTTCTTCTGGCTGGCCACTTTCTCCAAATGTATCTGGCATACCGACCATTTCAATCGGGACGGGATATCTTTGCGCGAGCACTTCGGCCACTGCACTACCAGCGCCGCCCATAATTTGATGCTCCTCAATCGTAACCACAGCCTTAGTTAACTTTGCGGCCCAGACGATTGTTTCTGCATCAATCGGCTTTATGGTGTGATTATTTATCACTAAAACATTAATGCCTTCTTTCTCGAGCTCTAAGGCAGCCATAAGTCCATTATACAAAATTGGACCACTGCCAATAACCGCGACATCCGAACCCTCCTTCATGACAATGGCTTTACCAATTGTAAATGGAGTTTCTTCTGTGGTCATAACCGGAGTTTTCTCTCTGCCCAGACGGAAATAAGCAGGCCCAGCAGTTGTGCCTAAAGCAACGGTAGTTCGACGCGCTTCAATTGCATCGCACGGAACAACCACAGTCATGTTTGGCACAGTTCTTACAATAGCGATATCCTCTAAGGCCTGATGAGTCGCTCCATCTGGCCCAACAGACAATCCAGTATGCGAACCCGCAATCTTTACGTTGGTTTTGGAATAAGCGACAGACACGCGCATTTGGTCCCAGCTTCGTCCAGGACTAAAGGTCGCGTAACTAGCCACAAAAGCGGTTTTGCCGGCCAAGGCTAGACCTGCGGCAACGCCCATCATGTTTTGTTCGGCCACACCGCATTCAATAAATCGCTCTGGATATTTTTTAGCAAATTCTAACACCCGAGTGCTTTCAGCTAAATCGCCAGTTAGGGCAACTACATCTTTATGATGCCCGCCCAACTCTAACAAACCTTCACCAAAACCATTGCGGCTCGGTACTTGCTCAATATCTGGCAGCCCTATTTTGGGATTAAGTTTTGCTTGTTGGTTTAGCATTAGTTGTTACATTTTTATTTCGGATAAAATTGATGATAGTTAAAGCTACAAAAATAACGAACCAGATCCCTGAAATCACCAAAGAGAAAGAATAAATTGCCATATACACAACTGTGGCTTTATCTGGTGCTGGCGAGAATTGAACTCTATCTGAAAATAATCCGCCGCCGCCTAAATACTGGCGCTGGGGCGAAATACCTTGGTTATGGAGTCTCAACAATAAATAGAATACCACTGCTATCGCAAAAAACCCTAGTGCTAAGTAAAGATATTTTTTTGTTTTAATTGGATTCATTTAAGCGTCTAAATATTGTTTTATTTTATCTTTATTGTGCTGATAGAAGAATGAAATTATTAACAAAATTGCACCAAGGCTAATAAACGAAATAATTCTATACACCATGTCCAAACTTTGAACATCATACAAGAACACTTTCAAAATCACCAAAGCTAGTAGACCTAAAGCCACTTTACGCACAGCTTTGAATTCATGCACAAAACTAACTAACATCAACACTACACCGTATGCTAGCCACCACAAACTAATGGACAAGTTGCGCTGGTTAGAATTAATATTGGCAGCAAAATACTGAATGATATCCCAGGTTACAAAAATACCAAGTAAGATAGAAATAATGTACTGCAAACCACTTAACACATCATTTTCAAATTCAGAGTGCTCCATGCTTGAGTAAATTCCGTAAATAATCCCAAGCGCAAGTAATCCGAGAATTTCCAAACCGAATTTATAGTTGAATAATAGAATGTGTTCGTTATATGGATACTGATACAAGAATGCCGTGACAATACCAATAATTACTACGCCGAGAGACAGGACTCGCAGTTCCAAACGTTTCTGCACCCGCCCAATTCCCATGCCAAGCAGGCCCACTAGATACAACACAACAATTTCAGCGCGCTGTCCAAATTGCCAGACTATGGCCAATGTAACCAAAATACTTCCAACGGTTGAGTTTACATAATTAACCCATTCGTATTCTAGCCTATCCACAATTGCGTACATTCCGAATACCCATGCACTCAAAGCAACTAAAATTAACGGTGCCAGGTCGCGGTAGTTGTTAAACACAATTACGCACAGAGGTGCTAAAAATACTACTGACATTGCACCTAGTACTGCAGCGTACTCTTGCAAAGCTTGATTATTACCACCCTCTGGTTTGAACTTATGAATCAAGGCTGTAACCACTGCGGAAAACAGAGCAAAGTTGGCTGCCAAGAAAATCGCGGTCTGACTGGCAACGCCGCTATCATAACTCACCACTCTGAAGGTTAATAAATTAATTAAAGTTCCAAACAACGAAATTGCAAACAAATACATTTTATTGCTACGCCAGACAGTCATCATTACACCAATATTGAGCAAAGTTAAGTACACAAGATTGATCATATAATTGTCCGTGTATGACCCAAGCAGAATTGGCACTACGTAACCGCCACACCAAGCCAATGCTCCTAAAATAAACGATTCGGTCCAGTATGCAGTGGCCAGGCCAACAATTGTAACCATTATCATTAGCACCAAGGCGGTGTTAACATCAATTAGATTGTACAAACTGTAGCTGGCCAAAATTGTTAAATGCCAAATCGCTAGCGCGCCGCCCCCGAGTACCAAAGCATAATTTTTGTATTTTTGGTTCCAAAGACAGTACAAAATGAGCAACAATAATCCAATGCCCGCTCCAATTAGCAAGCGTAGTTTAACACTAATCCAGCCTTGGTCTATTGCATACTTCAAGAAAAAACCAATACCCAACACCAATGCCACGATACCAATTTTTGGCAATGCGTTAATGAATGTTTTGCTATCCATTGGTTGAGACATCTGACTGGCTGGTGCGCCAGGCTTAGTTTTTACCTGCGCCAAAGTTGCCTTGGCAGCAGACATCGAAACTGGAGCCGCACTCGAAGACGATGGCGCAGCAGTCGTAGCCCCACTGGGAGCTTTCTTAGAATTGGCTCTTGCCCAATTTTCTAAATGTGATACTCGGCCTGATAGCCTGGCTAAGTATATGGCCACACCTATCAAGAGTAAAAGAATTATTAATTCCATTTTTGTTTAATTAATTGTTTATTTTAAAATTATTCATGTTCACTTGTTATTTGCCCGCGCAAGGTGCGCAGTTCCTTTAAGGCTTCTTCAGCTTGATGCCCTTTCGGCGGTGCACCTGCAATGTCTGCACTATCTGGTGGTGCCCCGTGCCACTCGTAACGACCTTCCATAAAATCTACACCTTTGCCTGGAATAGTATGTGCAATTATTACTGTAGGCTTTTCAAAAACAGCAGCTGCTTCTGCATAAGCGTTAATTATCGCATCCATATTGTGGCCATCAATTTCTAAAACATGCCAATTAAAAGCTTCGTATTTAGCTCGCAAACCTTCCAGTGGCATAACATTTTCTGTGAAGCCATCAATTTGAATATTGTTGCGATCAATAATTGCAGTAAGGTTATGAAGTTTTTCTTTACCCGCAAGCATGGCTGCTTCCCAAATTTGACCTTCTTGCTGTTCACCATCGGACATAACTAAGTACACACGGTTTTTTAAGTTGTCCATGCGGAAGGCCAAAGCTATTCCCACGGCCTGGGAAGCCCCCTGCGCCAACGGGCCAGAAGAGGTTTCCAAACCTGGCAAAGCCAAATTGTGTGGGTGGCCATGAAGGCGCGTACCGAATTTGCGCAAAGTCTTTAATTCATCCTTTGGAAAATACCCAGATTCAGCCAAAGCTGCATACAACACAGGACACGTGTGGCCACATGACAGTACCAATCGATCTCGACCTGCCCAATCCGGATGCGCAGGATCGTGCTTCATCACTTTAAAATACAATGCTGTAAAAATATCTGCTAATCCTAAAGGACCGGCACTATGTCCAGAGCCGGCCGCAACTAGCATGGCAATAATATCCTGCCGAATATCGTTCGCTTTATATTGAAGTTCCTGCGAGTTCAATGTTGTGAAAATTTTGTTTGATGTTTTCTGTTTCAAATAACGCTGAACCTACCACGAGATAGTCCGCGCCAGCTTCCAGGAGGGCTGCGGCATTACTTGCCTTAACCCCACCATCTACTTCAATTATAGCATTTGGAGCCATGTTTCTCAATGTTTTTACCCGCTCAATGCTCTCGGGAATAAAAGGACTTCCCTGCCTGCCCGGCTCAACAGAAAGAATTGTAAATTGCTTAATGTTGTCTGTGTGATACCTCAAAACAGACACTGGCGTTTCTGGATTGATGGCAATTGCTGGCAGCATGCCAAGCTTTGTTATTGCCTCCACCGCATTTTCCAGTTGAACTTCATTATCAAAAGCTTCGTAGTGCACGATTATTGTAGAAAACCCAGCGGTTTTGTAGTGGTCGAAGTTTTGTGGCTTGATAACCATTAGGTGCGCTTCCCATGTGTATTTTTTTGATAGTTCGCCTATTTCAGCAAAATCATGAATCGCTAAGGTTTCGTTAGGCACAAATAAGCCATCGCAAAAATCCACTTGAATTGATTTAACCTTGCCCTTGGGCAAGGTTTGTATTTTAACTAGTTTTTCCGCAAATCCTTGCGGGGTTTTCTCTAAAAGCGCTGGAATTATCATGTTTTTGTAGGTTTTCTGGACTCTATTGACAAATAGAGAATATTATGATATAATGAATCAAACAAACTTTGGATTAGAATTTCAAACACTTAATTTAGGGGGACTATAAATGAACTTTAGAGAAGAAAGAACTTTTCCTATCACAGTAGACTACAACAGAAGTCTTGAGGAAATGATCGCGGCTGGTAATTACCATGGTCATATATCGGATATGATCAAAGGATGCCCCATCTCCGGAGAAGGCGTCCATCATCTAGATCTCGTTCTCGTCGCAATTGAGGGCGAAATGTACATCGATAGCGTACGAATCGCACTTTCACAGCGCGGACTGCGCGCTGCAACGATCGAAGAATTGTTAGCTCTCGGCGAGCAGCATCCCGAACTCCAACGAAACTTTCCCATCATGGCCCTAGGATCAGTTTGGGATTGTCCGCACACAGGTGCTTCTACGGTCCCAAGCCTTTACCAACACGGCCGGGAAGGTGCTAAGGAACGTACATTGTATGACGTATCTGATACCGGTGGTTTTTGGGGAATGGGACGTTACGCGGCTATCCGAGAGACTATCTAGCTAGCCTTCTCACAACTTGAACAATGGCTCATGCATTCGTGTATGAGCCATTTAATTATATCAATTTATTTTTCTAAAGAACTAATCTTCTTCACTCTTCTTACATGCCTTGCCTCGCTAGAATACGGGGTCTTCAACCACACACCCACAATTGCCTGTGCTTCCTTTTCAGAAATATAATCACTTGGGAGGCAGAGCACGTTAGACATATCATCCTTGCGGGACATCTCGGCCTCTTTGGTATTCCAAACTAAAGCAGCGCGAACATGATTAAACTTGTTCGCGACAATACAGACGCCCTGACCACTGCGGCAAATCAAGAGCCCTAAATTTTGCATAGGGTTTTGTGATACCTTCTTACCTACGATTTTTGCGTAATCAGGATAATCATCCCCTGCCTTCAATTTCTTTGCTCCTACATCTACAAATTCCTGTTTCTGCTTTGTCAGAAATTTTTTCAGCTGTTCTTTTAATTTGTAACCGCCGTGGTCAGCGCCTATGTATATCATAAAATTTGAAAATTAAAGTGAGATGATTTTATTAAAGTCATCTGGCAAAAGTGATGCGCCGCCAATCAATAAGCCAGATACATGTGGCTGTTCAAGAAAACTTTGTGCATTAGTACCGTTCACACTACCACCATACAAAACTTTTGGCACCGCATGTTTTGTATTAATGTACAACGCAATTTGCTCTGCATGATCAGGGGTAGCAGCGTTCTTAGTACCAATGGCCCACACAGGCTCGTATGCCACCACGACTTTGCGCGGGTCAACATCTTCTAAACTAGCAGCAACCTGATGCCCAACCACGTCTGCTACTTCCAAAGTATCTTCTTTCACAGTGGTGCCATAACCAACACAAATAATCGGTGTAACTTTGTAATCGAGCAAAGCCTGCACCTTAGCGTTTACCAACTCATCGGTTTCGCCCATAGCCCGCCGTTCGCTGTGGCCAACAATACAATATTTCACACCCATACTAGCCAATTGCGCCGGCGAAACCTCCCCAGTGTATGCACCTTTTATGTAATGCGAACAGTTTTGCGCGCCAACGTGTGGATATTCAATTGATTCCAAAAACAAAATCGGTGGACATATTACCACATCATTTGTAGTCGATACATCAATTTTCGATGCCAAAGCCACTGCCTCGTGCACAGTCATTGGATTCAATTTCCAGTTACCCACTATTAGTTTACGCATATATTTTTTAAATTAACCCTCTCTTAAAAACTTCGCGGTTTCTTCTGGGGGCATTGGATTTACAGGAATACCAGTACCGAATTCAAACCCAGCCCACATTGTTAATCGCGGGAAAATTGTTAAGTGCCAATGATAACTCCCCTCTTCATGCATAGTAACACGATCACGTTTGACCGGCATGGTGTGAATGTAAAAATTAAGTGATGGATCGGAGAGTTTTGTGTAAAGTGCGCCAACTGCTCGCTTGAGAGCATGGGCTAAGTGAGTAATTTCCTTGGCCGAAATATCTTCGTAGCGCGCTGAATGGCGCTTTGGTAAAATCCAAGTTTCGAATGGACTGCGTGATGCGTATGCAGAAATAACCATAAAGTGATCGTCTTCATACACCATCCGGTCTTTAAGACGCGATTCAAACTTCATAATGTCGCAGTACACACAAATCTTGTTGTTCTGATAGTAATGATACGCCCCGGTCATTTCCGCATGAATATGCGGTGGCACCATAGGCGTAGACATTAATTGATAGTGCGGATGCACTAAAGAAGCACCGGAGTCACGGCCATGGTTATGGAAAATCTGCACGTATGCGGTCTTTTCATTTTTCGAAAGCTCTATAATTCGATCTTTGAAATTATTGAGCGTCAAAGCAATAAGCTGGGCGGACTGCAAAGCCACGGGCTCGTTATGCTTGCGAGTAATAATAACTTCGTGATCACCATAACCAGCGCGCGAATTATAAAACTCATGATGATTGTAATCCTGGCCGAACTCGAGCGCTCGATACTTATTTGGGATCACCCGCAGTTGCCAATCTTTAGTGTTGGGAATGCGGCAAACATCATCACACAAATCAGGATTTTTATTTTCATTACCAGGGCAAAATACACAATCAGGATCGAATTCTGGTACCCCAGCCATCACACTATAAGTTTTAAAATCTTGCGGTCTTTTACCGCGACCAGGCGCTATTAGTACCCACTGCTTGGTGATCGGGTTTTGTCTAAATTGGGACATTCATTTAAGCTTTCTGTTTATCTAAATAATTTTGAAGAATGATTTGTGCTGCCAAACTATCAACATTTTTCTTGCCCCCTGGGAGCTTGCCAGCCATCACACTGGACAATCGTTCGTCCATGTACTCAATTGGGATAGAAAGTTTTGCCTCCAACTGATCGCAAAATTCCTGCACGCGGCGGGTTGAATCCGTTAGTTCACCAGACATATTTAATGGCAACCCAATAATTATCCGCCCTATTTCTTCTTCAGCAACAAGGACATCAATTTTTTTCCAAAAATCTTGAGGTGACCATATATCAAGCTCGCGTGCCAGGGTGTGTGTTTCGTCAGAAATAGCTAACCCGACACGCTTGCTACCATAATCAATTCCTAATATTTTCATTCAGCGGTGTAATTTGAGCTGCCAACAGGAGCAATTGGATTCATTTGTGGTGTGCGCAAACAAACATTTTGCTCTTTAATGATAGAAATTCCATTGCCGCCGGAAGACCCAGCTCCAATTGGAGTAAACACAAACTTATTAACCATATTTTCAACAATTCCAGCAACAATTTGACTAGCTACATTCTCTGCGTTATTAGTCCCAAGCTGAATGGTTCCAGAGATCGCAGCTTGTTGTGTATTAAATATCGCGGACATAGTTTTGTTAATCTGCCCAGTAACTAAGTCGCGGCCACTCTTCAAACCAGGGCTAAGAACTTCTTTGGTAGCTGCGCTTTCTGCGGCAGAACGAGTCTGGTTAGCCAAGGTAGTGTAATAATCTTCCCACCATTCTGGATAATTCTTTTCATCACCGCCAAGTCTGGCCAGTTTGGTCAGGAACTGAGGATCATTCGGGTCCAAAACTATATCCGTCCCTTGATTAGCCCGCGCTTTAGCCGTAAAAATTTGTTTCAGCTCTTCCGGATTTGTATTCACACAAAAATATTGTGGTAAAAATTTCTGGATGATATCTTGTTCAGTTGGATCAGCTACAAACTTCTTCATGTACTCAACTGAATAGTATCGGCCCAAGTCCTGTGAGTAGTAAAGTTGGCTGGCAATGGCAAAACTTTTTTCAATATGAGCCACTAACTTGTCTAACATTGTGGTGGCAAACTTAGCAAATGATCTTGCTAAACCAGTGCGAATACCAACTTCTGCCGCAGCCTTAATATCGATTACTAATTGGGTCCCAAGTGGTCCGAATTGAGCGTTGGCGGTTTTGATGAAAGCAAGACCTCCATTGCTTGTATTTTCTGAGCCACTGCTGGCTACTTCAAAATCCTTCGGGGTTAAAGCAAACTTGCTAGACAGTTGATTAAATTCAGTCTGAGCCGCGCCTAACTTGTTATCAATAATTGAGTACTGGCCATATACCTGCGGCCAAGGCTCAGTAGCTGTTCCTTGCGAATAATTTGCAGCAGTGCTTAAGAATGAACCAAAAGTATCGAAGGCGGCAATATAAGCCTTGTGCATTCCAATGGCATCTTTAGGTACAGCAACTCCTCTAATGTTATTTGCCAGTGCTTTAGTCTTTTGTTGGGCTGTCAAAATTTGAACCGCATCAGCATTGTCCCCAAAAGTCTGATTAACCGCCACCTGAGTTTCATCGTTATAATTTGTAATCATAGAACCAAGTCGATTCAGATAATCAACCACAGCGGCTTTATCAGAGCGAGACTGAATTGCGATTTCCGAATCTGAGACCGTCGGCAAACTAACTTTCTGGTCAACATTTAAAGCTGTCTCCACTTCTTTTCGGACAATATCTTCAGTGGCGATCTTTTCGAGTAGCTGCTGGCTGGCTACATAGTCTGGCTGAATTGCATCGAGCAAAGCCTGATACTGTCTGGCTTCCTCTTCGGCAATTTTCCTCTGAGCATCGTAATCTGTGTTATCACGAAACACAAAGCTCCCTGGGTTAACATAAACCAAGGTGACTAAGATTACTAGCATTACTCCGATCAAGCCAAGTAAGTATTTACGAGGTATATTTGTCATGTCCATTTATTTTTTGTTTAATTTGTTTTTATTTATTATTTATTTCAGTAATGTTTGGCTCACTCAACCAGTTCCCCGCCAAACACTTTCAGAGCATCACTTAAGGCGTCAACGGTTTGAGCAAAAGCAGGTTCTGACTTACTAGTATTAATAACTGCTTTAAATATGAGGTTTTTACCACTAACAGCAATAATCGCATCGGAAATTAACGAGGCGTGCTTCTTATTATCTAAATGCTCCTTATGAAATAAATATTTCACTCCAACAGTCACTCGCCCATTTCCCACTTCGAGGACAGGAGAATTTCTAAGCAATGTTGCCACAGGGCTATTTTCAATTTTGACCTTATTAATTACTTCTGGCCACCACTGGCTCAATTCTTCCAAGCTAAGATCAGTGTCTAACTCCGTTTCTAATTTCGCTTCTTCTATTGACTCGATTGGTGCTGAGACTGACTCTGATACTTTTGACTTTGGCGCTTCTTGAGCAGTTGTAACCACTGGTGATTCTACCGAAGGTTTATTAGGCGCAACTGCAGTGGCTGCAGAATTAGCTGGGGTTGCAGCACCACTCTGGCCGTGCATGCTTGCTTCAATTGAAGCAAGCAGTAAAGGCAGCTCGGGTGATGGCGCAAAGGCCAACTCTTTATATGACCGCAAAAATAACCTAATGATAAACATTAAATGCGGCAAGCTTAAGTTTTCTACCTGCTGAGCAAAAACTTCATTACTAGCCATGTCGCTGCCACCGGTCAATTTGGCGTTCAAAATCTTTCGCAAATACACTAAAATACTGCGATTCAGTACTGCTGGATCTACTCCGCCACTCAAAATGGTGTCATAAAAATCTGGCAAAGATGCAGCATCACGATTAATAACTAACCCGAGCAGTGTTTGAATTGTAGCCAGAGAAGTTACACCTAAAAGATTTTCTATGTCATCCAAAGAAGTCTTCTCGCCTTTTGATGATACCATCGATGCAACCATATTCAAACGAGTAAGAGCGTCGCGCATACTACCTTCGGCTTGCTGGACAATTGCGTCTACAGTGCCATCTGGCAACTTTAACTTTTGATCCTTAATAATTGCTTCGAGCGCCATGGACATTTGTGCAGGATTAATACGCTTAAAATCAAAACGCTGAGTGCGTGAGGCAATTGTCGCTGGAACTTTTTCAATATCAGTGGTAGCCAAAATAAATATGGCGTGCTCAGGTGGTTCTTCCAAAGTTTTCAGCAGTGCATTGAAAGCTGCCTTGGATAGCATGTGGACCTCGTCAATAATGAACACTTTTTTAGACATCTGTGCTGGGCGGAACTGCGCGTGCTCAATAAACTCGCGCACATTGTCTACGCCAGTATGGGAGGCAGCATCAATTTCAATAATATCCAAAGAATGACCACCGGCAATGCTGGTGCAAATATCGCACTTGCCGCAAGGTGCGCCAGCTTTCAAATTCGGGCAGTTTGCTGCCTTTGCTAAAAGCCTGGCCAAAGTGGTTTTTCCCACTCCCCGGCTGCCTGTGAACAAATAAGCATGGGCCAATTCCCCAGCTTCTGCTGCGTTTTTCAGGGTTTGCACAATTGGCTCTTGCCCAACCACGTCCGCAAAGGTTTGCGGCCTATATTTTTGATAAAACACAGCCATAATACATTAATTATACCACACCTACAGCTCGTTTCGAAGCGAACATTTTCATCTTACTTTTGAGAAAAACTTTATATGGAATTGAGGATATAATCGGTATCATATACATAGTTAAGACTAAGCTAAAAATGAAAGATTTCCTAAAATGGCATAATCTGAAAAAAAGGATCGACGATCGCCCAAGAAGGCCATATTTTCATGAAAGAGAAATCTGGTGGTGTTCAATGGGTTTGAATGTGGGCTTTGAACAGGACGGGAAAGGGCAAAGTTACTCTCGGCCAATTTTAGTTATTAAAAAATATAATAAGGAGGTATTTCTGGGTTTACCGCTTACAACTCAAGAAAAAGTTGGAAAGTACTACATAAATGTCCGTATAGGAGATTTGATACAGAGAAAGATTATAATATCCCAAATAAGGCTATTCGACTCCAAAAGATTGAGAAAAAAAATCGCGACAATTGATGAAGCGCAATTTTTTAGTATAAAAAAAGCGGTCATCCGCTTATTGGGATAACCAACTTATTTTCTGCCCACCTTTTTCAAAGTGGGTCGAGGCCGAAGCCGTTTGTAACCAAATCTTATAGCTCCCACACTACTTTGTCAAGTGCTATTTCTTAAACACTATCAATTTGTAACCAATGAAGTTCCAAATTAGCGACACTGCAGTCGCCATAATTTTGGCCACGTTCTTAATCGTATCAGCATTTACAGATGTTTCTAAGTAAGGGGTAATATAATTTGATGCCACTACAATTATTACGCTGTTAATTAACAGGCCAATTAGACTGACAATAATAAATGTAGTGAACTGGCTACCAACCCCCTGCTTTTGTCCAAAGCGCAGGGCAAACGCCATCCAAAGTATAAATTCAATAACTACGAATCCAACTAAAACCAATAGGAAAAAAGAACTATGAGCATAGTTTGCTGCCCCTAAGAAAACTGCCAAAAATGTGGCGAATCCTAAGCCGCCAACTAAAACCAAACGAACAAAGTTTTGGAAAATTGTGGTTCCGCTATTTTGCGCAAAAGACCAAGCTCGGTTCCACAAATAACTCTGGATAATTGCGATCGCAAAGCTAATTGCGTTCAGGGCACCTAAACTGAAATCAGAAGTAACATTAAAAGATTTGGTGATGTAATTCAAAATTACAATATCCAAAGCTGTATTTAGACTGCCAATCGCCGCGAAGCGCAGCAATTGCATTATTACTGGCCTGCGCTGCAAAATTCCTGTAACCCGGACACTCAGCGGACTAGATAGTGCTGTCATGATAAAAATGTTTTAAAGATTTACTAAAGATTATTTAAAGTTCGTCTTCATCATCGTTTACAGGTGCTTCTATATCCTGATCTGCCATACCAACACTAGCTTCTGTATCTGCGTGCCCAGCACCATGCTTTATTACATGCTCAACTGCAGCCCATTCGGAATCAGTATCTTGCGGCACCACGATTGTTACTTCATCCCCTGCATCAGCTTTAAAATAAGTTAAAGAGGCAAGTAAAACCTTGTAGGATTTACCTTCCGCAATAACTTTATAATCGCCTTTTTCATCTTGCATAAGCACACCCATAACTTTGCGACGTTCAACTGGTGCAATTTGCTTGTATATAAACGAGCCATCTTCCGCAATGGTTAGCTTAAGCATGTCGCCTTCAATGAGTTTGCTCTTAGATGCATAGTTAGCTGGTACTGGATATTGCTTGCCCTCAGGTCCAACCATATTCTGACCATCAAACACACCCTCAATAACTTTGTCGCCATCGGAAGAAGCCATGCTGTGGGCCTTTTCAAAAATAGCAGCACTAGTGGAGCGAGCCGGAGATACCCCAGAACTTTCCCGCAGTAATTGCTTTGCGGATTGAATGTTCTTTTCGGCAGCATCGATCATTTGCATGACCAAAGCTAAATTGGCAGTTTTGTCCATAATTTAGAAATATTTCTTTATTTTTGTTTGTATTTCGATAGGTTTATATCGTTGGCTGAATTATACCACATCTGTGTGATTTGGCAAATAAAAATAATGGCGATAACTAAGGCGTTGACAAAAAGTAGTAAATAAGGTATATTGAAATATTGTCAGATCCAAATCTGGTAATAAACAAAGACCGAATTTTCAATTTTTTTGTTACAAACAGGAGGAAATTAAAAAATGCATAATCCAAAAGAAGACTTAGAAAAGGCTGAAAAGCTATTGGCAGAAGGTGAGCGCAAAGCTCTACAGGATAAAGCACAAGAGCAGCTGTTTTCCATCCGATCATCAGGTATCGGATTCAAAACGATCGACGCTGGCTGGGCCGAAAAAACGGTTAAGGACTTAGCCGAACTTGTCGGCTATGCCTACAGCGCCCAGCTCGGAGACACACTCAACAAATCGATGAAGGGAGTGAACATCCCGGTGGAAAAAGAGGCGTTCGATCTCAACGAATTCCTCTTCGGCGGAAAAACCATCGATCTTATAAGATCGATGGCGTTCAAAGACGCCGAGCTGATCAAGAGCGTAATGCTCGGCAACGAAAACCCTGATCTTGTGAGTTGGCTGTGGCAGCACCGGGTGAGCATTGTCACCAAAATACACCAAAAGTTTCTAAAACAGAAAGCTGCTGAGGTGTTTCCCAACATCAGCCATTCAGTCCCGCTTAGCACTCAATCGAGCGAAAATCCCGAAAGTGCAAAAGCGGCTACGGCTACAGCGAGCTCTACGCCAATACAGCAACCCACAGCGCCGATCAACTCCGCAGTGAAACCTGCAGAAAATCCTGGCAACAGGAGATTCGCTACGGTACCACCCGCGGCCTCGTAAAATCGAAGTTCTAGTTATTAGGATTAAATCCGGTAAACACAAGTTGTTTGCCGGTTTTTTTATCTCACTTTATAAACAATAATGTTGTTTTTGCTATAGATCTTTTCAAAATTTTCATGACTGGGATCTTGCCTATCAATATAATCACTCAAGTTCCCATTACGTTTGGCATCAATAAACACAAACTCGGCATTTAAATCTTTAGCAACTTCGTCATGAAGTGTTGTAACAGATCCCCAATCTTGCTTTTCATCGTCAGCCACATCGCGCCATTTCCAATACAAATCTGGGTCGTAAATAAACATGAAAGTCGGGTCCATACCAACCGGATAATAATTCTGACTGTCCCAGTAAAATAACTGCGGAAATTGATCCCACTGCGTGTTAATAACAATATCCCCTGGTTGGCTTTGCTCAGCCATTTTCTTAGCAACAATTTCAAACCGATGAGCTGACTCACCATCAGCTAAATAGGAATTTACGTTGTGGAAGTTGTACCAACAGGTCAAAACAATAGCACAAGCAACCACTACCAATGCCAGCCCAGCCTGCCAATGCTCCTGGCAGGTTTTTTTTATTTCTTGCCACTTCAGTTGAGCTAAATATGGAGACAAAGTTATGGCCGCAGAGAGCACTGCAAATGGCACAAAATATTCAATGAACCTGCGGTGGCGCATGCACAGAACAAATAAAATTATAGTTGCAGCATTAATCCACAAACTTTCCCATTTAATTTTTTTGTGATAAAACTCATGCCCAGCAACAATTAAACTCAAAATCCAGGCTAACAAAATTGGAACATCAGACTTTAAAAACCAACTCAAGCTATATGGCAACCACTCATTTCCAGCTGGCACCTGGCTCCCTGCTCCAAGGCCAGTAAGAAAAATTTGATTATACAAAGACAACAACAAATTGGCGTGATGCGGGTGGAGCACTAACCCAAGAACTATTCCTGCCGCGCTGGCAATTAATGGAATGAAAGCAAACTTGCGCTCTAAAATAAATATGGCGGCAAAGTAGGCGCCTAGAATTAGCGGAACAAACACGAACCCGCCATAAGTCCACACAAATAAAAAACTTGCTGCGACAATCCCTACGGCAGCCCAATTATTTTTGGTCCGCTGCCAGACAACGACCAAGGCCATAATTACGCTGAGCAAAGCCAAGGACAAAGTATTGGCTTTAACAAGATTAATTCGAAACAGAAAATCTGTTGAGCCCAACAATAGCAATGCAATCCACCATGGCTTTCCAGGAACTTTAAGCTGGCTAAGTAGCAAATAAAACGCTGCTATAAATATCATTGCAAATAAAACTACTGACAAATACAACGAATCAGTATTGTTAAATGGGATTAGCAAAACATGATACAGAAAGTGTTGATCAGCAAACCCATCTTTCCAGGTAGTGTAAGTTAAATACGGAAACGAGCTGGTCAGTTGACCATGCTCAATTAACTGAGAAACTTTAGCATGATAAAAACCATCCGGATCTGCTAGCAATCCCCTGTTTGAGATTTGGAGGAAACCCATGACAGCAAGGCCCAAAACCAGACTAATGAAAGAATTGTTATTGAACTTGATAAATTTCCACATCTGGATTTTGATAAACTAATTTTAAATAAGGCCTGCCTGTTGTGTCCAAACCGCCGTGGGAGCGAATTTCTTCATCCACTAAAATGTAATTGATATTTTCACGCTCAACAAAAAACTTTAATGGATCAATTCCATTAGGATGACTTGCTAATAACAACGGCACCGCTCCATACTTCAATTGAAAATTAACAGTCTGATCATAATGCCCCAAATAAACCGAGCATCCAGTTAGGCCTGGTATTCTATTACCAGTTTTATACGACGCCAAAATTATAGAGTTGCAACTGCTGGACCCAAATTTTAATTGATTAATGCCATCCAGCTCGGTTTTTTTAAGAAACCATAAATCTTTGTTAAACGAAATCTGGCGATATGTATTAATTACTAAAGAAATGTTTGTGGCTAAGAAAATGGCCATCAATAAAACCCCCGCGAGCCTGGCTAATTTGCCGCTATTTTCGCTAATATTAGTAAGCCAATTTTTTATACCGAAGAACGCCAACAAACCCATTGGCACGAACATTCCCAAGCTTAGCTTCTGCTGGAATCTCGAAGTTATAGGATTAAACATCAATAATGAACTACCAACCAACCAAATTACTAAAAAGATTTTCTCATTAGTATTTTTTTTGTCCGACGTAAGTAGCCAAAATAATATAAATATAAAAAAGAATGCATATACCAACACCCAATTCATTACATTGGGCGACTCGACATTGGTTTGAAAAAAAGCCCAAATACTTAATGGGGCGCTATGCATGAATAATATCGCTTGGTAAAGTATGACAGGAGTTACACAAATAATCACCTTTAACCAATCATAAAATACATATAGATTGCGATCTAGCCAATAAACATAAGCGGCGTACATTCCGGTGATGAGCAAAACTGAAACTAAATCGTAAGGGTGGATCAAGCCGAGAAGAACTATTAAACTTGATAGATATAACCACGAATACCTTTTTCGAGGCCTCAAGTATAAACTGAATATCAACAAAATAAAGGCTAGGCTAATTGGATTCAGCACAGAAGCAAAAATAGAAAAGAAAATCGAACTTTCACTCTGAGTTAAATCCAGGGAATAAATTCCAAAAAACCAACCTAACCCAGATCCTAAAAATAAAAACCATAAACTCCAAAGTTTGTCTTTATGATGAAGCCCGAGTGTTTTCAAAAAATGAGACAGACCATACAATAACAGAAACAAACCAAGTGTTCTCAGTAGCAAGATCGCAACATAGCTATTAACTGATATAGCCCTAGCTATTAAACCAAAAATGAAAAATAAAGGATGAAAAAACAAATTTGGATTTGGTAATTCAGTCGAATTGAGCTGGGAAAACAAAAGGTGCCCTACCCTAGCCTGCTCAATCCAAGCCGCATAGGAACCATAATCCGCCCAGTTATGTAAGGTTAAATTCATCAAAACATATCCATGAGGCTCATAGACCACCTTAGATAAGACAAAAGGAGCCCAAATGGCCGCCAAGCCAATAGCAACTAATCCAATAATAGAATAACGGTACATGGCATAATTGTAATACAGCGTAGACAAAAACAAAAAGGGTAAGTGTGATGTTAATCACTCTTACCCTTTTGAAATACGACACCTCAGCTTTCGACCTCGACTACAACGGCTTGCGAGCCTTTGTTATCAGAGAAGCTGTCTGTATCATTTATTGATAATTCCAATCCTCCGTTTATTGTGCCTGTCCAATCATTGCCTACGTGGAAGCCTGGTTGTTCAGACGTTTTTGCAACCAAGGCCCTAAAAGGGGCTGATGGTACAAGCAGTCCCGACCATGATCCGCTGCCAGCGCAACCCGCATAGATCGGGTTTTTGCCGCCATTGGTCCACTGATCCGATCCGCAATGAATACGAACCCGCTTACCCGGAAAAGATAAGCCGGTGTTAAACCATTTAACATTTGCTGGGACTGTGACCGTGTAGGTCTGCCCAACAGTGAATGGCGCTTCGGTTGTGTTGTTATCACCACCGCCACGCCTATCGTTTGATTGAGCACTACCCGATGCCAAATCGGTATCAGATATTGCTACGTACATATTACCGAAACCGTAAGGCTGAACCCAGCTTTTACCGTCCGGCAAGTAAATACGGATAAGTGGCTCCCCGCAATTGATAGTCGACGCTTCGATATCAGCAATGCGGAAGACAGTGTCCTTGGGAAGAGAGGTGATAACCTCTGCTCCGTCTTTGTTGCCCGTTGTCTTGGCGACAGCTTTAATGCCACCTTTATCAATCCCCGGGCACCCACTGACAGTTCCGATCTCATCTGCGGCCGCTTCTTCATTTGTAACTCTCCAAACGATCGCGTTTTCAGTTTTGATATGCTGATCACGCTGCGTCTTGAGAGCATTAATAATGTTCTCGCGCCCCTTGGCGTTCTGTTCATTATTGCGGGCGATCACACTAGCTCGAATATGAGCAGGAAATAACCCACAAAGAATCCAGACCGCAAAAGTGGCAGTAGTTAAACCAGCCAGCACCTTAGTGCTTTTAACGTTATCCGATGGCCAGGCAATCACAATTGTGACACCAGTCATCAGTAACCCCAAAAAGAATGGTGCATAAACTGAGTATAAGAACATTGGGAAAGCCAGCGCCGTGACTCCGACATACATCGGAATAATAACCAGTACGCTACTCAGGCTCGGCTGCTTAGCACGCCAGTCTGATCCTAACAGACCAGACACAGCTCCAGCTGCCCTCAGTGCGCCCTGCAAGCATGACTGGAGAATCCAAAGAGATATCCCAGCCAAAAAGCAGATGACAGCCAAAGCCCTCGTTTGATGAGAACCAATGACGACAAAGGCCGACACTGAAAGCACAACCATAGAACCTAAATACACAGCGAGTACGCGTGCGCCATAATGAGTGCCGAGAGCCCAGCCGATCGATCCATAAACTCGGACAAATCGGGCGATGCTCCCAGCATGCAACAGAACAAACAATAATATTACTAAACTTTCCATTCTTTTTCTCCTACGATTTTCCGTGTTTCTTTTTCCAAACCTTTAACCATGACTCACCAGCATAAGAAGCATTGTCGATAATACTACCAATCTCAGCGTTCTTTGCTTTTAGCGAACCCACAACCGTACCGGCACCAGACTGCAAATGGTCAAGAAGACTCTTCGCAACCATGTAATCTTCGATAACGGTTTTTTGGTATGCTTTCCATGGGCCAGGTGTCATACCGGCATCGTGCTCGATTGCTTTCAATGTAGCTTCGGGGGTTTCCCGACATTTTAGCCTTCGATACAGCTCACGCTGGTCAGCATTGGTGAACGTTGCAAGCTTTTTTTCCCACGCTATTACTACCGCGGGTTTGGCCATTTCCAACGCCTTGTCAATGATCGTTTCATCGTATTCCGATTCCTTGACCATGTGGTCGATAATGCGGTCCATCGTTTTCTCAACGACTGTAATGCCTGTGGACTGAGTTAGATGCTCAAACACAGGCCTTAGGATACCTTTCACAGCTCCGACCCCGCCCATAATTGCGATGTCGAGCCCAATTAGTTGTGCAATTTTTTTCAACATATAATTCTCCCGATTCTATCCTTTGAGCAAGATCTCCTCAACGGTCTGCTTAGACCGCTGATCTTTAAACGAAAAAGCTTCATCGTAAGACTTAACTTTAATTCGCACTGTGATTCCGTTCTTGTCTGTAACAGCGACTTGCTTGGTTCCGTTGCTATCGCAGTCTTTGCCATCAATCTTGAACATCTGAGTTGCGGAAATCAACACATTCCCCTGAGCTGGATGACCATCTTGGTCAAACAGCTTGATAGAAACTTTGTGATAACCGTCTGGACCCGGCAGCCCTGGATCAACTACAATTCGGGTTGCCGGCTTCGGCAGATCCTTATTGCAGTCGATACTAACTGTCATTGCATTGTCCGGATGCGGATCGTTCACAGGAGCGATGCCAGCCACAATTTTTTTGTACGCGTCTGGTTTTATTCCTGGAAACTCCACCTGTGTAGTGTTCTTATCGATTCTAATGGTTCCGTCCAAGACTTTGCCATTCACAACCCCAACCACAATGTAAGTAGATTTATCATACGGATTTACCGTACCTGCTTTAAGCGTTACGTCAACCAAACCATTGGGCTTGGTTGTCGCCAAAGTCAACCCATCACCAGCACCCGGCCTTACTATGTAGTAAGGGGCGCGGCGGTCGGTTCCTTCTTTTTTCTTTTCATCACCTTTTTTATCAGTCATGTTATTCTCCTTGCCTATCTTAGAGACCAATGGTTAAGCCAAGGGCCACGAAGATGACGGTTATACCAAACTGGAGACCTAACACGAGGTTGAATCTCCAATTAAAACAAATTGGGATTAACCCGATGAATAGTAGCGCTTGACCGTATTCGCGGTTGGAAAGATTGATCTCCCCAACAACGAGCAGTAGCAGTGCGAGCGTAAACCCGACTGCGGCTTTAGCGAATCTTGCCTTGCTTGGAATAGTGCTCCACCAAGAAGAGATCTTAGTCTTGGCTTTAGCCGTAAGAGCAGAAGCTGCGGACTTGATTTTCTTCCAGAAATAATAACCAAGGTTTGAGATTTTTTCCCTCAAATAGGAGAACGCTTTTTTGAGCTTTCTCCCAACACCACGGAACTTATTTTTGACCGCATCTTTCTTAGCAGGGTCCATCTTCTTCCAATGCTGGCGCAACTTCCACAGCCCAAAGGCCATGACTGCCGCTGCGAGGATTAAAAGAATAACCGTTCGGTTGGCCAAGAAAAATTGGTAGAGAAATTCAAAAGCAGAAACGATCCAGCCCCATGCGATTCCCAAAGCTTGCGACGCCTCGGCACCGATTTCTTGCCACGGTGCCACATAAAATGCAGAACCAATAGCTACTATCGACACGAGCCAGCCTAATTCTTTGCGATGAGCCTGGAAGTAATCATTCGTCGCTACACTTACGCGCGCCCACAAAGATTTGTAGGTGCCCGCGAGTTTTGCCTTACGAATTTTTTCACTTCGGCGTTGATATTTACCATACACCCATTGAAACGGTTTTTTAATTCCCTTTCCAACGGAACGAAATTGACGACCAAAGAATCCTGCAATATCAGAACGCAGGACTATAAACGCCTTGTAACGAGCAATTCGAGCCTTGCGGCGGCGACTTGCTCTAGCGGCTTTATTCAACAGCTTTAGTTTTGCAGCTGCTGCCTTATCTCGCCGAGCTTCCTCTCTTTCAATCGGAATCAGCATCGCTTTTGCATGAATTAGGGCGCGTTGGGCATCAGCATACTCCCGCTCAGATTGAGCATTCGTAAGTCTTATCTCAGCCTTTCCCTTTTCGCGAAAAATGTCCTTAAGGACTTCAATAATTTCAGCGATACCTTTGCCGCGCTTCAATTCTTCTTGAAGTTCATCTAACTGTTCCGGATCAGGCTCAACCACCTCGCTAGAGGAATAGCTGACCGATCCGGATGGTGGTTTCGAAGTCCTTTTCGGGAAGATTCTCGAAAAAGATGTGCTTATCCGTTTACGCAAATCACGTAATTTCAACCATTCCTTTGACATATATGTTACTCCTTATCCGTATTCAGTTTTTAATGTGCTTCAAAGCCATTTAGACTTTGGGGAAGTTACCTTCCCAGAGCAGAATTATATTGATAAAACCCTGTTCCAGAAAGATAATTGCTTTTATTTAATTAAACCATATTATAGCACTTTTTAACAAATATGTCAATATTTAAATACTATTGCTGTCTCTAATACAAAAAGTGGCTTATTTATGAGGATTTAAAAATTGCCCACCAAAAAAAAGACCGGTATTTTTCAAATACCGATCTTTTGTTAGATTCCCGGCTTTACTTCAAAGCCGATCTCGTCTTTGCTAGCTCGCCAGCATCATCAATCGAACCCTTTTTCTTATCTAAATCCTCAAGCATGGCAGCCATTTCTTGAAGGGCAGCTGCATGTTGATTATTCAACGCTGTGGTTGATTTCACGTAAGCAGAACCAAGAGCCAAATATATCGCACCTTTAGTCTCCTCATCTAGATCTTGGGATATAACATCCTGAAGCAATGACTTTGCTCTCTCCCAATCACCTTGAGCAATCAAGCTTTCAAAATTATCTTTAGTGTCCATGATTGTTTTTATTCTTTATATTGCTCTAACAAAATTCGAAGCATAAAACTCTTCATTGGGTCACCTTTTAATTTTTCCAATGAGTCACTAACCATCTCACGAATCCTTTCCTTGGCTTCTGCCCCAGTCTTACTTCCAAGTTTTGTGCGCTCGAACAATGGCTTCAGTTTTTCAGAAACTTTTGCAAAGTCAGTTTTCTTGATGATTTCTTTTATATCTGCTGCCATACGCTTATCGATTGCGTTATCCAAACTTTCCATTTTATCTATAAACATATCGGCTCCATCAGGATGACTAACCGCCACTCTCTCGATACCATGCTCGCCATCGCCTTCACCTCTTTCAAAGTGCTCATACAAAGATTCTAAATCCTTCAAAGTTTTCGGTCCTGGCTTTTTCAAAATAGCACGAGCATTGCCAATCAACTTTTTTTGAGCCTGTTTTGTTAAGTCCTCAGCTAAATTCATTTCTCGAAACAATTTTACACGCACATCCTCATATTTATCCACCACATTCTTATACTCTTGCTCCTGAAAACCAACTTTTGACATAAGCTCCATAGTCTTTGCGCACTCTTCATCAAATTTTGCTAAATCCACTTTATATTTATCCTGCAAGTCTTTTTTGATCTGCTGCGTTTCTTTAGACCACCACTTCCAAGGCTTGGCCCAAGAAGTATTAGACTCATACTTGTCCATTGCAGCAGCTTTTTCTTTCAAATCGCTACCACCGCGTTTAAGAAGCTTGGAAACATTGTCAGAGTGCAATTTAAGTTTTCTTTCAGACTCACGGATATCTTTCAAATCCTTTACATATTCAGCCATTGCCTCAGGGTCATCTTTAATCTCTTTATCAATATGTTTCTGAACGGCTGCTGCTACTTCCTTAGGATCCAAAATTCCTTTTAACTGTTCTGAGTACAAAGTCTGCATTTCTTTCACAACAGTGTTGCGATTTTCAAATGCTTCGTATCTGGATTCCAAACCCTCTAAATCATCACTAGGATTAAACTCCTGAGCATCACCGTAGACCTCATGCACAAATTTAACGAAATCTTTATTATTTGCTTTTTTAATATCAAAAGGCGGCTTCTCCGGCTCAATCTGATCAATGTCCGGATCCTCAACCACATCTTGCTTAGTCTCAGCCTTAGCTGAGTCTTTGGCATATTGTCTATACCCTTTTTTCCTATCAGATTTAGCTTTATATGCTCGCCATTTTTCACCTACATAACCCATATACTTAGATATTTACTTAATTAAGCCCATTATATCACAAAAACCAGGCGCTGCTAACGCTCCCTAAATAGTCTTCTCTATAGCCGCTGGTCCTGCGGCCATCATGTCGGCCACCTGACTAGCCTCCAAAATTTCTTCTTCTACCTCAGCCCGCGGACGCCCAAACTTTAAGCGCGACAACTGACGGATTGCTTGTGCAGTAGCCAATTGTTCAGCTGTTGGCTTATCAAGCGGATAAGTAGCCATATTGAAAGGCTTACTCGCTGTTCCGTTAATCATTAACTTCACAAACGCGTTGAAGCGGTCAACATTCAGTAAATCAAATGAGTTAAACACGGGCGCAAATTCCTTAGCCATAACTTCGGCATCTTCCACACCAATACGGAACGTCACCATACTACCAGCATTACCAAACACAGCATCTCGTAAATCACTGCTACCTGCTCCATGAGCGCCCGCACCTTGCTCAAGCTGCGCTAAAAACTGATGCCCAATAATTAAATTTAATTTGTACTTTCTAGCTTCAGACAAAATTGATGAAAACGCGTCTGTAATAAAGTTTTGGAATTCATCAACATACAAATAGAAGTCTTTACGCTGGTCTTCTGGAGTATCTGCGCGCGACATTGCGGCCATTTGAATCTTTGACACCAAAATTAAACCAAGCAATTTTGCATTCATTTCACCAGTTTTACCTTTCGCTAAATTCACAAGCAAGATTTTGCCGTTATCCATAACGTCTCGGAAATTAAAGGCGCTCTTTGGCTGGCCAACAATATTGCGCATCATGCTATTCTCAACGAACCGGCCAACTTTAGACACCAAGTAACCAAGCATTTCCGACTTGTGAAAGTCACTGGTCTTAGCCATTTCTTTTTCCCAAAAGGCGCGCACTACTGGATCGCTCAACTTGCCAACTTTATACTTCTGGAATTCAGTATCAGTAAAAATACGAGGAATTTCTACTAGCGTACCAGGGTGCTCGGAGTCGGCCATTAAAGTTAACATGGCATTACGCATGTTGTGCTCAAACATTGGCCCAAGCATAGCTGGGTCGGTAACGAGTTTGTAGAAAATTGAAATCATTTCCTGTACCGCAAAATCCTTCTCCCCTTCTTTCAAACTCTCGAGCATGTTCAAGCCCATTGGGCGTTCAACATCGAACGGTTCAAAAAGAATTACATCTTCTGCGCGCTCTTTTGGAATGTGGGGCAAAATGTCCTCAATAAAGTCGCCGTGCGGATCGATCACGCACAAACCTTCACCATTTTTAATGTCCTGCACAGACATGTACTTCATGAGCTCGGTTTTACCTACACCAGTTCGCCCAAGAATGTACATGTGACGACGACGGTCATCGCGCGCCGCCCGAATAGGAGTCTCAATCCCCCGGTAAATATTGCGCCCGAGCAGGACGCCATCATCAGACAAATTAATTGGCGGCGGCGCTTTCTTGGACTGTAGCCACTTAATATTCGGCGTTTCCAAAAATGGCGTTGGCAAATGCCACAAACTAGCCAACTCTTCAGTATTCAATATGGCTTTGCCGCCATAATGCCTGTATATACGAAAGATAAAATCTTTCACAATCGCCGCTTGCTTGCGACCTTTTATTTTAAAGCCATTAAACGGCGGCATATTGTACTGCAAAAAGGACGAAACAATGTTATTTAAATTCACTGCGGCAGCACCTGGATTCATCGATGAGCAAACAACCCGAATATTAGTTTTAAACCCTGGGCGACTAGCCTTTTCCTCAAAACGCTTCACCATTTCCTGCTGCATTGGTGTTAGATTAATCGGGCTAGACAAACCGCTCAAATCTTCATGATGTCCTGCAGTAGGGTCCTTTTTCCCAAATGTACTGTCTTTAATTAAACCAAAAATTTCACCGGCAACTTTCGAACCAGATCCTTTTACAACCGTATTCGGATTTTTACCTTGCTGAATTTCTAACGCCATATGGCGCGGCTTATGCTGCCAGTGGTGGCCTGCTGGAGATAGAATAAATTGGATTGCAGCGCCATCACCTTCCCCTAACTTTGACATAGCATTAGTCAAAGAGTTTAATGGATCAGTTTCCATCAATTTATATGTGCGGATCGGGAAAACATATGACCGATTCAATTGCAATTCCGCAGCAGCAATTTGGCCACCTTTCTGAAACGGATTATATCCACGAATAACTTCTATAAATGCATCTGGATATTGAGCTTGTAGTTGTTTTTCAATTAGTTCTTGTAGGTACTGCGGGCAGTTAATATAAAAAGATATTTTTTTGTCTGTACAAGCAATTTCGAAACTAATGTAATCTTTTGGTTGGAAAAACCAATTGCTATGACTGATCTCTGAAAGCGATGTAAACAACTGCTCAACAACGGAAATTAAATTCTTCTTGCCTTCTTCGTTGTTGGTTAACTGCTGATTGCTTTCATCAGCATTATCTTTTGGCATTTGAATTTCCAAGAACACCCAATTTTTGGTGCGCGGCATTATCACTTTGGCGTAATACCAGTGACGATGAATATAGTACGCGGCAACTGCCAAAAAGACCGTTACCAGAACGGCTAGAAGAGCAATAACTATAACTACAGTATTAAGTTCCAAAACAATTTTGTTTTAATGTGTGCTTGCTAAATCCAAAGCAGCATCTTGGTCGGTAGCTGCTTCCGTAGGGCCATTAACTAAGGTCAGAAAGTTTTTTTCATACAACGCGTTTTTTGTTGCCAATGTCTCATCTGGCGATGGCACAGTTTCTTGCGGTGAATTCTGAACAGCTTCTGGCACAACAGGCTCACTCGCAGGACTACCCAAGTCTTCGACTGCATCACCTTGCGGCTCTTCTGCATTTTGATTAGGGATAGCTTGATGATCCGGTGTTCTGCTCAACTCAGCTGCATGCTCAGCAGTCTGATGCAAAACTTCTTCCGATTCTAGAGAAGGAAAATTGCCCTTTTTTGGGTCTGAATCTAATGCCATTTGTGTTGTTTTTGTTTCAATTAATCTCTAAATTACCCAATTATTATACCATATTATTGGGCAAAATAAAAAACCGCCGAAGCGGTTTATATTTTTTATCTAGTAACCCCGATAGTCATGCATGGTCAGCTGGGCTTCGACTTGTTTAATAGTCTCAATAACCACGGACACCACAATCAGCAAACCAGTACCACCCAAAGTTAGGGACTGCGTGCCAGTCCAGTGTTGAACCAAGAATGGCAACACAGCAATCGCACCCAAGAACAAAGATCCTGGTAAAGTAATTCGATTTAAAACTTTATACAAATAGCCTGCAGTTTGTTGTCCTGGCCGAAGTCCTGGAATAAACCCACCGCTACGTTGCATATTCTCGGCAATATCATCGGGATTAGTAACAACATTAGTATAGAAGTATGTGAATGCCACAACAAGCAAGAAGTAAATTACTCCATACCAGAGCCCCTGAGTGTTTGTAAAGCTAATTGCTTTGGTTGCGAAATCAGCAATGGCTTCGGTTTTAGCATTCACAAAGAACTGAGCAATAATCGCTGGGAATAACATTAAAGACAAGGCGAAAATAATTGGAATAACCCCAGCTTGGTTTAGACGCATTGGTAAGTGTGATTCCACTCCCCCAACCTGTCTTTCCCCGCGCATGCGTTTAGCATAGGACACTGGAATATTGCGCTGCGCCTCCGTAACCAGAATTACACCGGCAATTACTAGGATAATAGCAGCTATAAAAGCAATAATCATTGGTAGCATGCTTGGTTGATACAACTGGATTAAAGAACTCAAGCTGGCTGGCAAACGCGCCACAATACCTGCAAAAATAATCAATGATAAACCATTCCCAATTCCATATTCAGAGATAATTTCTCCAATCCACATAACTAACATCGTTCCAGCTGTAACAGCCAGTAAAGTCAAAAACCACTGAAACCCACTAAAGTCGCTCAATACACCGACACTACTTTGACTCTGAATTAATCGAATTGTCCCAAACCCGGATAGCACTGCTAGTGGAATGGTCATGAACCGAGTGTATTGGTTAATCTTAGTCCGACCAGCTTCACCGCTTTCTTTCTGCAGTTCCTTCAAAGATGGCACAATCATGGTCAAAAGCTGCATAATAATTGAAGCAGTAATGTATGGTCCAACCCCGAGCATAGCAATCGAGAAGTTAGTTAAACCACCACCCGAGAAAATATCCAACAAATTCAAAAATTGATTGCCTTGGAAGTAATCTCTTAATCCACCGACATTAATACCAGGGATTGGGATGTGTACCAAAACCCGAGTTGCTAACAATAGCAAAATCACTGCGATAATTTTCCAGCGCAGATCTTTTGTTTTCCAAATAAGAGAAAGAGTATTCATAATGTTTATTTTACACTAACGGCTTAATTAACACTACTGGATGCTGCCGCCAGCTTTTTCTATAGTAGCTTTCGCAGTTTCCGATACCGGAACCTTGAAAGTCAGTTTTCGAGCTAATTTTCCTTGTAAGATTTTAACGCGGCTAGAACCAGTTGGCACCAAACCTTGACCACGCAAAGAAGCAATTGTTACTTCGTCGCCATCTTTAAATACGGAAAGCGCATCTAATTTAATTACAGTGGCTTTGTCTTGCAAACTGTTAAAACCACGGCGCTTTGGCAATTGACGAATCAACGGCTGGCGACCACCTTCAAAACGAGCTGGCATTTTGCTGTGACCAGTACGCTTGGTCTGACCCTTGTTACCACGAGTAGCATATGTTCCGTGCCCACTACCAAGTCCGCGACCAACTACTTTGCGGCGTTTTGTGGATTTCGGATGTTTCTTTAATTGATGAAGCTTTATCATAAATTTATAAAAGTTTTATCTAGGCTTACTTGCGGGCGTTTAAAATTGTCTCTTTGCTGCGCATAGATTTAAATGCTTCAAAGGCAGCGCGGACGTTGTTAACTTTGTTATTAGATCCAAGCATTTTGGAAATCACATTCTTTACACCAGCCATGTCGAGTACGCTACGAACAGCGCCACCAGCAATTACACCAGTACCTGGACGAGCTGGTAACATAATAATCTGAGAAGATTTGTACTTAAGCTTGATTTCGTGCGGTATAGTATCGTTAACCAATGGTAAAGTGATCATGTTTTTCTTAGCCTGGTTTACTGCCTTGTTTACGCTTTCTGCAACGTCATTACCTTTGCGCAAACCAATCCCAATTTTACCTTTGTGATCACCAATAACAACAAGGGCGCGGAAGCGCATACGCTTACCACCACCGGTCACACGAGTAACTCGCTTAACTTCTACCACTTTCTGATCGAATTCACGAACAGGTCGGTCTCCCCCACGATTATTTGGTTTTCGTTGTCTCTTTTCCATCATAAAATTAAATTTCTAGAATTAAAATTCTAAACCTCCAGCGCGAGCGGCTTCAGCCAAAGCTTTCACTCGACCATGATAACGATAACCACCACGATCAAACACAACTTTAGTAATTCCTTTTGCTTTAGCTTTTTCAGCAATAGCGGTTCCAACAGCAACAGAAGTATCAGTTTTAGCAGACTTGGTTTTTAACTCAGTACTTGAGCTCGCTACTAAAGTCTTGCCAGCTTTGTCATCAATAATTTGGGCATAGATATGTGCGGCACTACGAAATACAGCCAACCGAGGACGATCGCTTTTTGGAACAGTGCTCTTACGTACGCGAGCGTGACGCAATTGTCGCTTTAATCTTTTATGTTGTTCTCTGTTAGTCATAATCGTTATTTACCTACTGCTTTCACGACTTTACCTGCTTTACGCATAATGGTTTCATCGCTGTACTTAATGCCTTTACCTTTGTATGGTTCTGGTTTCTTGAGTTCTCGAATATTAGCTGCAGTCTGACCAACTAATTGCTTATCAATTCCGGTTAAAGTCACAGTAGTTTGATACTGTAAGATACCAACTTTGGCTGGGTCTTTTTCAACTTTTGCTTCAACACCCTGAGGGATGGTAAATGAAATTGGGTGAGAAAAACCCAAGCTCATAACTAATTCTTGACCGCGAACTTCTGCCTTAAAACCAACACCAACAATATCAAGCTGCTTAGTGTAACCAGTGGTTACACCATCAACCATGTTTTGCAAGAGTGAGCGGAACAAACCCCAAAGAGCTTTTTCACGCTTATCTTCTTTCTTGGCAACATCAACAATAACTTCGCTGCCTTCAATTTTCACTTCTACTTTTGGATGCACTTCCTGAGTTAAAGTTCCTTTTGGTCCTTTCACAGTCAACACACCGTTAGCATTTTCTACGGTTACACCTTGAGGCAAGATTACTGGTTTTTTTCCAATTCTACTCATATATTTATGATTACCAAATTTGGCAAACTACTTCTCCGCCAACCCGGTCTTTGCGGGCCTGCTTATCAGTTAAAAGACCGCGTGAGGTCGACACTACTGTCACGCCAAAACCACCATTAGTACGAGGAATTTCAGTTACCGGCAAATAGATGCGTTGCCCTGGAGTGGACACGCGCTTAATACCAGTAATTACCGGGCTACCGTTACCATCATATTTTAAATTCAACTGCAAAGTCTTCACTCGGCCTGGCAATTCATTAACTCCACTAATAAATCCTTCTGCCAATAAGAGGTTAGCCAAGTTATGCTTGAACTTAGAGTAAGGCATTACTAACTCAGCCTTGTGTGCAGCAAGGGCATTGCGGATACGGGTTAACATGTCTGAAATTGGATCTGTGTACATATAGGTATAGTTATTCTGGATTTACCATGAAGCCTTTACAATTCCTGGGATTTCGCCACGGCTGGCTAATTCTCGGAAGCAAATACGACAAAGTGAAAAATCTCTCATGAAGCCAGCCTTACGACCGCACTTCCAACAACGTCGAATCACCCGGGAGGAGAACTTCGGTTTGGTCAAACTTCTATTTGCTTTTGCGATTAGAGATTTTTTTGCCATGTTAGTTAATTATTTGCTAGCCTTTTCAGCTTCTTTGATAAAAGGGAAATTCATTGCGGTTAAGAGTGCTCGAGCTGGTTCATCTTTCCCAGCATTCGTTACCACCGATACTTGGAGTCCAAAAATGTGTTCAAGCGCTTCGTTAGAAATTTCAGGAAACACAATGTGTTCTTTAAGTCCTAAGTGATAGTTACCGCGACCATCGAATCCTTTTGGAGAAATTCCCCGAAAGTCTTTTACACGAGGAAGGGCTACTGCCACCAGTTTGTCTAAGAATTCGTACATGCGGCTGCCGCGAAGGGTTACTGCCAGGCCAACCACTTGCTGTTCACGAATTTTGAAACCAGCGATAGATTTACGAGCCTTGGTTTCCACTGGCGCTTGTCCAGCTAAAGCTGTTAAGTCGCGCTTAATGGATTCCACGAACTTGTTGTCTTTTAGAAATCGGCCGATACCAACGTTGATAACTATTTTTTGGATCTTCGGTACTTCCATAGAATTCTTGTAACCAAATTCTTCTTTCAGCTGTGGCACGATTTTCTTATTGTATTGTTCTAGTAATCGGTTCATTATATTGCCTTTCCGCTTGCCTTAGCAATTCGTTGCTTAGTGCCATTTTCTAAAATCTTGTAACCAACGCGGCTTGGGCGGCCACTGTTACTATCAATCAACATAACCTTGGAAACATTCAGTGGGCCTGGAGCAGTAATTTTCTGGCCAGTTTGGCGGCGAGTTTTACCTTTTTCAAACTTAGTGTGCATGTTTACATTATCAACAACCACTTTACCAACAGTTGGTAAAACGCGGAGCACGCTACCAGTCTTACCCTTATCTTTGCCAGACAGGATTTTAACTGTATCGCCTTTCTTAATTTTCATCTTGAACATTGTCATAATGGTTATTGATAGATTAAATTACTTCCGGTGCCATAGACACGATTTTGTTATAACCTTTGTCGCGAATTTCACGAGCTACTGGTCCGAAAATACGAGTACCCTTTGGTTCACCCTTTTCTTTGTCTACTAGAATTCCTGCATTTTCATCAAAGCGGATGTAAGAACCGTCTTTACGACGAATTTCTTTCTTAGTACGAACAATTAAAGCGTAAACTTTATCACCCTTCTTAACCTGGCCACCTGGAGCTGCCTGACGTACGGATCCAGCTACAATATCACCTACACCGGCAAAGCGGCGGGCGTTTTTTCCGTTCACGCTAAACACGTTGACGATTTTAGCGCCAGTGTTGTCTGCGATTTTAATTAAGGATCGTACTTGTAACATAAGTGATAAATATTCTGTTTCTCCAGAAATGTTTGTAAGGAAACCATCTCTCTGGTTTACGCACAAACATTTCTGGAGAATCTAAATTAGTTATGAGTAACTGTCTTTACAATGCGGAACACTTTGTCTTTAGACATCGGTCTCATAGACTCGATGACTACGCGGTCGCCGATTTGAGCTTCGTTGCTTTCATCGTGCGCTTTGTATTTGTAAGACTTAGTGTAACTTTTGTGATATTTTGGGTGGCGCTTGCGCACATCCACTTTGACCACAACAGTCTTGTCCATTTTATTCGAAATAACCACTCCGGTCATTTGCTGTTTTGTAGCCTGCTTGGCTTCTAATGTATTTTCTGACATGGTTATTGAATTAATTTGCTCTTAAGAAAGTCAGGATGCGAGCGATATCCTTACGGACATTCGCTAGCTCGTGCACGTTCTTTACTTGACCAAGCTTTTTCTTACGAGCCAAATCTTGGGCTTTTTCACGTAAGTCACTTAGTTCCTTGCGCATCTGATGCTCGGTTTTAGCTGATAGTTCTGTGTATTTCATACTATTCCTTTATCAAAAATTTAGTTCGTACTGGTAACTTGTGAGCTGCGAGACGCATTGCTTCGCGAGCCTGAGCTTCGGTTACACCATCCATCTCGTACAAAATTCGGCCAGTCTTAACAACCGCAACAAAGTGAGACACAGCACCTTTACCACTACCCATTACAGATTCATTACCGTGATCAGTAACTGGCTTGTCTGGGAAAATGCGAATCCAAATTTTACCACCACGGTTAATACTGCGAGTCATAGCACGACGAGCGGATTCAATCTGACGAGCTGTCACAAAAGAGCCTTCCAACGCTTTAAGCGCGTAAGATCCGAATGCAATGCTGTTGCCAGAAGTGGCTTTGCCTTTGTTGTGACCGCGGTGATGCTTGCGGTGTTTAACTTTCTTTGGGATTAACATAATTAGTTAGTAATTTGCTTATCTGCTTTCTTTTCAAAAATATCGCCACGGTAAATCCATACTTTTACACCCAAGGTGCCATAAGTAGTGTGTGCAGTAGCTTTAGCGTAATCAATATCAGCGCGCAAAGTGTGAAGCGGAATCTTACCAGCAGAAAGATGTTCAGTACGAGCAATTTCAGCTCCGTTCAAACGGCCACCAATAGCTACTTTAACTCCCTTAGCACCAGCTTGCATAATTGCTTCCAAAGACTGCTTCATCAACCGACGGAACGCTACGCGCTTTTCGAGTTGTTCAGCAATTCCACCAGCAATAACTGCAGCGTGCATATTCACATCGCGGATTTCTTCTATATTAACCTTCAGCTCTTTCTTAATCTTTAGCTTAGTCTTGATCTTTTTCTTCAATTCTTCAATACCAGCGCCGCCTTTACCGATGATCAAACCAGGCTTAGTAGTACGAATAATTACAGTAATGGTACCATCGTTCAATCGTTCAATATCAATACGCGACAAACCAGCCTTGCGAAGGTGTTCTTCCAAGTATTGGCGAATCTTAATATCCTCGTGAAGTAATTCCACGTAATTCGCTTTCGAAAACCACTTAGACTTCCAAGTCTCAGTAATGTTCAAACGTAATGAAGTTGGATTGATCTTATTTCCCATTTTATTTATTTAAATTCTGAGGGCTAGTTTCTTCTTTTACTGTTTCGGATGTATTTTCGTTGTGAATTTCTTGCACCTTTACATCTTCTGGCATTGTAGAGGTTACGGCCTGCGCTTCAATTGCTTCTGGACTAACTGCCTTATCTGCTTCTTCTATCTTTTCTAACTTAGTCTTAGGTTGAGGCTTAGCTACCTTTGCTACTACTGGCTTCTTTTTCTTTACTTTTACATCGCGTTCTTCTAACACAACATTTACATGAGCCATTTTGCGGCGAATAATAAACGCGCTACCACGAGCTCGTGGGAATGAACGTTGCAGTACCGGACCCATATCACAAGTAATAGACTTGATGAACATGTTGTCGCGATTCAAAGAAAAATTGTTTTCTGCATTCGCAGCTGCTGACTGAAGCAACTTCTGAAGCATCAAAGCGCCCTTCTTGTTCACGAATTGAAGCTGGGTTACAGCATCAGTTACGCGCATGCCTTTAACCAAGTTGGTTACTAGACGCATTTTGCGTGGAGCAATACGAAGCTTACGGGCGTGTGCTCGAACAAGCGGAGCTACAGTCTTTGCAGCTGGCTTTGCTGGAGTTTTCGCTGTCGGCTTTGTAGGCTTATCAGCTTTCTTATTCTGTTTTTCAGCAGTTTCTGCCATTTGATTAGATTAGTTATATTCTGCAGAAATGTCTGTAAGGAAACCATCTCCTCTGGTTTACGCGCAGACATTTCTGCAGAACTATCAATTAAATTATTTTTTCTTGGCCGGAGCAGCTGGAGCTGCTGGCTTAGACGCTGCGGATGCAGCCGCGGCTTGTTCTTTCGCCATCTTACCACCGTGACGGATGAATTTGCGAGTCGGAGAAAATTCACCAAGCTTGTGACCAACCATACCTTCTGTAACGAATACATCAATATGTTGACGGCCGTTGTGAACAGCAAATGTGAATCCAACCATATCTGGGCCAATGCTGCTATCGCGTGACCAAGTCTTGATTTTATCACCCGGTTTGCCAGCTTCAACTTTCTTCTGCAAACGTTGATCTACGTATGGACCTTTTTTTAAACTTCTAGACATATAATTAATTTATTACTTGGCGTGCTTATTAACACGGCGCTTAACAATGAATTTACCGCTTGGCTTCTTCTTATCGCGAGTACGAACACCCATAGCATGCTTACCCCAAGGAGTCTTAGGATATTTCATACCAATAGAGTTCTGACCTTCACCACCACCGTGAGGGTGATCAACCGGGTTCATTACTTTACCACGAACACTTGGGCGAATACCCATGTGACGACTACGACCAGCTTTACCAATACGGACATTCATCCAATCAGGGTTAGAAATAGTACCAATAGTAGCAGTACAGGTTTCGCGTACGCGGCGAATTTCACCAGATGGCATTTTCAAAAGAGCATAACCACCTTCAACGTTCTGAAGTAACAGAGAGCTACCAGCGCTGCGAGCAACTTTACCACCGTGACCAGGAATCAATTCTACATCATGCACATCGGTACCAATTGGAATGTTCGCCATTGGCAAGCGGTTACCTGGATGGATTTCTGCCTTGTCGCTAAACACAACTGTATCACCAACTTTTAAATTCTGTGGAGTAATAATGAAGCGCTTCACGCCATCTGCATAAAAAACTAAAGAAATGAAAGCTGTGCGAGTTGGATCATATTCAATTGTTTTAACTGTTCCAGGAATATCTTTGCGATCTACACGAGAGAAGTCGACTACGCGAATTTTCTTGCGCGCACCGCCACCCTGGTGACGAACAGTGATTTTTCCAGTGTTGTTGCGACCAGCTTTGCGGCCTTTTGCAATAACTAACCCTTTTGGAGTTTTCACAGTTTTGCTGAGCACGGAAAAATCCGTTACGCTAGCGAAACGTCGTCCTGGAGTCGTTGGTTTGTAGAGTTTTACTGCCATAAGTTTATGATGGTTCTACTAAATCAATTTTCTTGCTGTTCGGAGTAAGCGTAACAATTGCCTTTTTGTAAGCTTTAGTGGTACCAGTGCGGCGGCCAAAACGACGGCTCTTGCCAGCCATGGTAATCATGTTGATGCGATCAACTTTTACACCATAAATGCTTTCAACGGTTTTTCGCACTTCAACTTTATTGCTCTGCTTACCCCAAACGGTAAATACGTACTTGTTTAGTTTATTCAAATGACCAGCTTTTTCTGAAAGTCGAGGCACGACTAAATTGCGAGATGCTTTTGCATCTAGCTGAACTGCAACCGGAGTGCTTTCTGTAACTATCGGCTCAGTAGTCTGAGCTGGAGTTTCAGCAACAACTGTAGCTGCTTCGTCGGTATTCTCTTTTTTAGAAAATAGGGCCATTAGTCTTTGATAATTTCTTTAGCTGCTGCTTTAGCCGGGGCTTTGGCAGAAGTTTTCAAATAAGTTTTCTCAATCACTGCCAAGCTATCTTTTAAGATAACCATGGTATCAGCTTTTAATACATCTGTAACATTCAAGCTGGTTGCAAGCGCTTCAGTCACATGCGGAATATTCCGAGCAGCACGAGACAAAGAATGATCTTTCTTCGGAGTTACCAACAATTGCTTGTTGCCCAAACCATTTAGCTTGGTTTCAAATGCTTTCATTACTGCAACAAACTGCTTGGTTTTTGCTGCTTCAAGGTTCAATCCTTCTACAATAATCAACTTGCCATCTGTAACTTTATCGGAAAGCGACATAAACAATGCTTTAGTCTTCGCTTTCTTGTTGATCTTAAGTGACCAGTTACGGTCAGAAGTTGGACCAAAAGTAATTCCACCATGACGCCAGATTGGGCTACGAGTAGAACCAACGCGAGCGCGACCAGTACCTTTTTGCTTCCAAGGCTTCTTACCACCACCGCTTACTTCGCCACGAGTTTTGGTATTAGCCAAACCTTTACGGGCATTGCTAGCTTGAATACGCACAGCTTCTGCAAGTAAGTGCAAAGTTGGTTTTACAGCAAAAATCTTATCGTTCAAATCGATTTCACCAGTAACTTCAGCTTTTTGGTTGTATACAGATACTTTCATAGTCTATTTCTTCTTCTTAGATTCTTCAGCCACTGCAACAAATAAAGGCTTCACTTTACCAGTGGAAGTAACTTTAATCATACCGCCGTTAGCACCTGGGATTGCACCTTTAATCATCATTAAACCTTTTTCCATATCAACATCAACAACCTGAAGATTCTTTACAGTTACATTTTGAGTACCCATATGACCAGGCATGCGACGACCCTTGTTAACGTGCTGTGGGTAACGAGAACCAATGGAACCCATAGAACGAGGTTTATCGTGACCGTGAGATGCAGGAAAACCAGCAAAACCATGACGCTTCATAGCCCCAGCAAAACCGCGGCCTTTCATTACACCAATTACATTTACCATTTCACCAATTTCAAAGGTGGATGCATCTAGTTTTTTGCCAACTTCGTAATCCTTCGTATCTTCTACACGAAATTCTACGAACTTGCCAAAATCACCAAGGTTTTTGCTATGACCAGTCTTTGCTTTGTTAGTATTCTTGCTACCAGCAATCGCTTTGGAAATGCCAATCTGGACTGCGTTGTACTGATCTTTTGTGTCGTTAGATTTAACTTGAGTAACAACCATTTCAGGAACGCTCAAAACAGTAACAGGAATTACTGCACCGTTTTCTGCGAAATACTGAGTCATATTTAGTTTTTTACCAACAATGAAGTTCATTAGTTTTGATATATAAACAAAAATACTGGGCTATTTGCCCAGCACACAAAAATATCCAAAAGGAATCTTGTATAGGTGGCAAATAGTTTTCTAGTCCGGTCAGCTGTTTAGGCTGAAAACGTCTAGAACTTTTTTACGCGTGATAATAAATTGTTAGCTCATCTTGATCTCAACATCAACTCCAGCAGGCAAATTGAGGTTGGTCAATGAATCAATGGTCTTGGCTGTTGGCTCAAGGATGTCGATCATGCGCTTGTGTACGCGCATTTCGAACTGCTCGCGACTGTCCTTGTGAACGAAAGTGGAACGAAGTACTGTGTACTTCTTCTTTTCCGTTGGCAAAGGAATCGGCCCGGAAATACTAGCTCCAGTGCGCTTTGCTGTTTCCACAATCTGTTTTGAGCTTTGATCAATCAGCTTGTGGTCGTAAGCGCGGATCTTAATCCGGATTTTCGCTTTATGGGCTTCTTTTGTTGCAGCTTTTTCCATTAATTCTGAGGAGTCTTGTTAAAGATTTTCGCTTATTTAAGCGATAAAATATATAGCTAAACTTTTATTTAGCTATTCTTGAGTATTTTAAGCTATTTCTTAGCTTATGTCAAATATTTATGAGGAAAAGTTCAAGATTTTCTGTAGAATTGACAAATTCTAAATTTTATGATATAATTTTGCAAAATAAAACCTTGGCTTATAGCCATAAAAAGACCGAAAATTTAGTTTAGGAGATTTGATAAAATGATTAGTACCGATATTCAGATAACCACCCCTACGTTCATCACCGTTCCTGGCAGTATTCCCCTTCGGAAACTGGTAGAGGTTGGGCACCGCGGTGGTCGCGGTCATTACCTTTACGGCTACATCTCTGAGAACATCAACGACAGAAATTTCAAAGTTTCGGGTCGGGATACGTACTCTGTGGGTGTATCGTTAATTCACTTCAATCGCCCGTTCGACTGTGCCGAAGAGGTTTTGAAAGAAATTGACCAGCTGGGATTCCGCGCTGTCGATCTCGTCGAACTCATGGAATTTGGTGAAGCCCAACCAGCGGCACAACACGATCGTCGCATATTCGGCTTAGGATCCTCCTGGGCACGTAAAGGCAGTCGCCATATTAGGTTTCCAAACCTGTCGACTGACATGCAACGCTCACGGCGAGTTGATCTATCAGGGTACAACAACCCGGAGGATTTCGAACACACATGGTTCGCGGTCGTAAGAAAATAGATCCACTAAGCATTATCGACAAAAACCCAGAGCAGAATCATTTCCGCTCACGCTCGCACTTTAACTAGTGCGAGCTTTTTTATACATCATACTTTATCCCTACCTTCGGAGCTGCCTTCTGTATCCATTTGTCATGCCTACTCACGCGATACCCCATCACCGCCATTTCTTCATGAAATATCTTATTATCCCTTGCTATACCATCCACTGTAGTTTGCAATTGGGAAAATTTCTCATCTGATTTAAGAAATTTTTCATCAATCTCTTCCTTGGTATAAAAAAATTCCTTCATTACACTTATTAACTTTTTGATATCGCTTGAAGTCAACATATTTATAAAAATAGTTTATTGGTTACGCCCAAAGGCGTTTGTGATTGTCTTTCTACCCGCCATAAACCCATTGATATTATTCTGCATAACATTCATTTTGCCTTCAAATCTCTCAATATCTTCCTTTGTAGCAAAGGCTTCCTTAAACTCTTCGATAAGGAATGATGGCAGTTGTCTAAGTTGTTCGATGGTAAAGATATATTTATCGTAACAAAGATTGATAGTCAGTCAATACTAAATACAGTGGACAAGTTTTGATAAATTTATTCTAAAGTTTTAATAAAGCCGGAAGTAAACTAGCCACCAGCTAAACGCTGGTGGC
>CAZYQT010000002.1:0-24529 GCA_964650255.1 uncultured Candidatus Saccharibacteria bacterium
CAGGGTTCAGGGTTAGAAAAAAATTATAAAAAAGATAATAAAATTTTTTGGACTGGTAGCCCTTGCGAGCTAGACAGAGAGTACTTACAAACCAAAACCGCGAGGGAAGAAGCGATTAAATTATTTAAATTAGATCCTGAGTGGCCAACGGTCTTAGTGGTAGGTGGTGGTAGCGGCGCACGCGGTCTGAATCAGGTAGTAATGCACAACCTTGCTGAGCTGCTCAAAAGCGTACAAGTTATACATTCAACCGGTATTGGTAAAAAGGTTAAGACTCCAATCGATCATCCTGAAATTCATGAACGCTATCATCAGTATGAATTTATAGATCGAATCGACTTAGCTTACGCCATTGCTGACGTTGTTGTGGCCCGAGCTGGGATAGGTCATATTACGGATTTGGCTAACTTGGGTAAGGTAAGCATTATCGTGCCTATGCCAGGTAGCCACCAAGAGGCCAATGCCCATTTTTTGTATGAAAATCAGGCGGCCGTGGTTATGGATCAATTAGATATCAGTTCCGATCACTTGGGTAAAGTTGTGCGGAAAATTTTATTTGATGCTAAACTACAGCAAACTCTACAGAAAAACATTAGACAAATCATGCCCGTGGATGCCACAGATCGCGTGCTTAAAGTAATTAAATCGCTAGTATAAATGCGGATTTCACCTGAAAATCGTAAACCCACCGTAGGCCTGGCCTTTAGTGGCGCATCATCACGATCAATGTTTTACATTGGGTTTTTAGAAGTGCTTTCGGAGAATAAATTTCCAATTGATTATATTGCGGCTTTGTCTGGTGGTGCTATTGTTGCATCAAGTTTTGCCAGTGGGACCATGCCTGAATTGAAAAAAGTAGTAATGGATTTTAACAAAGATTTTCTCTTTTCGATTATTCAACGAAGTAAAGGACGCGGCGGAATTTATAGTCTGGAAAAAATTGAATCTGAACTTCGTGTATACACTTTGAATAAAAAATTTGAAGATGTTTATCCAAAATTAGGATTTGGTACAACAGACTTAAATACTGGTGAAGAGGTGGTGTTGCAAATTGGTGATATCGCTCACGCTGTTTGCGCTTCTTGTACACTGCCGCTTGTTTTTGAGCCAATGGAGTGGGGGAATAAAAGACTAGTGGATGGAGGGATCGTAAGTGTAGTTCCGGGTAATATTGCTCGTGATGCAGGTGTAGACTTTGTTATTGGTATAGATATGCGAGCGACGCGACATATTTTTAGTCCTTGGCAAATAAGTTTAAAAAAAGTTGTGGACATAATTAAAAATATACTATGGCCCAAACCGGTAAATGCGCTTTGGAAAAAAATGACTAAGCTTCTTGAATACCCAGAGTTCGATAACCGTTATTCTGCAAACAATCCTAGGATATACACTGTTTTAAATCGCTCAATTGAATTAGCCATGGAAGCCCAGGAAAAACTTACTGACCCAACATTTGGCTGCGACTTATTGATTTCGCCCGAGGTTTCCCATTTGGGTTTTTGGAAAAAACATTTATTTTTACACTTCACTGATTTTAGTAAAACTCAAATGTACTATGACTCCGGTCGCCAAACCGCTAAGGCGTACCTTCCAAAGATGTGGCAAATGTTGGCGGATAAAGAACGAGAGCTCGAAAAAACTAATGCTAAAGTTAGATCGTTACTAATTCAAAAATAATCTATGTTAAATTTAGAAAACGTAAAATCTATTTATTTTATTGGGATCGGTGGGGTTGGTATGTCGGCAGCGGCAGGCATTGCTGCGCAGTCTGGATATGAGGTTAGGGGTAGTGATAGTACAGCCATTTATGATCCTGCTAAATCTGTATTGGATAATAATGATATTTCGTATTCAACAGGCTATTCGGTTGAAAATATTAAGAATGACCCGGCCGATGTTTATATAGCTTCTGCCGGGGAAGGTCTTACTAATCCAGAAGTCGCTTATTTAAGCGAACAAAATATTCCCTTGTACTCGCTGAGTGAGTTATTAGGTGCGATCGCCCAAGATAAGCTACGGGTCGTTGTGGCAGGTACTCATGGTAAATCTACAACTGCAGGGTTGCTTGGCCTAACCCTGAAGCATATTGATGACAGCTCGTTTATGACTGGTGCAATCCTTCAACACGAAGAAACAAATTTTCACGTTGGCGATGGCCACTATTTTGTTTTTGAAGGTGATGAGTATAAATCTTTGCACGATGACCCAACTCCAAAATTTCATCAATACAAAGCGGATATCTTGCTATTAACAAATTTAGAATTCGATCACCCAGACATTTTTTCCTCTTTGGAGGAAATGCAAGATGAGTTTAGACAATTAATCGCTAACTTACCTGATGATGGCCTAGTAGTTTATAATGCGGATAATATTTCCTTAGCACAGTTGATGCATGAAACTAATATCGGGCAAGTTTCCTTTGGCATGCAAAACAGCGCAGACTTTGTTGCTACTGATATTGTTTCAAGCGAAGCAGGGACTGCTTTTAATGTGTTGTGGAAAAAAGCTCACCCCAACTCTTCTAGCGAGGCCGAGCCTTTGAAAGAAAGCTACGAAATTAATTTATTCGGCGAGATTAATGTTTATAATGCGCTTGGTGTTATTGCGCTGCTGCGAACTTTGGGCTTTACGCAAGAAAATGTGCAGGAGGGTCTATCGAGTTACTTTGGTGTAAAACGTCGTTTTGAATTGATTGGCCAAAAAAATGGAGTTACGATTTACGATGATTATGCTCACCATCCAACTGCCATAAAAGAAACACTGAAAGCAGCTCGATTAAAATATCCAGAAAATCGAATTTGGGCGGTATTCGAACCGCATACTTTTAGTCGAACCGAAGCAACACTTACAGACCTAGCAGTGGCATTTGGGTCAGCTGATCAAGTTTTAATTGCAGAAATATACCCTGCTAGAGAAAAGAAGACCGAGCATTCTATTGCTGGTGAAGATTTGGTTAAAGCTATAGCTAACCATCATCAAAATGTACGTTTAGTTAAGGATAAAACAGACGCAGAGTCGATTCTAAAAAATGAATTAAAACAGGGTGATGTGGTTATCGTAATGGCTGTTGGAGACTTCAATTTATTAGCTAAGGAGCTAATGTTATAATAAAGTTAATTAAACGGAGAATACAATCATGAATATCACCATGAAAGCCACTAACACCACTTTAACCGACGCTATTAAGCGAAATATTGAGGATAAACTCACTGCCATTGAGAGTTTTCTAAAACCAGAGGATAAGGTGCATGTAGAGGTTGCCGAGGAAAATCATCATAAATCTGGATTATTCAGCCGGGTGGAAGTACATATTTCCCCTCATGGATATTACGCAGATGCCATGGGAAATGATTTTTACGAAGCTATCGACCTTGTAATACCAAAAATTAAGCAGCAACTTTCTAAAGATAAGGGTAAAAAATTAACTCTAAGACGCCGCTTAGGAAGGTTTTTTAAGAGAAGTTAATTGATGGCACAGAAAGAGGTTTGGGAAAAAGAATATCGCAACCCAAAGTTAATTACGAACTCCGATGAGCCGCAATTAGATTTTAAACATTTTGTGAAGTGGTTGCGCAAAACTCAACACGTAGATCTTGAAGGTCTGCGTGTTTTGGATTTAGGCAGCGGCACCGGAAAGAATAGTTTTTTCTTAGCTGAGCGGGGGAGTATAGTGAGTGGAGTTGAGTTGTCGCCAGCTGCGGTAAGCATTGCAGAGCAGCGCGCCAAGGAGAGGCAACTTGATGTGGAATTTATTTTGGGAGATATTGGTAAAAAGCTTCCCTTTGAAAAAAACAGCTTTGATGTAATTATAGATGTCGTATCATCAAATTCTTTAAATGAAGCGGAACGGGAAGTTTACATAAAGGAAGTTAAGCGAGTATTACGACCTGGCGGTTATATATTTGTTAAAGCATTGTGCAAAGATGGAGATAAAAATGCGGAAAATTTGTTAAGACAATTTCCGGGAAAGGAAAAAGACACCTACGTCATGCCTGGCATTGGCATTATCGAACGTGTTTTTAGCAGGCAAGACCTTGAGAAGCTCTATAATGACTTTGAAATTTTGCACTTCGAACGGAAATTTAGCCACACCAAGTTCCAGGGGCTGGCTTATAAACGAGCTTTTTGGCTACTATATATCTCTAGGTAAATGTGTTATAATTAATCAAAATCCCAATAAATGCTTGGGATTTTATATCTGTTTTAATTTGTAACTATATTATTTAATGTCTATATTTTCCAAAATTATTCGCTCGGCTAAAGGTGATCCTTTAGCTAAATATTCATCAGAAATCTCCAAAATTAACTCTTTTGCGGAAGAAATAGCGGCTCTTTCTGATGAGGGAATTAAATCAGAAATTGCTGGATTCAAGGAGCAATTAAAAGAAATCTCCGACTCCGATACAGATAAAATATTCAAAAAACTGGCTGAAATTAGGCCAAGAGTTTTTGCTTTGGTACGCGAAGCCTCAAAACGATCCCGCGGCCAATTTCACTATGACGTTCAACTTGCTGGTGGTATTGCCTTAGCAGAAGGTCGGATTGCGGAAATGAAAACTGGTGAAGGTAAAACTTTAACTGCGACTTTGCCGTTGGCTTTGTTTTCCTTGGCTGGCCGGGGCACACACTTAGTTACTGTTAACGATTATTTGGCTCGCTGGCAAGCTAGCGACATGGGTCGTTTATACGATTTCCTAGGCTTAAGCGTGGCTAGTATTCAGCACGAAGCATCATTTAAGTACGATCCAACTTTTCAACCTGAGCAGGAAGAAATTGATGCCATTGAGGGTGAAACCCAGGGATTGGTTTTGGATGTAAAGCACATGCGACCGGTTTCTCGGCAAGAAGCATACGCTGCGGACATTACCTATGGCACAAACAATGAATATGGTTTTGATTATTTGCGCGACAACATGGTTCAAGAAGCGCAGCAATTACGCCAGCGTGATTTGTTTTACACTATTGTTGACGAAGTCGACAGTATTTTAATTGATGAAGCCCGTACACCGTTAATTATTTCCCAACCAGACACCGATCCAACAGATAAGTATGTTGAGTTTGGGAAAATGGTTAATCAACTGCAAGAAAACGAGGACTACAATGTAGATGAAAAACATAAGGCTGCCACTTTAACAGATGACGGTATCAACAAGATTGAAAAAATTCTCAATGTCCCAAATATTTACGATACCAGTAAAGGCGTAACAACCCTTCATCATATTGAGCAGGCTTTACGTGCCAAAACTTTGTATTTAAAGGATCGTGATTACGTTGTTCGCGACGGGGAAATTATTATTGTCGATGAATTTACTGGACGGTTGATGTTTGGACGCAGGTACAGCGAGGGTCTACACCAAGCAATTGAAGCTAAAGAAAATGTAAAGATTCAACAGGAAAGCAAGACATTAGCTACTATCACATTTCAAAACTTGTTTCGTCTGTACTCTCGTTTGGCTGGGATGACTGGTACCGCTAAAACTGAAGAAGAAGAATTCTTCAAGATTTACAAACTTGAAGTAATTCAAATCCCTACGAACCAGGAAATGATTCGTGTGGATCACTCAGATTTAATTTACAAAAACGAGAATGGTAAGTTCGCTGCTATCGCTAAAGATGTAAAGGCTCGTCATCAAAAAGGTCAGCCTGTGTTAATCGGTACAGTTAGTATCGCCAAAAATGAACTATTGGCAGAGCATTTGAAAAAAGAAGGCTTGCGGTTTGAATTACTGAATGCTAAAAACCACGAGCGTGAAGCGCAAATTATTGCTCAAGCTGGACGTCCAGGCCAAATTACTCTGGCAACAAACATTGCGGGTCGTGGTGTAGACATCCTTTTAGGTGGTAACCCAGTTGATAAAACAGAAGCTCAAAAAGTACGCGAAGCTGGTGGCTTGGCTGTTATTGGTACAGAACGTCATGAATCTCGTCGTATTGATAACCAGCTACGCGGCCGTGCAGGGCGTCAGGGTGATCCTGGGAGCTCGCAATTTTACGTTTCTATGGAAGACGACCTAATGCGTCTATTTGGTGGTGAACGCATGCAAAATATGATGACTACTTTGCGCATCCCAGACGACCAGCCTGTTGAAGCCAAATTAGTATCTCGTTCTATTGAATCGGCTCAGAAGAAGATTGAAGGCTTGAACTTTGATACTCGCAAACACGTTCTAGAATTTGATGATGTCTTAAACAACCAACGCACAGTTGTTTACAAACGTCGCCGCCAGTATTTAGCGGGACAAACAGAAAATCCTCACAACATTCGAGAAGAAGTTTTGGAAATGCTCCGTGATGAAATTGAATACATTGTCGAAAGCAACTTCAGTGCTCAGCCAACCGAAGCGGATGCGTTAAAGGAAATTTTTGAAACCATCAATACTATTTATCCGGTTGATGAGACAATGCGTATTGCTGCAACAGAGGCAATGCAAAATGCTGCTAATCGTGAATTTGTATTGATTGATGAACTATACGCTGGAGCGCAGAAGGCATTCGAAGCCAAAGAACAGGAAATTGGCGCAGAAACTTATGAGCAAATCATGCGCTATTTAATGCTGCAGGCAATTGATGTCTTGTGGATGGAGCACCTAGATACCATGGATCATCTTAGAGACTCAGTAAGACTGCGCGGCTATGGCCAACGTGATCCTTTGATTGAGTACAAAAAAGAAGGCTTTACGATGTTCCAAAGACTTCTTGACGAAATCGATAAGCAGGTTATATACTCGGTCTTAAAAGTTGGTGTGCACCAACATGATCAACCAGCGCACGGTCAACCAGGGCACGTTCATAATGCCCCTGCATCAAACCTGGTATTATCTGGTAGTGAAGCCGGTCAAGCAGTGCAGACACAAACCCAAGCTAATGCTGATACAGATCCGCGCGCAGCTAATATCGGTCGAAATGACCCATGCTACTGTGGTAGTGGTAAGAAATATAAGAAGTGTGGGTTAATCAATTCTGATGAACACAAACGAAATTTAGCCGGTAGTGGCACCAAGCATGCCGTTGTCGGTGGTTAAAAGTTATGGAGAGTTCAGATATGATAGAGCTATCAGAATTAGCCAAATCTTTTAAAACTGGAATTTATCGTCATTACAAGGGTGAACTTTATAATGCTATGTTTGTTGCCAAGCACAGCGAAGACTTACAAACAGAATTGGTAATTTACCAATCCCTTCAACATGGCAATATTTGGGCACGACCTTTAGAAATGTTTTTAGAAAATGTTGAGGTTGACGGTGAGCAAAAACCCAGATTTGAATGGGTTAGCATAAAGCCGTAACCCTTATTCCAATTTAATTAATACAAAAAGTAAATGCCAAAAAATAAATCAGTTAGATTACCATCGCACGTTAAGCCTGTATCCTACCAGCTTCGAATCAAACCAGATTTGGAAGCTTTTACTTTTGTAGCAGAAGAGACTATTAAACTTTCTTTGGGCAAGTCAAGCAAAACAATTACCTTGCATAGCCGCGATCTTGAAATTCTTTCGGGATGGTACAAAATTGGAGCAGAGCAATTTGAAATCACAAAAATAAGCTATCAAGTTAAGGACGAAACAGCGACTTTGCATTTTGCGAAGAATATCCCTACCGGTAAAGGTCAGCTGTATTTGCATTTTCGGGGAATAATTGCCGATAGCTTACGCGGTTTTTATCGGAGTCAGTATATGCACGAAGGGCAAGAAAAGCGCATTGCTACGACTCAATTCGAATCTACAGATGCTCGCCGTGCTTTTCCTTGTTTTGATGAGCCAGCCCATAAGGCCACTTTCAAGCTCTCATTAGTAATCCCCAAACATTTAACTGCAATTTCTAATACCATTGAGCAGGACTTTAGCGAAAGCACTCCGAGTGGTATAGATCATGATCCTGGTTATAAAATTGTACATTTCGCACCAACACCAAAAATGTCTACATATTTGTTGGCGTACATAATTGGTGAGTTTGAAAAAAGCGAAGTGAAGACAAAGGATGGTGTGAGGATTCGGATATACACGCCACTGGGTAAGAAGCAGCAAACTAAATTTGCTTTAGATGTTACCAAGCGAAGTCTAGAATTTTTGAACGAATATTTTGCAATTCCGTACCCTTTGCCTACCTTAGATTTAATTGCGATCCCGGATTTTTCTGCTGGTGCAATGGAAAACTGGGGAGCGATCACTTTCCGCGAAACAGCTTTGTTGGTAGATGCAGAGCACACTGCTTTTGCTAACAAACAGCAGGTTGCAGAAACTATTGCTCACGAATTAATCCATCAATGGTTTGGTAATTTAGTTACCATGGAATGGTGGTCGCATTTATGGCTCAATGAAAGTTTCGCTACCTTTATGGCTTATGTGACCATTGATCATGTATTCCCGGAGTGGAACTTTTGGACTCGTTTCGTGTTAGATGATCACGCCAGGGCACTGCACTTGGATAGTTTAAAAAACACCCATCCAATTGAAGTGGAAGTACATCATCCCGACCAGACCTCAGAAATTTTTGATGCTATAAGCTATGCAAAGGGTGGTAGCATTCTTCGCATGCTCCATAATTATTTGGGGCCAATCAATTTTCGTGACGGACTCCGTTACTATTTGAAAAAGCATAGCTACAAAAACACAGCATCGGTGCACTTATGGGAAGCATTTGAAAAGGTTTCCAAAAAACCAATTAAGAAATTTATTACACCGTGGTTAGCCAAAGAAGGTTACCCGCTCTTGAAAGTGGGGGAAACTAAAAATGGTTATTGGGTGGAACAGGCCCGCTTCGCTCTTTCAAAATCAGTCAAGTCTCAAACCACCTGGCCAGTGCCTGTGCAATTCCAGCTTAAGAAAGGGGAATTTACCGAAGTTGTAGTCCAAACAGGAAAACTAAAAACCTTTAGTCTGAGCAAGGAAGCTGACTATTTAAAATCAAACCCTGACGAAACCGGTTTTTATCGAACTCTTTATAGCCCGAGCTTGCTCGCTAAGCTTTACGAGCCCATTAGAAACAAAGAATTGTCCGTCAATGATAGATTCGGCATTATCCGAGACTTGAATGCCTTAGTAATTGCGGGATTATTGCCAACAACTGCTTACTTGGAATTTGTGCAAGCTTATCAACAGGAAGATAGTTATGTTATTTGGGCAGAAATTTGTTCTGGACTGGCGCATCTTTACAGCTCAGCTCAGGATTATCCAAAATTACAAAGGGCCTTAGCTAAAAACTTCCAAATGTTTTTAAAACCAGTTGGGCACTTAGTTGGTTGGGAACCGCAACATAAAGAAAGTAATGCTCGAGGAATGCTACGCTCGCTAATTTTAACCCAACTCGGCTGTTATGGAGATGAACAAGCTTTGAAAAAGGCGAAACAAATTTTCCAAAACCGAGAGAAAAAGCAGATTATTCCAGACCTTCGCAGCACTGTATACTCCTTGAGTGCCATGAAAAGCGATTCCAAAATATTCTCTCAACTAGAGAATATGATGAAAGCAGAAAAATTCCCAGAAGAGCAACGCCGATTAATGAGATCACTCGTTGTGGTGGAAGATAGAAAATTATTTGAAAGGGTTTTAGGATTAATCCTATCCAAACACATTCGATCGCAAGATGCTACTGTGCTCATTTACCAATGCTTAACTTATTCACACTTTCGCGAATTAACTTGGAAATGGATTAAAGAGAACTGGAAGACTATCGGTCAGCGCTATCATAAGGATCATTTGCTTGTTTTTATATTTATGGGTTTAGGAGGGTTCGCCAGCAAGGTCAAGGCTAAGGAAATTCAAGCGTTCTTTAAAAAGAACCCTGCACCGAGCGCGGCGCGGGCTCTACGTCAGGCTCTTGAGCAAATCCAGATAAACTCAGGCTGGATTGAACGCGATAAAAAGGATATTGCCAAGCACCTTGGCATCAAGCTATAATAGTTGAGAATTAATTAATAGATCGAATGAAATCAATATTGATGAAAGTGCTTTTGCTGGCTGGGATTTTGCTTATTGCCTTGTCAGCAGCCTGGATTGTTTGGCCTCATGGCAGCCGGATTAACCTGTCAAAGCTGAAGATTCCATACAACAAAGAGTTTACTACCCACTTAGGGTTGGATCTGCAAGGTGGATCACATTTGGTGTACCAAGCAGATTTTAAAGACGTTGATAGTGGTGACCGTGCAGATGCCTTAAACTCAGTACGCGATACCATTGAACGTCGTGTCAACAGCTTTGGTGTGTCTGAGCCGCTTGTACAAGTGCAGGGCAAGGACCAAATCGTAGTTGAATTACCTGGTATTAAAGACGTCAACAAAGCAATTGCCTTAATTGGCCAAACACCTTTGTTGGAATTCCGAGTTCCTGCTCCAGAAGGTGAGCTAAAACCTATCCTGGGCCAGGATGGCAAGTTAACTGTTGATCCGAATTCACAATGGAAATCAACCCCATTGTCGGGTAAGCAGCTAAAGAAGGCTACCGCTGATATTCAACAAGGCAAAGGCTTAAGCCGTGAAGTTGTGGTCAGGCTCCAGTTTGATGATGAGGGTACAAAGCTTTTTAGCGAACTTACAACTCAATACTTAAATAAACAGATTGCTATATTTTTGGACAACCAAGTATTAAGCGCACCTACTGTACAGAGCCCTATTACCGATGGTCAGGCCATAATTTCTTCAGATCAGTTTACAGCAGAGAGTGCTAAGGAGTTGGCAACTCGATTGAATTCTGGTGCATTGCCAGTCCCAATCAAACTTATTTCTCAACAAAATGTAGGCGCAACTCTTGGTCAAGAATCAATTAATAAATCTTTAATTGCCGGACTCATCGGTATGCTCTTGATTGCCATATTCATGATCGCTAATTACCGAGTTCCTGGCGTATTAGCTGTTATCGCTTTGGTTATATACACCTTGATGTCCTTAGCAGTGTTTAAAATTGGAATTTCAATAACCGCGGTTGTTCTTGTTGGAGTCTTTTTCTTGCTCGGTCTCACGGTGAGTAGATGGTTTGGCTTTTTGGCTTTAATTAGTTATGTTGTGTTAATTTTTGCTAATGGAGTTTCTCCTGTCACACTAACGCTAGCTGGTATCGCCGGGTTCATCTTATCTATTGGTATGGCTGTTGATGCCAACATTCTAATCTTCGAACGCTTTAAAGAAGAAATTTATTCAGGAAAAGATATTAACAAGGCCATTGATGATGGTTTTGCTAGAGCGTGGATGTCGATTCGCGACTCAAACGTTTCTAGCTTGATTACCACTTTAATCTTGTATATGTTTGGAACCCCTTCAATTAAAGGATTTGCTGTAACCTTGGCTATCGGTATTCTAATCTCAATGTTTACAGCAATTACAATTACTCGCACCTTCCTTAAGTTATTCGTAACTGGTAAATTAATGTCGCATCCGTGGTTGTTCGGAGTTAGCATGCGCAAGAAAGCTGAATCCAACTAATATGAGATTACTAAATTATTACAAATATCTTTTTGCTCTTTCTGGAATAATTTTAATTTTAGGAATTGCTTCCTTGGCTATTTTTGGCCTTGAGTTCGGAATTGATTTTAAGGGCGGAACTGTTAGCGAAATAGAGTTTAAACAAAATTTTGATCAGAATAAAGTCCGCGAAACCCTTGATGCTGCTGGAATTCAGAATTACCAAATTCAGGCAACAGGGGAAAGAGGGCTGATCATTCGTACAAACGAGCTGAATAAAGAACAGCACGATCAAATTAACAAGGAGCTAAATGACAAAGTTGGCGCTTTCGATGAAAAAAGCCTAAATGCAATTGGTCCGGTGATTGGTCAAGAGCTCAAAAAGAAGGCGATTTACCAGTTAATCTTAGTTTCGCTCGGAATTGTGATTTATATCGCTTATGCCTTCCGTAAAGTTACCCGTCCAATTACTCCTTTGCAGTTTGGTGTGGCCGCAATTATTGCATTACTGCACGATTTGTTGATTGTAATCGGAATCTTCTCGATCTTGGGACACTTCTTTAAAATAGAGATTGATAGTTTGTTCGTTACTGCAATGTTAACTGTGCTCGGTTTCTCTGTGCACGATACTATTATTGTGTTTGACCGTATTCGAGAAAACTTACGTCTGTATGCTGGTCAAAAAATTGACTTTATTGTGAATCACAGCATTTCACAAACTTTGGTCCGATCTCTAAATACAAGCTTAACAGTGCTGTTCGTTTTACTTGCCATGTTGCTGTTCGGTGGTGAGACAATTCGCTACTTTGTCCTGGCATTGTTTATTGGTGTGGCTGCAGGAACCTACTCTTCCATATTTGTGGCATCTCCAATTATCTTGTTGTGGCAAAACTGGCGCACCAAAAGACGTTAATCATTAAAAAATTAATAATACCTCTTTGGGACTAATCCGTAAGTCAATTACTAAACCATTAGTTGGCTAAGGCTAGTAACAAAGAGGTATTTTTGTATTGATTCAGACTCGCGATTTATTAGGGCACATTGTTTGACACGCTCTGAAAAGTATGGTATAATCGATTTATTATAAGGATTTTGAAGGAAATCAACCAAAAATCCACTTAATTATACTGAAAGAAATGGGCATCTTAGATACAATTATTGATTCACATCAAAAAGAATCATTACAACAATTTGAACTAAATCTTATCATTACCAAGATTTTAGATCCGCTTAAGGAACGAGAAAAAACTATTTTAGCTAAGCGTTATGGTCTTAATGGTGAGGATATGCAGACTCTAAAGACTGTAGGTGAAGAGCAGGGGTTAACTCGCGAACGAGTACGCCAAATCGAAAAAGATTTATTGAAAAACTTAAAGCGCGGTGTCCAGCAATTGGATTCATTTTTAGCTGCGCGCGACCTTTTGCTTAGCACTATTTCTGAACACGGCGGCATTATGTCCGAAAAAACTCTTATGGGACATTTGGGCGCTGAGAGCGAAGAAGAAGCAAATGCGCTTAAGTTCTTACTTAACTTAATGACTGAACTGGAAGAGCATAATGAAGATGAGCACATGAAGCAATCATGGTCTCGTCTTGGTTTCGATAAAGAATTCCTAAAAGAATTCATTAAAACCACAAAGAAGATTTTAGATAACCATGGCAAGCCTCTTCAACCCGAAGAATTTATTGAGAAGTTTACAGAATCTGAGTTTTTCAAGAAGTTTGAGTCACAATTACCACCGCGGGTGATCATTAATTACTTACATACCGCTGCTGGTGTTCACAAGAACCCATTCGGCGAATTTGGCTTGCATCACTGGAATGAAATTCATCCAAAAGATGTGGGTGATAAAGCCTATTTGGTTATGAAGCATCACGGTAAGCCAGAGCACTATTCAGTTATTACGGATTTAATTAACCAACACGGTTTAGATAAACGCACTGCCTACAAAGAAACTGTTCACAATAAATTGATTAAGGATAAACGGTTTGTACTTGTAGGTCGCGGAATTTACGCATTGTCAGAATGGGGTTATAAGCCAGGAGTAGTATCGGACATTATTGTCTCAGTCCTAAAAGATGCCGGAAAGCCGTTAAGTCGCGAAGACATTATTAATGAAGTTTTAAAGCGCCGCATGGTAAAGAACAATACTATTTTAGTTGGGCTTTCTAATAAGAAACTAGTAAAGAAAGTTGGTAAAAATCTCTACGATTTAGCCTAGACACCTCTAGATAGAAACAAAGCTTTAAAACAAAAATTACAATATTATGGACGGATTATTTGGAAACTCATCTATTCCACAAGCTATGTGGTTCATATTCAGTCATGGTGGCTGGGTAGTTTTTGTTTTGCTCGGAATCTATATTTTGTTTCAAATTTATTTGAATGAAATTCAAACTAACTATAAAAAATCAATCAGATGGACATATTTAGAGATTCGACCTCCGAAAGAGAATATCTCAAGTTTTTACAGTGCCGAGCAAATTTTAATTCAGATTCATCAATTATTTGATAATTGGACTTTTCAGGAAAAATACATTGAAGGAAAGTTGGTATTTTGGGTATCTTTTGAAATTGTAAGTTTGGGTGGAAAAATTTCTTACATGGTTCGCATCCCTACTAAGCATCGCCAACTCATCGAAGCAGCTTTTTATGCTAATTATCCTCATATCGAAATGAATGAGGTGACTGATTATTTAGCAAATTTTAATTATGATCCAGACTCGGATCAATACGATCTGTTTGGTGGAGAGATGATCCTAACCAGCCCTGACTCAGTACCAATTCGTACCTACAGAGAATTTATTAGTTTGAAAGGCCCAGATGCGAGTGAAAAAGTTGTAGACCCTCTAGGACCATTACTGGAAGTTTGGACCAGACTACACACTAAAGAGTTGTATGCATACCAAATAATTCTTAAGCCAGTTGGTGATGGCTCATGGCAAGATAAGGCTGATAAAATGGCTGCGGATTTGCAGGGCGAAAAAGATTTTATGCAGCTAGATGATGTCACCAAACTGCGCATCGCAGCAATTAAAGCCAAGGTAGGAAAGCCAGGCTATCAATGTAAAATCCGATTTATTCACCTCGGAGCAAAAGATGTTTTTAATGCAGATGCTAAAAAATTGGTTCTAAGTCCTTTTAAAGTGTTTAACTCAGCAAACTTTAATAGTTTGAAAATGGCCTTTTCGACCAAGCTCAATTGGCGCATATCCGCAACATTAGAAGCCCCATTTATTAATTATTGGGTCAGGCAAAGGAAGATTAATCTGTTTAACGCTTTCAAGGACCGAAGTACTTGGGTCGGTGAACCTATGTATATCTTAAATACTGAAGAAATCGCTACGCTATATCACTTCCCAATTACCGACGAGGGTGTTAAAGTTCCATCAGTGGAAACAGTTGAAGTTAAGAAGTTGCAACCGCCAGCTAATTTACCAATTTAAGTTTTACTTATGAATCATGAGGACCGCATAAATTTTTTCGCCAAGACCAACTTCCGTAACAAGCAGGTGCCTTTTGGCATTAAGACTGATGATCGTCGCCGGCATATGTATTTAATTGGAAAGACTGGTATGGGTAAAACAACCATGATGGAAAACATGGTTATTCAAGATATCCGTAACGGCCAAGGAGTGTGCTTTATCGATCCGCACGGTGACTCATTAAAGAAAATTTTAGACTTTATTCCTAACGATCGGATTAATGACGTAGTGTATTTTAATCCTGCGGATTTGGAGCACCCAATTGCTTTCAATATTCTTGAGGCAGTTGACACTAAGTATAAACATTTAGTGGCGTCTGGCTTAATGGGTGTATTTACCAAAATCTGGGCAAGTATGTGGTCCAGTCGTATGGAATACATTTTAAATAATACTATTTTGGCTTTGCTCGATAGCCCAGGCAATACAATGCTTGGTATTGTCCGCATGTACGTGGACAAAAAATATCGCAAAAAGATTGTCGACAGTATTAAAGACCCAATGGTTAAAGCTTTTTGGTTGGAAGAATTCGCTAACTATGCAGAAAAGTACAGAACCGAAGCTGTGGCCCCAATTCAAAACAAAGTGGGACAATTTTTGTCTTCAGCTGTTATTCGCAACATTGTTGGTCAACCAAAATCTACTATAGATTTGCGGGAAATTATGGATAATCAAAAAATCCTGCTGTTAGATTTATCTAAGGGTAAAGTCGGTGAGGATAACTCAGCTCTGCTGGGGGCCATGATTATTACCAAACTACAACTCGCTGCTTTGTCTCGTGTTGATATTCCAGAAGAAGAGCGCAAAGACTTTTATCTTTATGTTGATGAGTTTCAAAACTTTGTGACCGACTCATTTGCAACAATTTTGAGCGAAGCTCGTAAGTATCGCTTAAACTTAACCATGGGCCATCAGTATATTGGGCAACTATCGCCAGAGGGTAATAATAAAATGCGCGATGCCGTATTTGGTAACGTTGGAACTATGGTGGTATTTCGTGTTGGCGCTGCCGATGCCGAATATTTGGAGACTGAATTTGAGCCATCCTTCACACCGAATGATATTGTTAACATTCCAAAATATAACATCATTTTAAAACTAATGATCAATGGTGTTGCTAGTGATCCTTTTACCGCCACCAGTATGCAAGTTGATGATAGCTGGTATACCGGAAACAGCGAAAAAGTTATTAAGGTTTCTAGAGAGCGTTATGCAAACCCAATGGCGGAAGTAGAAGATAAAATTAATCGTTGGATGGGCGCTGAGTTCCACGAAGCTGCAGCAGAATCTGCTAGCGGTAGCGATAAAGCTAGGGCCGAAGAACGTAATACCTCCGGTGAAACAAAGGCTGCACCTACTTTGCCAGCGGCCGCAGAGCAAGCACCTAAAACCCCTGCAGCAGGGATCAAGATATCTTCTGCGTTTAAAGATCGGATGCAGCAAAAACGTAGTAATCCTCAACCAGTAACACAAGGAGCTGGTAATAAACCCAATAATAAGAAACCAAATTCAAAACCTGCTGGCAATCCAATTTGGGAAGCGGCGGCTGAGTTACAGAGTGAAAAGAAGGCGGAAATTGCTAGGAATGTTGAAAAAGCTTTTGAAGTAGCACCAGCCCCACAACCTGTACCAGTAACTAACGAACCTCCGCTGGTGGCCGATGACGGACCGCAAACTTTACAGCCCGGACAGACTCAAACTCTATAATTTAAAAACCCCAAGCCATGCGGCCTGGGGTTTTTAGAATTAAGCGATATGTTTGTGTATTTCGGCTTCAATCGTATTCTTTGGTGCTGCTCCAACTAACTCTCCTACAACTTCGCCATTTTTGAAAAACTTCATAGTAGGAATACTCATAACATTGAACCTGCTGGTCAGATCAGGGTTTTCATCAACATTAAGTTTTGCTACCTTTATTTTCCCATCATAAATTTCGGCTAATTCTGACAATATTGGACCGACAATTTTACAAGGGCCACACCATTCTGCCCAAAAATCGACAAGGACTGGAACGGGGGATTTTAAGACTTCGTCATCGAAATTATCCTGCGAAACTTTTATTTCTTTCATAAATACTGTTAATTATTGCTTATTCATAATAGCCCTGGGAGGGTGGATTGTCAATCAATTTTAAATTATACTGTAAGCACGAATGAAACGAGTTGTTAAATCAAAGCACTTTCAACGAGGGGCCTTATTCTTAGTTAGCCTGCTAATTTTAGTAGGTGTTATTTTTGTATTCACTAGGCCCTTATTGGCCCCCGAAAGCGGGGACAATTCCCTTAAAAATGCCAGCAATCTAAATGCTGAATTAGAAAATAGTACTTTTCAGACCAACAATGATGAGTTGCTGCCGCAAGGAATTGGTGAAGGCGTTCAGGCTAACAGCTTCTTGGTATATGACGAACTTACTGGTACGACTTTGGCAGCCCATAATCCAAATGCACCCGTGGCTATTGCCAGCCTAACAAAGCTTATGACCGCGTATACAGTTCAGAAATATGGGCAACTTGATGATGAGTGGGTGATCGCCTCCACAAGTAAAATTGGGGTTAGGCCAGTACTAGGTTTAGAGACAGGTGATAAGGTCGTGGTAAAAGATTTAGTAGATGCAATGTTAGTTGGCTCAGCGAATGATGCTGCTTCTTCTCTCGGCGAATATTTACAATCAGCCACAAAACAACCCGCGATTAAAACAATGAATCAGGAGGCAAAACAGTTGGGAATGACCTCCACTAATTACGAAAACCCAATTGGTTTTGACAGCGAGCAAAATTACTCCACGGCTGCGGATTTAAAAAAGTTGTTGGTTGTAATTAGACCAATTAAATTGTTTACCGATATAGACCGCAAGCAATCTTATTCTTTTACCAGTGAGCTGGGCAAGACTTACTCTGTGAAAGCGACTAATACCTTACTTGCAGGTGATGAAGAAATTCACGCTGTTAAAACCGGTTATACCAACGAAGCTCAAGGTGCGATGATAACTGCTATAGTTCACAATGACAAGCGTTTTATTATCATTGTCCTAAACAGTCCCGACCGGGAAGGTGACACCAAATTGCTTAAATCTCAAGTCCTAAAAACCACCCTGCTATAAGGCAGGGTTTTTTATTAATATGTGGTATAATATATGCATGTACGCGGATGATTTGATCAAAATTTTTAGTTTAAGTACCATAGCTTTTTTGTTTGCAATTGCAATTACTCCTTTACTAACCGATCTCCTTTACCACTTTAAATTCGGAAAGAATATTCGTTCCGATGGTACCACACCGCTTTACTCGGAACTGCATGCCAAAAAGCAAGGAACTCCGACCATGGGCGGCATTTTGATTTGGGGAACTGCTCTAGTTCTAGCTGGGGGATTTTGGTTTTTAGATCGCTTACTCGACCTCAAGGATTTCCACATTTTTAATTTCTTAACTCGAAAAGAAACGCTTCTTCCACTGGGCGCAATGGCGGGAGCTGCGGTAGTTGGTTTTATTGATGACTTTTTGGACATTCGTGGTCGGGGTCACAAAGGTCGCGGGCTGCGCTTTCGATTCAAGTTCTTGCTGTATGCACTAGTGGCGTCTATTGGTGCTTGGTGGTTTTACTTTAAAATTGGTTTCGATTCTGTTCACATCCCTTTTTATGGAGACATCTTTTTGGGCTGGGTCTTTATTCCATTTTTCGTTTTAGTCGTGGTTGGTACCAGTTTTGCCGTTAATCAGACCGATGGCTTAGACGGACTTGCTGGTGGAACCTTGGCTACATCATTCTTTGGGTTTGCCATTATTGCTTACACACAAGGCAGGCCAAATTTAGCAGCATTACTCGGAATTGTAATTGGGGCCCTACTGGCTTTTCTTTGGTTTAATGTTCACCCGGCCCGGTTTTTCATGGGCGACACTGGATCTATGGCATTGGGGGTGCTGCTTGCTATTGTAGCGTTCTTAACTAACAGCGTGTTTTTGCTCCCAGTGATTGGTATTATTTTTGTGGTACAGGCGGCCACCCTGCTAATGCAATATTTTTGGCGACACGTTTTTAAGAAAAAATTATTCTTATCTGCGCCAATCCATCACCACTTAGAAGCCCTGGGCTGGCCAGAATCTAAAGTAACGATGCGTTTTTGGATTTTATCAGCAGTGTCTGGAATCATTGGCGTGATTATTTATTTTCTTGACCGATAATGTATTCACTACTCATAAAAAATGCCACAGTTATTGATGGTACTGGGAAAGCAGCAATCACTGCAGACGTTGCTGTTAATGGAGATACAATTGTAAATGTTGCTCCGCATATTGACTCTTCTGCCAAAGAAACTGTGCACGCTGGAGGGCAAATTTTAGCACCAGGATTTGTAGACATTCAAAATCACAGTGACAGCCACTGGCGTCTTTTTGATGGTCCCAAATTAGAGAGTATGATCACTCAAGGGTATACCACTGTAATGGTAGGCAATTCTGGAGCTAGTTTAGCGCCATTGATTTCTGAGCAAGCTTTGCTCGCTTTGCAAAAGTGGCACACATTAGAAGGGGTAAACATTAACTGGCAAAGCTTCGCAGAATTTGCTGAAACTATGAAGGCCCAAAGTTTTGGGCCAAATGTAGGTAGCTTAGTTGGTTATTCCACTCTGCGTCGTGGTTTGATTGGCGACAGACAAAGCCCAGTTTCAATTGCAGAATTGCAAACATTAAAAAGACTGGCTAATGATGCATTAGAGGAAGGCGCGTTTGGCATTTCAACTGGGTTTGCATATGCCCACGAAGCTAATATTTCCGACGTTGAACTATATGAAATTGCTCAAATTGTAGCCGAACATAATGCTTACCTGGCTGTACATTTGCGTGACGAGAGTGAAGGCGTAGTTGATAGTGTTAGAGAGATAATAGCGGCAACAGAGCACGCCAAAGCAAACGTAAAGATCTCCCATTTAAAGATTCGACACCGGGAAAACTGGCCGTTAATAACCCAGGTTTTGGCCGAAATAGAAAGCGCATGGCACAGGGGGGTAAATATTCATTTTGATACATACCCGTACACTTCGACATGGCAACCGATTTACACCTACTTGCCACATTGGGCAACAATGGGGGGTCGATTACAACTGCTAGAATTACTTCGAGATAAGACCCAAAGAGCAAAGATATTAACTGCCCTCAATACATCGTACGCTAATATAGCTAGCTTGGTAGTTGCTTCAACTTCTGCAAAATTAATGGTGACTGGTAAGTCGATATCTGCAATTGCCGCTGACTTTGGAACTACGAGCGAGGAAGCGCTTCTGCATTTAATTGAAAACGGCGGTAGTGAAATCTTGGTCTTCGATGAAAGCTTAAGCGAAAAGAACGTTGAAACATTCTGTAATCACAGTTTAGGTTTTATTGCTACGAACGGCAGCGGTTACTCAATTGGAGACACAAATAAATTGGTTCACCCGCGCTGCTTCGGCACAGCTCCAAAATTTCTACACAACGTAATTGCTCAATCTTCCATTTCTCTACCAGAAGCTATTCGTAAGTTAACTTCTGGGCCTGCAAAAAAAGTCGGCTTAACCGATCGTGGAGTTATCGATATCAATGCCAAGGCTGACCTAGTTTTATTTAATCCAAAAGAAATTCAATCAAAAGCCACCATGCAAAACCCTCATTTGTACGCAGATGGGATTAGCCATGTTTGGGTTAACGGTCAAAATGCTGTAATTAAGGGTAAAGTAACAGATGTCCAGTCTGGCAAATTCTTAACCAAATCAAATTAATGAGACTCGAAGATTTATCTGATAAAAAAATCGGCATTTTAGGTTTTGGCCAAGAGGGCCAAGCAGTTTTGTCTTATTTCCAAAAGCATGGCTTGGCTGCCACAGTTTACGACGAAAATAATGTCGATGAAAAGCTTAAGGGAAGTTTCTCTGGGCAATCCTCATTTGTAACCGGCCCGGGTAGTTTTAATAATTTGCAAGAATGCCAAATTTTATTTCGAAGTCCTGGTATTTGGCGTAATCATCCTCAAATATTAACAGCGGAGAAACAGGGGACAATTATTACTAGTCAGGTCAAATGGTTTTTTAATAACTGCCCTTCGAAAATTGTTGGTGTTACAGGAACCAAAGGTAAAGGAACTACTTGCTCCTTAATTTACCAAGGAATTAAAAACGAGCATGCGACATCTGCTAGAAAAACTTTTTTAACCGGGAACATCGGCAAATTGCAACCATTTGAATTTCTTGATGACTTAACAGCAGACGACCTGGTTGTTTACGAGCTTTCCAGTTTTCAATTACAGGATTTAACCGTCAGTCCTCATATTGGAATTTGTTTAATGGTTACTTCTGACCATTTAAACCACCACGCCGGTTTAGAAGAATACCATAGCGCAAAGTCAGCAATTTCTGCTTTTCAAAAAGACACTGATGTATGCATATTTAATACTGATTACGACGCCTCTACCAAGATAGGTCAACTTGGCAATGGAAGTAAGCTAGCTGTTTCAGCAAAGATTAAGCCAGAGTTCGGGGCCTTTATTTTTGATGATAGTATCGAGATATCCATACCCGCTACAGCCAATGCCGCAGAGCAGCAGTTCAACATTAATTGCGCGAAGAGAAAATTACGGGGTCGCCATAATCTAGAAAATATTGCCGCTGCCAGCCTAGCCCTTGCAAGCCTTGGATTAAGTGCAGATGCAATTGCCCAAGCGGTCAATGCCTTTACAGGGCTAGAACACCGACTACAATTCATTGGCGAATTTAATGGAATGACTTTTTATGATGATTCAATATCCACAGTTCCAGAAACTTCAATAGCGGCTATTAAAAGTTTTACTGAACCGATTCATCTTTTCCTAGGAGGTTCTGACAAAGGATTAGATCTCGCCGATTTACTGACCTGTATTAAAGAAACTAAAAATATCGCTGGTATTACTTTACTGGGTGAAACCGGCGCAAAAATTAAATCAGAGCTAGAAAGTAGCAACCAAGAAATAAAAGTGCTGGGGCCATATACCGATTTCCGCAAGGCCATCAAAGATACTGTGGAATCTAGCAGTAAAGGTGACGTAATCCTTCTAAGTCCAGCAGCAGCATCTTTTGATATGTTCAAAAGCTATAAAGATAGAGGAGAGCAGTTTAACCGAATCGTGAAGGAGATGATGGGGAATGGGTAAACACGTAAAACCGGTTGATTATGTTTTTTTAATCTTGCTAGGCATTCTGCTCGGTATAGGTTTAATCATGCTATGGTCAGCTTCTACCGTAGAATCACAGCAACATTTTGGAAATTTTACTTATTACTTTACCCATCAATTGTTCTATGGAATTGCGATTGGTTTAGTGGTGATGTATGTGTTGTCGCGCATCGATTATCATGTTTGGAAAAAGTTTATTCCTTTTGCCCTAGCCGGAACATTTCTAGCGTTAATTTTAGTCAAAGTTCCTGATATTGGCTTCACGGCCAATGGAGCAACCCGGTGGATCCACTTTGGACCGATTTTCTTTCAACCTGCGGAAGCGGCAAAGCTTGCTTTAATAATGTACCTTGCAGGCTGGATGAGTGAACGCGATCACCACAAGGGATTTCTGCATTCCGTTTTTCCGCCTGTAGTAATTATTTCTTTATACTGCGCCATGATATTATGGCAACCAGACCTTGGCACAATGATATCTCTTGGCCTGACCGCAGCTATCATGTTATTTGTCGGTGGAATACAACTAAAATACTTTGTGCGGTTAGCAGCTGGGGCGATAGTGCTTATGTTAGGGTTTATTAAGTTGGAGCCCTACCGCGTCCAGCGAATCACTGCTTTTTTAAATCATCAGGTGGACCCGCTCGGAATCGGGTACCAAATTAATCAGGCCTTAATTGCTATCGGTAGCGGTGGATGGTTCGGATACGGATATGGTCATTCGAGGCAAAAATACTCGTATCTGCCCGAGGCATTGAATGACTCCATTTTTGCAATTATGGCCGAGGAGCTTGGTTTTGTAAGGGTATTAATTATTTTACTTATATTTATTGCCTTTATTGTGCGTGGAATTCAAATAAGCTTAAGGGCTCCGGATTTATTTGGTAAGATGTTAGCAGTTGGAGTAATTGCTAGTATTGGTGCTGGGGTTGTGGTCAACATTGGGGCAATAACTGGCCTGATGCCCCTAACTGGGATTCCTCTGCCATTTTTTAGCTATGGAAGTAGCGCAATGATTGTTACTCTGGCGGGTTGTGGAATTGTTTTAAATATTTCACGACAAAGCAAATAAATACTAAATGAAAAAGAAACTAAAAATATATTTACATCACGAGCACTTTGAATCTGTAACCTACACAAAGAGGTTCGGATTTTTTGGTACAATATTTAGTTTTATTTTGAAAGTACTTGAGGCAACAGGCAATTTATTCATTTCGATTTGTTATGGCATTGGGTTTGTAATTATCAATCTAATTTTACTACCAAAAACTTTTTTTCTTGCTTTAATGAAAATGCCTAGTTCGCTAAAGAAGGTGTCTGAAAAGTTACCAAGAAAAGATTTTCGTAAATCGATCGTGAGATTTAGCTTGGTTGTAATCGTATTATCAGTAGGAGTTCATGGGTTATCCTTGATCGCTATCGGACAAGAATTAAAAGGAGAAGTTTTAGGTACAAGCGATGTTGGTTTGGGCTACCTGCAAGATGCCAAGAGCTCCCTAGAAGCCGAGAATATTGCAGCTGCGCAAGCTAATTTCAACAAGGCTCTGGAACAGTTTAAAACGAGCCAGGAGAGCTTAAACTCCACCAGCAAAACCTTGCAAGCATTATTAGTGGTAGTCCCGGAAAAGCACGATGCGGACAATCTACTTCTCGCTGCGCAAAAGATAACTGAAGCAGCCATTAAGGCTACCGAGCTGTTGAACATGACTACGACTATCAAATTAAGCGCAGTTGGTCTTAACGAAGGTAATAAAAATAAAGAAACTCTGCTCAAAGCAGAAAGCTTAATAAATGAAAGTGTGGATTTGGCCAATGATGCAGCCAAATTAATTAACGACGTATCTATATCTTCAATCCCAGAAAATTACAGGCCTGCGTTTGTTTCTGCTAAGGATGCTGCAAACTTCTTTCAGGTAAATGTCTCATCCCTAAAGGATGTTTGCTCGTTAATGTTCGAAATTTTAATTGGCTCCAAAAATACTTTGATTGTCTTTGTTAATAACAATGAACTTAGAGCCAATGGTGGGTTTATGGGAACACTTGGCAACGCTAAAATGTCTAATGGAAGCTTGGATTCACTAGATATTAGAAGTGTGTATGATTGGGATGGGCAACTGAAGGAGAAAATATTGCCGCCACAACCTTTGTATCTTGTTAATAATCAACTGTATCTGCGTGATAGTAATTGGTTCGCTAATTTCCCAGACTCCGCTGGTCGAATTGCCTCTTTATTCGAGAAGGAAGGCGGTGAAACTCCTGATTTGATAGTTATGATGACTCCAGAGGTTATAATTGATATGCTCGCTAAGACGGGGCCAATTAATCTTCCTCAACATAACATTACCCTAACTAAAGATAATTTTGTTGAAGAAACCCAAACAGCTACTTCTGTAAATTATGACAAAGTCCTAAATCAACCGAAGCAATTTTTAGCAGATTTTTTCCCGTTGCTCATGGAAAAGCTCGGAAGCAGCAACAATGGCGGCAT
>CAZYQT010000002.1:24539-86902 GCA_964650255.1 uncultured Candidatus Saccharibacteria bacterium
TTCTCTGATTTTTGGAAGTCTTCCAGCAGAATCTTTTTAAAAAGCAAATTGCCCTTTATTCACGCGACCAAAAAATCCAGAATAAAATTTCGGCTTTCAACTGGGGCGGGGAAGTTAGAGAAACTGATCGCGATTACCTAAGCATCATCAACTCGAATTTGGGTGGAACTAAGACAGATCGCTCCATGCAGCGCACTGCAGATTTGTCATCCAAAATTAATTTGGACGGCACAGTTATTAATACTTTACGTTACACTGTGAGAAATCCACTGCCTGACAGTCCTGGTTTGACCAATAAATGTTTTATTAGAGTTTATGTGCCGAAAGGGGCGACGTTAAATAGTAGCGAAGGTTTTAATCGTGATATCCAACTGCCGCAAATTAGTTCGGACGGTTACATTTTGGATGACACTGTGCAAAATTGGCAAAAAACCGTCAAGCAAGATACACTTTCTGGCACTTACAGCGGAGAGGAAGCCGGTAAAACCTGGTTCGGAAATTGGCTCGAAGTCCCAGGAGGGCAATCAAAAACTGTTACTTTAACCTACACTTTGCCGTTTAAATTAGGAGGCACCGATCGCTATAGCCTGTTAATTCAAAAACAAATTGGCAGCCAAAGCGATGCGTTTAATTTTTCACTCGACTTTTTTGGTCGACATAGCTTATGGAAGACCAGTAGTCTTAATTTAGAAAATGACTCCATAAAGTATTCACAAAATTTAATTGCTGATACTTTCTTCGGCACAGTCTTAGAAAAGTAGTAATGATTTCAAAACTTGTAAAACTAGAATCTACATTTCATATTGGGCAGGCAACTTTAATTATCGCCTCATTTACTTTGTTGTCGCGAATCACAGGGTTCTTTCGTGATATTTTATTGGCTAGCCATTTGGGCTTAAGCGCAAATTCAGATATCTATTTCACGGCATTTAGAATTCCAGATTTGGTTTACAACCTTTTAATACTCGGGACATTAAGTGTCGCGTTCATTCCTGTTTTCAGTGAGTACTACTACAAGGATAAGAAAAAGGCCTTCGAAATTGCGAGCACCATCCTGAACATTTCTGCTCTCGGCATGTTTGCAATTTGTGTATTAATCTTTATTTTTGCTGACCCTCTCACAAAAATGATTGCTCCTGGGTTTTCAGAAGCGCAATTAGAGCAGACAGAGTTGATTACGAGGATTATGTTACTCTCTCCAATCATTTTCACAATTTCTAACGTATTCTCCAGCGTTCTGATTAGTTTAAAAAAGTTTTTAGTTGTTAATATCGCGCCACTACTATACAACTTGGGAATAATAATCGGGATTGTTTTTCTCTATCCGAAGTTTGGCCTAAGTGGTCTGGCTTATGGTGTAATTTTAGGTGCTTTAATGCATTTAGGCATTCAAGTCCCTGAAGCATGGCGTAACGGTTTTACCTGGAAGCCAAGAATGCTTTACCAAAATGAAGGGGTAAGGAAAATTGGGGCGCTGTTCTTACCAAGAATAGTTGGTTTAGATAACTCCTATGTAAATTTAATTGTTGTGACAATCATTGGTTCAACACTTGCTACCGGATCGATTACTGCTTTTAACTATGCGAATAATTTACAAGCTGTGGCTTTGGGAATTTTTGCCTTATCTAGCGCTGTGGCAATCTTTCCGGTTCTGTCGGAATATTTTGCCAAAGAAGATATGATTGGGTTCATTAGAACGTTACAGCATACAATTATTCGAGTGCTCTATTTTGTAGTGCCAATTACTATTTTATTGCTTCTGTTGCGGGCTCATGTTGTACGATTACTGTTTGGTTACGGTGCATGCGATTGGAATTGTACAATCACCACTTTTGACACGCTCGGTGTCCTTGCTTTAGGACTAGTTGCACAGAGTCTAATCCCTTTATTTGCCAGAGCTTTTTACGCACGACAGAATACTAAAACTCCAGTTGCTATTAGCTTAGTAGGAATGGTAATAAACATAGTGCTATCATATTTCTTGTCTCAAGGATTGAGTATAGTCGGAGTTGCGTTAGGCTTTGTAATTGCCACAACGGTTCAATGTATTTTGTTGTTTGTTGCGTTACATAGATCCTTCGTTGTTCAGGATCATGTCAATCAATCAGAGCTTCATGTATTTGATTCCACGATAGTAGTGCAAAGCCTGAAAATTTTGTTTTCAAGCATTTTATTAGGAGGTGTAAGTTATTTAACTCTTTACTTAATTGATCCAATATTAAATACACACACAGTATTCGGTATTTTTGCTCAGGCTAGCATTGCTACTGTAATGGGCACAGTCGTATACGTTATTATGACCAGGTACTTAGGCATAAAAGAATCGCAAGCGATTGGCCGGTCCATCGGCAAATTATGGAGATTCGTAACGGGAAATGTGTAAGAGGTCCAAGCCAGCTTTGACAAAGCGAATTGAATAATCCATAATCATATATCTTTAGGTGCGCCTAAAAATAGAAGTATATATTTAAGGAGAATTTCACGGAGGAAATATGCGAGAACTTTTAAAATTAATCGTAATGCCAAACAAAACTCCCGACACTGATCGCAAAATGTGGCTTTGGGTAATTGAGCATACGGCCAATCAGGTCTACAGACTAATCCAGGAAAGTCAAAATTTAAAATCTTTAGGAGAGGTGGACGCCTCTGCCGGTCGTTATGAAGGTGGCTTAAGGCTCGATCAAATCGCAGACAAAATTACCATAGTGGAGGGCGGTCCAAACCTTGAGACCGAAGGGGTTTTCGGGATACTGAATTTTGACAGCAACTTCCAAGATAGGTCTCAGTCGACTAAGGGATTGCAGTTCGGTTATACTGTTCATGGTGAATGGCTATTAATTACCACCATGTACCATTGTAGCCCAGAGTATACAACCTTCGAATGGTTTCTGGAGACTGTGACCGTAGAGCAATTAGATCTTAACTCACTGATGAGCCACGCCAAATATCCAGAAGCGATTTTTATGACCTTCCACGAAGTGACTGAGAATTGGCGCAACCAGGCGCTAGGCCGAATCGAACGAGTGGAGAAGGCCTGGGAGGATCAAAAACTGATACAAAAATTGATCTTTTAGGCTAGGCAATGAGCTTTTAAAGGGCGTTCACCGCAAGGTTGAACGCTTTTATTTTCCCTCAATTTTTGCTACAATACTGCGTATATGGCGAATAATCCTGTGCAAAATCAAATCAGAAACTTCTGTATTATTGCCCACATTGACCACGGCAAATCCACGCTTTCTGATCGCATGCTTGAACTAACCGGTACAGTACAAAAGCGCGAAATGAAAGAGCAGCTCTTAGACCAAATGGACATTGAGCGGGAGCGCGGCATTACTATTAAACTACAGCCGGTTCGAATGGACTACGAAGCGCCCGAAACCAAGGAGCGCTTTATTTTGAATTTAATTGATACACCTGGTCACGTGGACTTTAGTTACGAAGTCTCACGCTCACTTGCAGCTTGTGAAGGAGCGATTTTAGTAGTGGATAGTACCCAAGGAATTGAAGCCCAAACTTTGGCCAATGCATATTTAGCGGTCGAGCATAATTTAACGATTATTCCCGTCATCAATAAAATTGATTTACCGAACTCGGATCGCAAAAAAACCGCGGAAGAGCTAATTTCGGTGTTTGGTTTTAAGGAAGAAGAAATTCTGTATGCCTCTGGTAAAACCGGCGAGGGAGTAAACGAAATTCTGCAAGCAATTGTAGATCGTGTTCCTGCCCCAAAAGGTAATCCGGATGCGCCCATGCGTGCACTAATCTTTGATTCGACCTATGACATTCACCGCGGTGTAATTACCTATATTAGAGTTGTTGATGGCATGCTTCCAGCGCGCGAAAAACTATTTATGCTTGGCAGTGGTGCTAACGCTGAAAGCCTAGAAGTGGGCTTCTTTAAACCGCAAATGGAAAAGGGAACATCAATAGCTACTGGTGAAGTGGGGTACATAGTTACTGGGCTTCGTGAAGTGAGCAAGGCCCGTGTTGGAGACACCGTGACTGTATTTGCACAGCGTGAACAAACAGAAGCGCTACCAGGTTACAAACATGTGACCCCAATGGTTTACGCTAGTATTTTTCCGGTTAGCGGTGACGATTATCCATTGCTTCGTGATGCGATGGATAAACTTAAGCTGAACGATGCGGCTCTAGAGTTTGAACCGGAAAATATTCCTAGTATTGGTTTTGGATTTAGAACTGGATTTTTGGGCTTACTACACATGGACATTGTGCAGGAACGGCTTTCACGCGAATACGATCTTGACCTAGTGCTTACGGCACCAAGTGTGGCTTACGAAATCATCCTAACAAACGGAGAAAAAAAACTGGTGTACAACCCCGCGCAGTTTCCTGATCCTTCATCAATTGCGCAAATCATGGAACCGTGGATGCATGTGACTATATTGACTCCATCAGCATATATTGGGCCCATTATGGAAATAGTTAATCAGCGCCGCGGAATTAGTGGGGATGTGAAGTATCTCGGAAGCGACCGTGTAGAACTCACTTTCCAGATGCCCTTAGCTAATATTATTATTGATTTTTATGATAAACTAAAAAGTGTCTCCAGTGGCTACGCCTCTTTGAATTACGAATTTTTTGAACGCAGGGCTGGTGTTTTAGTTAAAGTGGACATCTTAGTTGGTGGGGAAAAAGTTGAAGCACTGTCAGCTATTATGCATAAAACTTTTGCCGAAAATGAGGGTCGGGAATTAGTAGCAAAACTAAAAACCTTAATTCCACGCCAACAATTCGAAATCGCTATCCAAGCAGCTATAGGGGCTAAGGTTATTGCCCGCGAAACTATCTCTGCATTCCGTAAGGACGTGACGACCGGTTTGTACGGTGGAGATGTAACCAGAAAGATGAAAGTATTGAACAAGCAGAAAAAGGGTAAAAAGCGCATGAAGAAAGTGGGAAAAGTAGATATACCACAAGAAGCCTTCTTGGCGGTCCTTAAGAAATAAATGTTTAAAACACTAACTTTAAATAAAGTTCAACAAAAATGAAAAACAGAAAGCGCATGGAGCAAATTTTAGTAGTAGTAACTGCACTCATTGTGATCTCAATGATTGGCAGTCTCTTTGCATTTGCCATCGTCAATTAACAAAGCGGTTGTGAAAATAGCCTTAAAAGACAACGAACGAATTAGACAAATTTATAGGCAAAGCCCATGGGTGTTAGTGCGCCCTTTGGGCCTGAGCGTTATAGTAATTGCTTTGGTAGGCTATTTGGCCTTTAGGTTTTCAGTACAAGGGTCGTTGCAATTGCTTTTGTTAATAGCAGTTATTTTAATTTTCCTGCATGCTTTAAAAATTTTTGTTATTTGGAGGTTGAATCAGTATGTAGTAACCAATCAGCGGCTGCTACATTACTGGCAGAAAGGTTTGTTTGACCAAACCGTAACTGAAACTCCCCACGAACGCATTTTGAATGTTAGCTACAAAACCGAAGGCATGATTTCAACCGTAATTGGTTACGGAGATGTTGTAGTCCAAGTGGTTGGCCTTATCGAACCAATCGTATTAAAAAATATTGATGAGCCAATGGAGATTAAAGATTACCTTTGGGAAATGCACAAACGCATAGCCAAAGATAAAGGTAACTCAGTATACGGCGAAGCGGATGCTACCCACGTACAAGAACGAGTAGGATATACTAAAGATAATCATATTTAACCTATGCGTTTACCCAAAGTTTTTTACTCAAAATTGTTGCTCGGAGCTGTCCTCGTTGTACTTTTGGGGGTATTTGGGCTAGAATTACAACAGTGGTATCAGGGTCATAAAATTAACTCTGAAATTAACCATTTACGAGATGAAAAGGCTGATCTGGAAGCTCGGAACAATGCCTTGCAGCAATCACTGCAGTATTTTTCCTCTGATAGCTACAAAGAAAAGCTAGCTCGAGAACAACTAGGCCTTAAAAAAGAAGGGGAAATTGTACTAAATTACCCTCCAGATGGGATTATTAACCCTGGGGAGCAGAAGCCTACAACTAAGCAATCCAACCCGCAAAAATGGTGGGAATTTTTATTCAAAAATAATAAATCATAATTATGGAACAAGAAACAGAACATCAAATTAGCTCACAAGATGAGCAGGCAAGTCACGAAGTGCACCACAAAACTAAACGCAAGCTGCGTAAAGCGCACAAAATCAGTTTGGCAGTTTTTGTTGCAGCATTAATAATTGTTATTGGCGGCGGCCTCGCCTGGGTATACACTGGAAATATTTCATCAGCAAAAGAAAAAGTTTTTAAAGCGCTACCCTTACCAGCTGCAATTGTAGACATGAAATTTGTCTCTGCAGAAAGCGTACTCGATCGTGCAGACCTTTCAAAGCAACTTTTGGAAGCTCAGGGTATGGGCGATAAAGCCAATACTGGTCAAGTTTTCGACCAAATTGTTGATGTTAAAAAATTAGAGGCCGTAGCGAGCCAACGTGGCGTAAAAGCTCCAAACTCTGAAATAGATGAAGAGTACAAAAATATTATTACTCAATACGCGGGTGGTGATGAAGGTGCTTTCACAAAAGAACTTGATAGCACTTATCACATGAAACCAGAAAAGTTTAAAAGTGAAGTGGTGCGTCAACAAGTTTTGCAATCAAACTTATTACTTTGGTACAGCAAGCAAGAGGATTTAAACAAAACCACATACGAGAAAGCTCGCGAATTACAAAGTAAGCTAAACAACGGGCAGAGTTTTGAAGAAGTGGCAAAACAGTTCAGTGAAGACGAGGCTACTAAGGACTTTGCAGGAGACAGCGGTATGATTGCCTTTGACGACCTCCTTCCGGAATTCCGAGAAAGCTTAAAGGATAGCAAGGCTGGTGACACTCAACTGGTCGTCAGCCGTTACGGCTTGCACGTCTTAAAGCTTCTTGAAGTAAATAACGATGGTGAAAATGGTGCCAAGCAAGTTCACTTACAACAAATCTTTTTAAAACAGAAAGGCTTCTCAGACTGGCTCGATAAGGAAGTCGGAAACATCAGGGTTCTAAAGCTGCTCAAGTTCTCCTAAGCAATTACAAAAAGCCCTCGTGATCGAGGGCTTTACTACATGCGGGCGTAGTACAATGGTAGTATGCGACCTTCCCAAGGTTGAGACACGGGTCCGATTCCCGTCGTCCGCTCCAAAAACTTTGCCGGCTTAGCTCATCTGGTAGAGCAGCGGTATCGTAAACCGCAGGTGGCCGGTTCAAGTCCGGCAGCCGGCTCCAGAAAATTTTCTATTTTAAACCCCAATGACTTCTATCCCTAAATCAGCTAAACAGGTTTTCAAAGGCACGGTCTTTGATGTTTATCAGTGGAAGCAAAAATTGTTTAATGGTAAACATAAGATTTTTGAAGTTGCAGTACGGCAAAGTACTATTAGTGTTATCGCCACAATAAAAGATAAAATTGTGGTTTTGCATATGCAGCAACCGCGCACTCCCTGGTACTACACTTTGCCAGGCGGGTATATTGATGTCCCAGGTGAAACCCCTCGGCAAGCTGCTTTGAGAGAACTTCTTGAAGAAACAGGTTTAAAGCCGAAAAGATTTAAGCTATGGCGGGTTTACAATGAGCACAGTCGCATGGTATCTAAGCATTACTTTTACATAGCCCAGGACTGCAAAAAGGTATCTGAAATCAAGCCTGATGGCGGTGAAAAGATCAAAGTTTATCTCAAATCGTTTGATCAATTCTTGCAGTTTTCAAGCGTTGATTCTTTTCACAATCACGGGTTGATGATCGAGATGCTCAGGGCCAAGCTAGACCCAAAGCTCAAAAACAAGTTTAAAAAACTAATCTTCGGGTAAAGTCAACCCCGCCTAAAAAAGCCAGTCTTGCCAAATCGGGCTTTTTTTGATAGAATTTTTGCGTCAAACATAAAACTCATGCCTGAACCAGAAACCAACAAGCCAGACAATAAACAGCTTACAAATAAAAAAATCCTGGCATTTGCACTGGAATTTGGATTCATGATTGCCATCCCATTAGTAGTCCTTTCTTTCACTGGAAAATGGCTGGCTGCGAAATACAATAACATTGGATTTTTCTACGGAGGGATAGTTTTGGCTTTAATAATTAGTGTGGTTTGGTTTTGGAAACGAATCACAGATATTTACAACGACTTCATTAAATAATTTATGGCTGCTTTACCACCACTCGCTGCTGAACCAATTTTTCACATTGCATCGCTACCTGTAACCAATACGGTTATTAACTCAACACTAACAATGTTGGGGTTTGTCGTGTTCGCATATTTGATAAATCGAGCTGTAAAATATTACGGCACCCACAAAGCGCCTCAAGGAATTCTAAATTTCTTTGAAAGTCTTCTAGAATTACTTTACGGTTATTTCGATACAGTAACCCGCGATCGCAAAAAAACTATTCAATTTCTACCGCTAGTAGGAACGCTTTTCCTGTTCATACTAGTCTCTAATTGGATCGGACTTTTGCCTGGAATAGGCAGTATTGGCCGATATTTGCTTCACCACGGCGAAGTAGAGCTTATTCCGGTGTTCCGCCCAGCCAACACAGATTTGAACCTCACCATTGCGATGGCCCTAACAGTAGTGCTAGTCTCGCACTTTTTAGGAATAGCAGTAATTGGCTTTTTCAAATACGCAAACAAGTTCATCAAAATAGGGGACATGTACCACGCTATAAAGTCCATGAATCCAATGAATATAATGACCGCGGTGATTGAATTTTTCGTTGGCATTTTGGAAATTATTTCTGAAGTTGCGAAATTACTTTCACTATCACTACGTTTATTTGGGAACATTTTTGCAGGAGAAGTTTTGCTAACTGTGTTGGCAGGGATTTTACCAGTGCTATTACCCCTTCCTTTCATGGCCCTAGAATTGATAGTAGGCATTGTCCAAGCCACAGTTTTCTCTATGTTAACTTTAGTATACTTAACTATTGCCACAACCCCAGTGGTTAGCCACCACAGTGAACACGCTGAAGATTTGGAACCAACGCCTACTGTTTAGTTGGTGATTTGCATCAGTACTGAATTTATAAAAAATTTAGAACTGATATTTATTACTAACTGCTTTTGAAACCGACTTTAAATATTTACCCAGTCGAGAAGATAAAGCAAAAGGACAAAACATGGACGCAGAAACAATGAAATTGCTTGCAAAGGCAATTACAATCGCTGTGGGTGGTATTGGCCCAGCTCTCGGTATCGGTAAAATCGGTGCTAAGGCTATGGAAGCCATTGGCCGCAACCCTGAAAGCGTAGACAAATTATTCGTACCAATGCTACTTGGTATGGCTTTCGCGGAAGCGATCGCAATTTACGCTTTGGTTATTACCTTTATTCTGTAAATTCTGGGGTGTGCACAAGAGCGCATCCCACTCAATTCTAACTACTATCTATGAAACACTTTGATCTTGCTTTAAAACGTTTATTTTTCTTAATCATGGCTATTATTTTAGCCGGGATAGTATTTGGAATTGGGGCAAATTATAGTAAAGCAGCTTCAGGTTCAACACCAGGGAATTTACAGCCTGCCACTGGGCAAGCTGAGTACAACCAAGCTGAGGGCGCTGGAGTAGAGCACACAACAGCAGCAGAATCTAGTAATGAAGGCAGTGCACATGATGCAAAGGCAGAAGACACAGGAATTGTTGGAATGTTTGGTTTAAACTGGAAACTCTTTTTGGCTCAACTAGTTAACTTTGGCATCATTTTGTTTGTGTTGTGGAAATGGGTGTTCGGACCGGTGACTAAAGGTTTGTCGGATAGAACTAAGAAAATCGAAGACTCTTTAACTGATGCCCAAAAAATTGCTGAAGAACGCGAAACATTTGACTCATGGAAAAATGGTGAGGTTGGCAAAGTACGCACAGAAGCTGCTGGAATTTTGACTCAAGCAAAAGTTGATGCCGAGAAACTAAAACAGGCCACTCTGGACCAAACTAAAGACGAACAGGCCAAGCTAATTGCTAGCGCGCAAACTAAATTAGAACAAGAAAAGCAAGCCATGCTCGCAAGCGTAAAAGGTGAATTGGCTGAGCTGGTAGTGGCAGCCACTGAAAATCTTTTAAAGCAGAAGCTTGATCCAAAAAAAGATACTGCTTTGGTTGAGGAAGCTCTTCAGCAAGCTAAAAAGCACACTGGAGGCAGCGCATGAGATATACCAAAGAACAGTACGCGCAAGCGCTATACGAATCACTCCAAGACACCGCCCCGCGTAGCCATGACACTGTCATAGATAACTTTATCAAAACTTTAAAGAATAACGGCGATTTGGGAAGTTACGAAGCGATCATTGAAACCTACGAAGCTTACGATAAAGAACAGCGCGGAGTAACAGAGGTAGAAGTAACCACAGCCGGCGCAACTATTAATAAAACCTTACTGAACGATTTGAACAAACTAGTCGGCAAAGATGCCGAAGTAATTCACAAGACTGATGATAAAATAGTCGGCGGAGTGGTCATCCGCATTGACGATACGTTAATAGATGGCAGCATCAAACATCAACTAAATAACTTAGGTAACACACTAAAAGAATAATTATGGCAAACGCACAACACATTGTAGATAAATTAAAAGAACAAATTGCAGGTTTCGAACCATCTGTTTCTGTAGAAAAAGTCGGGACTGTATTAGAGGTTGGCGATGGCATTGCCCGCGTTGCTGGACTTTCTAGCGTAAAAAGCATGGAAATGCTTGATTTTGGTCATGGTATTAGTGGTGTGGCCTTGAACTTGGAAGAACACTCTGTTGGTGCCATTATTTTGGGTGAATTTCATCATATTAAACAAGGAGACACAGTTCGCTCCACTGGGAAGATTTTGTCTGTCCCAGTTGGCGATGCGTTAATTGGTCGGGTGTTGTCAGGGCTCGGTGAGCCAAAAGACGGTAAAGGTGAAGTTGTTGCCACAGATTACTACCCTGTAGAAAAAATTGCACCTGGTGTAATTACTCGTCAGAGTGTGCACCAGCCGGTGCAAACTGGAATTAAAGCTATTGATGCGCTTATTCCAATTGGTCGTGGCCAACGTGAATTGATTATTGGTGATCGTCAAACCGGAAAAACTGCTGTGGCGATTGACACAATTTTAAACCAACACGACCAAAACATGATTTGTGTGTACGTTGGTATTGGTCAAAAGGAAAGTAAGATTGCGAAGATTGTGGCTGAGCTAGAAGAACGTGGTGCAATGGAATACACTATTGTGGTTTCTGTTGGTGCGTCTGAACCAGCAGCGCTATCTTACATTGCTCCTTACGCAGCGACTTCCATGGCTGAATACTTTATGGATCAAGGCAAGGATGTATTGATTGTTTATGATGATCTTTCCAAGCAAGCTGTTGCATATCGCGAAATTTCTTTGTTGCTCCGCCGTCCACCTGGGCGCGAAGCTTATCCTGGAGATGTATTCTATCTACACTCTCGTCTCTTGGAACGTGCTGCAAAAATGAATGCTGATAACGGCGGTGGTTCTATTACAGCGCTTCCAATTATTGAAACTCAAGCTGGAGATATTTCCGCTTACATTCCAACAAACGTAATTTCTATTACCGATGGTCAGATTTTCTTGGAAGGTGATTTGTTCTACAAAGGCATTCGTCCGGCTGTGAACGTTGGTACATCTGTGTCTCGTGTAGGTTCTAGCGCGCAAACTAAAGCTATTAAAAAAGTAGCAGGAAAGTTGAAGTTGTCTTTGGCGCAGTTCCGTGAACTTGAAGCGTTCGCTCAATTCGGTTCCGATCTTGATGAAGCGACTCGTGACCAACTTGAACTCGGCCGTCGACTTACAGAACTTTTGAAGCAACCGCAATACTCTCCAGTACCAATGGAAAAACAAGTTGCGATTCTGTATGCAGTTAACAACGGTCTTCTAAATGATATTGATGTAGACAAGTTGCAACAGTTTGAAAAAGATTTCTACGACTACATGGATGCTCAAGGAAAAGATGTCTTAACCGGAATCCGCGAAACGAAAGATCTGTCTGAAGATTTAGAAAAAAAACTGAAGGCCTCGATTGAGACCTTCAAGAGTGGGTGGAACGACGTACGATAATTACTTTGGTTTTCGAGTGACTACTCTGAAAAGAAGAGCGGCCGCGATGAAGACCAAACCAATTGTCACATCATAATAAATATCTCGGTAGATATTCGCTGTCGCATAGTCGTTGTATTGCCAATGTCCCAAGGATCTGGCTCCCAAAAAAGCTTGAAAGAAATAGTATAGCCCTGCGAGATTAAGGAATACCCCAACTAAGTGAAGACAGTTTTCAAGAATCCTCCACATATCGTTTACCTCCAATCAGGGATAATACAATTGAACAGCCATATTGTCAACCATATAAACTAACAAATGCCATCAACACAAGAATTAACCAGACGAATAAAATCCATTAAAAGCACGCGGAAGATTACGCGCGCTATGCAAATGGTGTCTGCGGCTAAGATGCGCAAGGCTCAAAACGCCACGCTCGCTAGCCGCAATTACGCTCAACTCGCATCAGAGTTGATTGCTGGTATTGGTAATGTTGAAAAATACGAAAACCCGTTGTTGGCAGAATATCCGAATGCCAAAAAAGTTGGCGTACTATTAATTACTACAAACAGGGGATTAGTTGGCGGCTTTAACACCAACTTGATGAACAAAGTTCGCGAACTCAGACTTGACGAACCGGAATTAATATCAGAACTCATCTCTGTGGGTAAAAAAGGAGCAGATGGAATTAGTAGGACTGAATGGCCACTGCTTGCTAAATTCCCTAAACACGACAGTACCGAGCTAGTAAAAGATGTTTACCCCATAGTGCAGCTCATCACCGATAGCTTCAAGAGCGGGGAGTATCGAAAAATATTAGTAGTATATAATCACTTTGTCTCAACCCTGGAGCAAAGACCAACCGCGAAAGTACTGCTGCCGTTCAGCTGGGAATCCGAGGCAACAGAAGATAAAGAAAATATAAACACCTGGACGCAAACGTTCGAACCAGATCGCAGAAAAGTTCTTGAACATCTTCTCCCGCGAGTACTCGAAAGCCAGATCTACCAAGCAATTCTGGAAAGTGATGCCTCAGAACACAGCGCCCGCATGGTAATGATGAAAAACGCTACGGAAGCAGCGGGAGAGCTAATTGATGACCTCACCTTAACGTATAACCAACTTAGACAAAATAAGATTACGACCGAGCTATCGGAAATTACCGCTGGCAGGATCGCCCTAGAAAGTAATTAGAAATTTATGGCAAAGACAACTACACATACAAATACAGCAGAAAAATCTGCCCACAAAACCGGTGGCACTGTTTCCCAGGTAATCGGCCCGGTTGTTGACGTGGCTTTCACCGGCGATGTCCCGGCAATTTACAATGGACTCGAAGTTAATGTTGATGGGACAAAACTTACACTAGAAGTACAGCAGCAGCTTTCCGGCGGTATTGTTCGTACCATCGCCATGTCATCTACCGATGGCTTGCAACGCGGTATGCCAGTTCACGACACTAAGCAACCAATTTCCGTACCAGTTGGTGCTAGCACACTCGGGCGCATGTTCAACGTACTCGGTGAACCTATTGATGGCAAAGACAAGCCAAACAACGAAGAAACCTATCCAATTCACCGCTCCGCACCAAAACTCACCGAACAATCCACTCGCAACGAAATTCTTGAAACCGGTATTAAAGTCGTTGACCTTATTTGTCCAATTCTTAAAGGTGGTAAAGTAGGTCTTTTCGGTGGAGCCGGTGTAGGGAAGACTGTACTTATTCAAGAACTTATCAACAACATTGCGAAAGCCCATGGTGGTCTTTCTGTATTCGCTGGTGTAGGAGAACGTACTCGTGAAGGTAATGACCTCTACCACGAAATGAAAGAATCTGGCGTTATTGAAAAAATGGCCATGGTGTTCGGTCAAATGAACGAGCCACCTGGTGCTCGTGCTCGCGTTGCTCTTTCCGGCCTTGCTATGGCTGAATATTTCCGCGACAAGAACAAAGCTGACATTCTACTATTCGTAGACAACATTTTCCGCTTTACCCAAGCTGGCTCAGAAGTTTCGGCTTTGCTAGGTCGTATTCCTTCTGCGGTGGGTTATCAACCTACACTTGCCACTGAGATGGGTGAACTACAAGAACGCATCACAAGTACCAAAGAAGGCTCTATTACCTCTGTACAAGCCGTTTATGTGCCTGCAGACGACCTTACTGACCCAGCCCCAGCAACAACTTTCGCTCACTTAGACTCTACTGTGGTACTTTCCCGAGCAATTTCTGACCTTGGTATTTATCCGGCTGTAGATCCTCTGGATTCAACTTCTACTATTCTAGATCCAAACATTGTTGGCCAAGAACACTACGATGTTGCTCGTGGCGTGCAAAAGACTTTGCAGCGTTACCGTGATTTGCAAGATATTATTGCAATTTTAGGTATGGAAGAACTTCCAGAAGAAGACAAGCTGATTGTAGCTCGGGCGAGAAAAATCCAGCGTTTCCTATCACAGCCCTTCTTTGTGGCTGAAGTGTTCACCGGTTCTCCAGGGCAATATGTATCAATTGCTGATACTGTTCGCGGCTTTAAGGAGATTCTAGACGGCAAGCACGATGACAAGCCAGAACAAGCCTTCTACATGAAGGGTGGAATTGATCAAGTAACAGTTTAAACCATAAAATGGCAAAATTACAGATCCAATTAGTGACCCCGGAACGAAGAGTACTTACTGAAGAAGTGGCTAGTTTATCATGCCCGACTACTGATGGCCAAATAACGATCCTCCCGGGACACTCTCCGCTCGTAGCTACCCTAACTAGTGGGGAGCTTGTAGCAAAGGCTGGGGGTAGAGAAAATGGCGAGGACCACAATATCCACGTTGCGGGTGGTTTCGTTCAAGTTCAGAGTGGGGGCAAGGAAATTATAATCTTGGCCGATGCCGCCGAACATTTTTATGAAATTGATGTTGCTCGTGCCGAAGAAGCCAAACAGGAAGCGGAAAAGATTTTGCGCGAACAAAACTTATCTGATGAAGAATATGCAATGGCAGCAGTTTGGTTACAAAGAAGTTTAAGTCGAATTAACATTGCACGGAAACACGCACACCGCAAAACCAGAATTACTAGTGAAGGTGTTTTCCATGAATAAACTTTATGAATAAGTTTATAGTTCCAAAAATTGCATCAAAAATTCATAACATAATCAGTTTTGGTTTTCCCAAAACTTTTTTTGTAGGTGGTGCAGTGAGAAATTTTCTCTTGGGTAAAAAAATAATTGATGTAGATATTGCCACCAGTGCCACACCAAAACAAATCATTAAACTGCTTGAGCAAAATAAAATTAAATACAACTCCAAGCACGCAAAATTTGGAGTCATAATTGCAGAGGGGATAGAGATTACCACCTTTAGAAAAGATCACTATTCAGCCAGCAGATACCCCACAGTGGTATTCACCAGGTCTGCTAAAACCGACAGTATTAGGCGGGATTTTACCATAAATGCTCTGTACTACAACCCTATTACTAAGGAGCTCCTAGACTTTTACGGAGGCACTAAAGACATTAAAAAAAGACTCATCCGTTTCATTGGTGACCCTGCTAAAAGAATTACGGAAGACCCTCTACGGATAGTTCGTGCGTACCGTTTTTCACTTCAGTATAAATTAAAGTTTGCAAAAGAAACTGAGCAAGCCTTAAAACTTAACATGCATTTGTTAAAAAATATTTCTCAAACTCGTCTTGCAAAAGAAATTAATTGTCTTGCATCAAAAAATTTACAAAAACAGTTGCAAAAAGTTATACACAACATCTATTGACTAATGCTTGCATAAAATTTTATAATGGTATCAGTCCAAATTATCGAAAGCGAAACAGAAATTCTTGATTGCACAAAACAAAAAACAGTGCGATAAGAAATACAATCGCAAAATTATTTGTACTACTTAGCCTTCGCAAGTTTCTTGCGAGGAAGTAGAAATTAAATTGAGATAAATCAAAATAAATTTATCTCAGGAGACTAGCCACAATGGCCGCAAAAAAGAGAAAAGCTGCAAAGCGCCCAGCTAAGAAAGCTGCAAAGCGCAAGCCAGCTAAGCGTAAGGCTGCAAAGCGCCCAGCTAAGAAAGCTGCAAAGCGCCCAGCAAAACGCAAAGCCGCTAAGAAGCGCCGTCGTTAATTCGCGAGCTTCGAAGCATCGCAGGACCGCCCCGAAAGGGCGGTTTTGTGTTTTTCCAGATATAATGCTAAAATCATCCAAAGTACAAAATTGGAGGATTTACAAGTCAAATGATCGAATTATCGAGAATTAAAATTCTTGCAGATAAATATGCAGAAATGTTGCGAGCACTCGGTTACGAACCGGTGCAGCTTCCTATCACCAAGTTTCCGGAGAGCCATAGACAAGCCCTCAACCATGCTCTGTGGTTAGCAGAAGTACGCATTCCAGGACTTCTGGCTGGGGAAACTGAAAAAGCCCAAGCCCGCCTAAAGATCATAGAAACCACCTTTTGGTTCACGAAAATATATACACCTGCCGATCTCGACAAGATCAAAGCTCGATTACTAACAACTTAGGCCGCCCGTGGGCCTATTTCTTTTTATTTTATTTTACATGTCTTGCCAAAAACACTGCTAAATGCTATAATCTTCAAGTATCAATTGATATAAATGACGCGGGGTAGAGCAATTGGCAGCTCGCAAGGCTCAATCTCGAGGTAAGACATTTCTATGATTACCAAGCAAAAAGGCGATATAGCAGAGCAAGCCGCAATTCTTCGGTTATTAGAATACGGTTGGGGAGTCTCAAAACCAATAGGTGACAGACTTTCTTACGATCTAATAGCTGACGTAAACGGCAAACTAATCAAGCTTCAAGTCAAATCAGCTTGGTTTAATTCTCATGATCAAAACTTTTGTATTGATGTAAGGAGAACCAAAACCAATCGCCGAAATATGATTCGAAGTTTGTATGCAAAAACAGATTTTGATTTTGCACTTATATATCTTCCAGAGATCAGCATATTTTATGTGATTCCTGTCGAGGCCTTTGTAAACTTTGGTAGCACGCTTTCTTTAGTGGAAGCTGATAAACGTCAGCGAAAACCAAAATCAGCAGTGTATCGAGAAAATTTTGATCTTATCTCACTATGGGCTGCGTCAAAGGTAACTTTGACGTGAACCCTATCAAATTCGGGGAACCCTTTAAAATGGCAATCCCGAGCCAAGCCTAATTTATTTAGGAAGGTGTAGAGACTTAATGGTAGGCATCCTAATTTGGCTTTAGCTAGATGGATGAAGAGAAAGTCCAGACCATCAAATTCGCTTAGGCGAAGCAGTGAAAACTGTAGTGGTATGCATAACCTTGAGGTTCCGGGTTCGAATCCCGGCCCCGCAACCAACCAAAGCGTCTTAAAAATCACCCCATGGGGTGTTTTTTGTTTTATCTAAAAGGAAAAACGCAAACCATATGTCGCGCAATGTGGTTCGAATCCCGAAAGGGTTATTGACAATTCAAAATTCTATTTTTTAAATCGTTTTTCCCATTCATCACGAAGATTTTCGTCTTCGTTTTTTGTTTCTGTTTCGTCTGCTTTTCGTTTGACGATCTCCCAAACGATTTTGACATACGCTTCCAGATTGTTTCTCGATTCTTGATCGAGATCATTATCTTCTTTCATAGCGCCTCAGTGTAGCGCCGCTAGGATATTTTAAAAAGGCCTGTTTCCGCGCTAGTAGAAAGTAAATAAAATGACTCCGTTCTGTGAAGAACGGAGTCGAAGTTACTCACCTAAGTGAGATGCTATGGAAACAGCTTGTTGCGATCAAAGTAATAGCCGCTGACGATGTTGTCGTAACCCTCATGGGCCACAGTCAGGAGTTGGTTATGAGCCGCCTCGTGTATAGTCCTCAGGTTGCAACGTTTTTCCGGGTGGATAAAGATGGGGGATAGTTCTCCCCCTAAGCCGCAAGTACAACGTAGAGGGATGGTCTCAACAGCTTTGATTTCAAAGCGAGCATTTTGCCAATTCTTGCCACGAAACCAATGTGGTCCTTCACCATCACGGACATCAGGATTACCGGTAACGATGTCACCGACCTTGAAGTCCCTATATCGAGCTATCCTCTCATTCCATTTATAACGATGCTGAAGGTTCTCTTCCCATGATTTGTCCAAGGCATAGCCGAGCTCTCTTTGTGCTTTTGCGTAGAAGCCAGCTTCAAGCCTATGGCGATACACGGGTACCTGATACGTCTGACTTAAGAAGCTAATAACGCACTCGAGATCATTATTGGGGCCGGAACCCATGTAGTAGGTGCAGCCGCCTGTCATATACAAACGGTTACGTACACATACTTCATAATAAACATCTTGCCGTTCGCCTTCTTCGAAGTCTGGACAGGGAGCAGAGGTCACTCTTATGAAGCTAACACTCTTATTGCTCTGTTGATCGGCCATCGCACCATGCGAGTCGTATAGTTCATAACCGATCATACGGATCATACAAGCTAATGCTTGTTGTTCACCTGGGTGACCGATAAACTCTACGCGACCGGGGTTTCCGTACAATGCATCTGTTTTCGGCAGTTTCATTCCGAAAGGATGCGTTCCGCCTTCCAAGTCAGCATAGGCAAAACTCGGGAGATTAGATGAACAGCTTGCTTCTTTAAGCAACCGTGTAAAGCCATGCCTTGCACGATCTGTTTTACTTATTTCCATTGATTTACACTCCTAAGGGTTGTGGGCTAGGAAGGTAGCCTAAAGGCTTCCATCCCGCGTTCCCTGCTGCGCGAGAAACAAGCCAATCAATGGATTTTTGATTTCCTATAATTATAACATATTAAAGGGTTTATGTCAATACTTACAGGATAGCTCTTCTTAATAATGGGTCTTGTGAGAATCTTCCAAGGGACGTAAAATTTAATGGAACATCCAACATTAACAACCGAGTTCCTGATAAATGACAAAAGATATTTTAGAAAAATCTCTCAGTTCGAAACGTGAATCTAAGAGTGTAGAATTCAAAGCTTCGTTTGATGTCGACTCAAATGGTGACTGGTGTGAAATCATTAAAGATATTATTGCCATCAGTAATAGTGGTGGGGGCATAATATTGATCGGTATAAGAGATGATGGCAGACCAAGCAAGGCTAATGTAAACAAAATACTTAGTTTTGACCATGCCGAAGTTGTTACTAAAATTCACAGGTACACGAGTGTTCATTTTGAAGACTTAGAAATTATTGAGGCCAAAAAGGGATCAGAAAAGATTGCTGCGATTCTAGTTGGTGGATCCGAAGTGCCAATGGTCTTCACAAAACCAGGAACCTACGATATTGGTAACGCCAAACAAAAGACGGCTTTTTCGAAGGGTACCGTTTATTTTCGACATGGCGCAAAAAGTGAACCAGGTACTTCCGAGGATTTACGGAAATCAATGGAAAGGCAATTGAATAACATTCGCAAGGAATGGCTCGGAGGTGTACGAAAAGTTGTTACGGCGTCGCGCAAATCAAAAGTCATAGTTGTCCCTAAAGACGTGCAGGAATCCGAGCTCCCTAACGCCTATCCCATTAGGATAGTAGATGATCCGAGTGCTCCAGCGTATCGTAAAATAGATCCGGACAAAAGCCACCCTTATAGACAGAAGGAGCTATTGTCCGAGCTTAATAGAAGCTTGGGCGGTAAGATTAAAGTAAGCACCTACGATTTGTTGGCAGCCAGACGTTTGTATGGTCTGGAGGAAGTACCGGCCTTTTGTCATAAATCAAAATTTGGTAGCCCGCAATATAGCAGCGAGATGCTTCAATGGTTATTAAATGAGTACAAGAAGAATGATCAGTTTTTCCTCCTCACAAAACAGAAGTACAGTGATCTAGCATCTAAAGTACGCGGAAGCAAACGATAGATTTAGGACCTACGAGGGAAAATACCTAAGTCGTTGCTCTGGCATTTTTTTGCTACAATTAACCTGCCGCTCAGAAATTAATCTCCCATGAATGCCTAAGAAATTTAAGATCCTCGGGATCAATTCCTCACCTCGTAAGAAGAACCGCCCAGCTCAGCAAGACAGCTCAACCAGAGTTCTTTTAGAACACGCCTTAAAAAGTATCAGCCCTAAAGCTGATGTCGAAATTATTGATCTAGTAGATTTCGAAGTTCATCCAAGTGAAGGCTGCTATAGCACCGATGAGAATCTTAACCATACACCTTGCACTCACTACGATGATGACTTTCAGAAAGTCCTTTTCGACAAGTTCATAAAGGCAGATGGTGTAATCTTTTCATCACCAACTTATTGGCTAAGTATGTCCAGCCGGCTCGCTGCTTTGTTCGAACGTCTAACCGAAATGGACCCAATCATACACGATCCCAAAGCCCGTTTGCTTCAAGGCAAGGTAGCAGGTGCGATCGCTACTGCACACGTCGAAGGATCCGCCCAGGTGTGTTACGAAATTTTAACAAAGGCAAATTATCTTGGATTTATTATCCCACCACATGCTTTCGCATTTCATACCGCCGGACAAATGGAGTTCGTTTACAACAACAAGAAGAACTTGCGAAAGGACAGGTTAGCTTTTGATAACGCCGCAATGGTGGCGAAAAATGTACTCAAGATGTGTGAACTCGTCAGGGGTTCTAAAAATCGCTGGGAAGTGTTCAACGAAAGGACTCATCGAGCTTCGAAGAATGAGCTAAGGCACAAACAAGATAGGCATGAGAGATAAACCTCTATAAAATTTTACTAGTCATATCTACTATGCAAGCAACTTCCGCTCCCACCGGATTTCGGAACGTCATCGGCATCCCGATTACAGAGATCATCGACAAAAAACATAATATTTGGATTGGCATTAGCTTTGGGAATAAGCAATTCACGATTGATAATATCCTCAAACTCACTGAGACTGCTTTGACGTTTACAAAGGATCAAGTTCTTATCTTTCTTCCGGGTCGATTGCATGCGATCAATTTACAGAGCTTTGAAGGGTTAAGTGAGGAGAGGGCTATTGAGCAGGTCAAGATTGAAGAGACAAAAAAACAAGAACAGATCGAGGATGCGTTGCAAATTTTTTCGACAGACCAACGAAGTCGTATTGTGTTAGCAACTTATGATGACGTGCTTTCACCGGAATTTGATCGTCGGCTTCAAACACTCTGTGAAGAGTTTGATCACAATAACGACTTCAAAGATGATATTCATAACGTCGTTCGTGAACTACTGGCATCACGAGGACGAACAGTTAATGAAGAGCGACTAACCTTACTTTCAAATTTCGTTTTAGGAGAACTACCTCTATTCCTTGATGGCCTCACGATCAAAGGGGCGCCAGAACGCTTTACAGTTTTGCTTTACCCAGGGCTAGGCTTCATTGACGAGTTGGTATCTGAAATAAAGGTAGGCTCTCGATATAAGGACTTGCGACAGAAATTAGGGTCTGGACTGCTAACGGGGGTTGTTGATATATCCTTCTAAGGGTTAAATATAGGTATTTATTGACTTTAGCAGAAATATTCGCTAAAATAAGGACTGTTAGCCCCCATCATACACTTCGACAACTAAAGGCTTATTCCAGAAATAGCGTAGTAGCTTTTGGCTCAACTGAGCCAAATTAGTTCGAGAATCGTCTCGAAACGGGCAACCAAACAATATTTTAGCGCCATATGGCGCGCGAAGTGACACACGTGCCGGCGTAGCTCAGTTGGTAGAGCGAAGGACTCATAAGCCTTAGGTCACAGGTTCAATCCCTGTCGCCGGTACCACGGCTATAAAGCCGAACAACTAAATCATGGACTGGTAGCTCAGTTGGTTAGAGCGTCCGCCTGTCACGCGGAAGGTCGCGGGTTCGAGTCCCGTTCAGTCCGCCATTAGAAAAATCCACAACATTAGCCAACCTGTCAAAGGGTTGGTTTAATGTTATTTGGGCTATTTTTGGTTCTTTTCCCGCCTTTACGACAAAGTTCGTGAACACTTTTTTCATTATCAGGTCTAAATCTGCCATATTGCGAGTTTTCCTAATAGAATTAGGCAGTTGGCTAAAAAGTTCGAGGAATACAGGATAGTCCAAAATTGCGTCCTTTTGGTTCTGTAAAGCAACCTTCATTTTATTAAGTTGGATAGTGCGCTGCTTAATATCTACCTCCTTAATGGCAAAATCCTTTTTGAAATTATCCTTAATTTCGCTATCGGTTTCGTTGAGTAAAAACTCCTTGATTTTGTTCAATTTAATACCGTCCTGACGCAGTGCCGCTTTTAGAATGTCGTATTCTTTTCGCAAAATAGCTTCTTTCTGTTTAGATACTACTTTCATTTCCTGCACATAATGGTCGTATGCTTTCCGTGAAGTAAAATCGTGGTTAGACAAAAAGTCGCAAGCCGCGTCAATTACAACCTTTGCCCTAACTGACTTGTTTTGAAAAAGACACTCGTTAGTTTCGCAGCGATAGTAGAAATACTGCCGCTTACCTTCGTTTGTCTTTTTGGAAGTCAAACCCGCAGCCATTGGCTGACCGCAGCCCTCACACAAAATCATACCGCGCATTAAATCAGCTTTTATGCTTTCGGGCTTATACTGCTTCCGCGATAATTTGAACGCTCTTGAAAATGGCTTGGTCTTGTTAATTTCAAAAAAATCGTCCACGCTGACTGCTGGCACAAAATTATAAGCTTCGGTTAGGTCTTTAATGTTATTTCCGTGCAATAGCACGCCTGCATAGGAGGGGTCTTTTAGAAAATCAGCTACGCGCTTAATATCTATCTTGTAGATAGTTTGCTTCCCGTCTTTACCTCTTTTCACAGAATACTTGTTGCTGTTGAGATATTCTACGATTGCTTCCAAAGTAGCACCCTGCTTACGCATTTGGAAGGAATTTTTAATAAGCACAAAATTATTGCCGTCAGGTCGCAAGAATTGGTTACGGTCTTTATAATAGCCGTGCTTACCCTTGTTAATGTATTTACCTTCCTCAATACTGCGTTTATTGCCACGCAAAACATTATCGCTCAACTGGTCGGAATACTGCTTGGATAACACAAAGGAGATACCGAGTAGCATTTTGCCTATGGTATTGTTTTCAAATGTAAAACTGACAAATTTGAGGTCTTTGATTATTTGCTTATCAAGCAAGTCAATCAACTCTCCTGCGTCTTTCATATTACGCGCCAACCTATCGGGGTGCCACGCGATAATACCTTCAAACTTACCCTGCTTAAACCCTTCTACCATTGTCCTAAACTTGGGTCGGATATCAGGTTCTTTTGCGCTCTCCGCTTCGTTTATCGTTTCAATTACATTTAATCCAAAACGCTCCGCAAGTTCGTTACACTCGCTGTTTTGGTCGCCGAGCGAACGGACTTGCTTTTCTTCGCTTTCGCTGGATTTGCGAGCATAGATAACATAACGATACTGCGACTTATCAATATCGCTGTCTTTGGGTTTTAGCATACTGCTTAATATGTCTGCTAAATCTTTGGTTGTATAGTTATCCATAATTCGGTTTCTTTATCTGCGCAGCGCGTTTCATAATCTCTGCCTCTGAAACACCTTCACTACGCAAGTGAGATATCATAACCCATTCGGCAAGAGTATTAGGGTGGTATGTTTCTTTGTCTGTTTGTTGTTCTGTGCGTTTAGCTGGGTCGCCCAAAGTATAGCCAAGCAGAATACGGCTCGCCGCTACTGAACTCAATCCACCGCTTTGAGCGGTATTGATTAAAGCACCCACTACACCAAGCAAGTTACCAAACATCATAGTTAGGGCTTCGTCTACGGCATTTTCTTTGGCAGTTTTGAGCCAACCCTGCCAAAGGTCATTCAACGCACCATTTTGAGCGAATAATCGCCTTATATGGCTTTCCGAGTATTCTGTCTTTTCGGCTATTTGCTTATGAGTAAAGCCAAGCAATCGCAAATAGAACATATCGTAATATGCCGTTGGAACAACTGATTTTGTATCATCTTGTAGCATAAGGTTACCTTAATTTTACTCTAAAAATGCCCTTTATGATATAATTGGGTTAGCGAAAAACCTTGACAAAGGGAAACAAAAGCAGTAGAATAACAAGTTAATAATTAACTAACAAATATGAACTCAAAACAATTAAGTATCGTGTTAGGGGTCGTTGTGGTAATCCTGCTCGCAGTAGTAGGGTATATGGCTATGAGAAATAACTCTCAAACTGACACTTTGAGCCAACAAACCACTACACCTAATAGCAACTTGGCAAATACCAATGCCAATACTGCACAGCCATTAAATAATACAAATACTCAAACGCCTACAAACACAACTCCAACTTCAACAGACGATACGGCAAGCTGGAAAGAAACCTTCTACAACAACACTTTAGGGTTTAGTATGAAGCTGCCTAACGATTGGGAACAGAAAGGTGCATACTTAAGCGACACCTCTGTCGGATTTGCACCTAAAAATGTTCGTTCTGACGTTGTTATAACAGTTAGATATCCAAAGCAGACCTTAGCAGAATATAAAACTTACCACCCATATCTTAATAGTCCTGACACCCAAAATAAGCTAATCAAAGAAGATCAAGTTACAATTAACGGACGACAATGGACGAAATTAACTTTCAAACAGAATGGAACTGGTTATACTTTTCTAAGTCATCTTACCGAAAGGGACGGAAGAGTTTATGATGTAAGTGTTGGGTCTGACGCAGCCACTGACGTGCGAGTATATAACGGTATGCTTTCAACTTTTAAGTTTTCCAACTAAGTTATCAAGTAAAATACAAAAGCCACCTTGTTGCGAGGTGGCTTTTTTGCTACGCCGTTTATGCTGTATTAAGTTCGTGATAATTTAGCTTGATTTGTGTTCGCCGCTATCGCGCCCTAATGTTACGATTTCGCCGTCCGAGTTCGCTACTTGCCCTTCGCTTGGCGTAGGGTTGTTAGAAGCTGGCACAGGAGTGGTGTTGCTTGACAACGCTTCTGCCACATCTGTAAAGTTATCTTTTGTATTGCTGTCCATATTGGTATAGGTTAATTATTATTGCCCTCATTATAGCGCAATTAGAAGGTTACATCCACTACTGCCTGCCTAAACTTTTGAGCGTAAACTGCCTTAATTTCTGTGTTCCATTTGCTAATCTCTGGTATGCTCTCGCATATCGCTTCCCAAAGTTCGTGTGTATTTTTTACTTCGCCGCCATGAATATATAAAAACAGCCCTTCTAGAGGGGGCTGTTTTTGCATTTGTGATATAATTTAGGCAATAAAATCATAATTAAATTACATGCTATGAAACCAAAACAAATTAATATAATTTTAGGCATAGTAGTGGTTGCCTTGCTTGCGGTTGTTGCATATTTAACCTTAGGCAACCGAAGCTAAACCTTCAAAGATGCCCAGTATGACATGCCCGCTCCTGACATCGTAAACAATAACGAAATCATCAACTCAACCCAAGCTACTACAAGCACTGGTTCTAAAACGAAGTGGGAAACTTATACCAATACTGATGAACCTCACTTTACAATTCAATATCCTTCCACATGGGAACGAAGAGGAGAATTGGCTGGCATGAATTTTAGTGGACCAGAAGGGTGGATAGAAATTACATTTGGCGATGGTTTTGGAGGAGGATATTGTACAGACCCAGATAACTTGGGGTTGAAAATTGAAGATTATTCAATTAAGTCCCAAGGCTTATCTGGATGTAAAACTACTAAACCGAATGGAACAATACAGACCATGCTCTTTAGACAATTCCGCCCCGGAGTCTCCATCAAAATTGAAAGTGGCGCAAATAGCAGTACAGATGCGGTAAAACTCGAAAATATTCTAGCAACCTTTGAATTCACAAAATAGGTTATAAATATCCACAGCATCGCCCTTGCACACCTTTTATGGCCTGATATAATAGAGGCAAGCTTAACAGCTAAAAAACTTAACAAAAGTTCCACTGACACGCTTTCTAGAGAGGCGTGTTTTTGGTATACTGCCTTTATATGAATCCTGTTTTTTATATTATCATCGTTTTACTAGTAGCCGGGTTCGGCATTCTTTTATATATGGTTTTTGCCTTAAAAAAAGCCGCCGAAAAACCAGCAGATAATGAATCTTTAAAAGTGATGATGGAGTGGATGCGGGACATTAAGTCCGGCACTGAGGCCACAAAAGAGTCCATGGAAAAGTCTATTTCTGCAACAAACAAAGATATTAATGAACGGCTCGACAATGCCGCAAAGGTTATTGGTGCGTTGCAGGGTCGCCTAGGGGAAATGTCGCAAATTGGTCCAGATATTCGCCGTTTGTCGGAAGTGTTAGCTAGTCCAAAAGCGCGCGGCAATTTTGGCGAAGAAATGTTGGAGAACATGTTATCTCAAGTTTTAAATAAATCTGCTTACCGATCCCAATACAAATTTAAAAATGGGGAAGTAGTAGATATGGCTGTGTTTGTGGGCGAGAAAATCCTGCCCGTGGACAGTAAGTTCTCTATGGAAAACTTCCGGCTTTATAAAGAAGCGAAAGAGGATGATGCTGCGGAAAATTTAAAAAAAGCTTTTTTGCGCGATATCCGTAAGCGCATTGATGAAATTCACAAGAAATACATCCTCCCCCAAGAGAATACTTTTGATTTTGCTTTAATGTACATTCCATCTGAAGGAGTTTTTCACGAAGCTTTGGAAGATACTGCTACAGTTGAATACGCACGTAACAAAAAAGTGTACATGGTTAGTCCGAACACTCTATACCACCACTTGCAAATTATTCTTATTGCCTTACGGGGACAACAAGTAAATGAAGTAGCTGAGAAGTTGCTTCACATGGTTGCAGGTATTCAGCAGGAGTCAGATAAATTTGGGCGCAACTTAGGCGTGCTCTCTAATCACATCAAAAATGCAGGTAACACTATGGGAACCGTGGCAAATGATTTTGTGAAGCTGCAAAGCAATATCAAAAATGCGGCCACACTGCAAATGGAGCAAGCTGAGGTTGCAGAATTGACTGCTGAGGAAACAGGAGAACTTCTATGAACGGGTGGGCCACAAGAGATAAAATTGGGACAGTTCTAATCGCGGGCAGTTTGATTAGCTTATTACTTATTTTTAGCTGGGCTATGTTTGAAAAGAATGCAATTTCTATCATTCTAGGCATGTCTATACTTGGAATTGTTATTTTAAAAAGATGGAAATATAGAATTATATGGTTTTTTGCCCTAATAATTGAATTGTTCGTATTAATTACTGCTGCAAGCAGTGTATAAAATATTTATTGAATATAAATGACTGATCTTAAAAAACTCCAAAAACGGATATACGAAAACAAAGTTAAACAAGGATTTAATGTCACGGATATTCCTGTTGAGTTCTGTTACATATACGAAGAATTAGCAGAAGCTTACCGTGCTTATCGTAAAGAGTTGCCAGATTTAGCCGAAGAGCTCGCGGATGTAACAATTTATCTTTTAGGACTTGCTGAAATCTTAAAGATCGATCTGGAAAAAGAAGTGCTGGCAAAAGTAGCCAAGAATGAAAAAAGAAAATATAAAACTGTGAGTAACATTAATAACGTCCGTATTAAGGAAGGTAAAAAATAAATGTCTATAAGAAACCCGGACCAACGCGTAGGAATATTCGTTGATGTCCAAAACTTGTATTACAGCGCGCGCAACATTTACAGCGCTCGTGTGAACTTTAACGAAGTGCTTAAAGAAGCACTGGGTAATCGCAAGCTTATCCGCGCGATTGCTTACGTTGTTAAGGCAGATATGCCTGAAGAACAAAGCTTTTTTGAAGCACTCGAGAAGGCTGGCTTTGAAGTCAAAACCAAAGACCTGCAAACCTTTGCAGGTGGCAACCAAAAAGGGGATTGGGATGTAGGTATTGCCATGGATATTATCAAGCAGATGAACAAGCTCGACGTAGTTGTACTCGCTAGTGGTGACGGCGACTTTGCGCCGCTCTTAGAATATTTGCAAATGACAGGCCAACTTACTGAAACAGTGGCTTTTGGAAAATCTACTAGCTCAAAGATTAAAGAACTGACCGATTACTTCATTGATCTCGATGAAGATCCGCGCCGCTTCCTAATGGCTATTAAGGGTGGTCGAGCTGGTGGTAGAACACCTGGTCGCCCTCAAGGCCGAGCTCCGATTCGTAAAACCACAAAAAGATAATTTAGAACACAGAATGAAAGTAGTTTTGGATACCAATGTTATTATTGATGGCATCAAAGATGAGCACTCTTACGAAAAGCAAATTATTGATGCAGTCCGCAATGGCGAGATAGAAGCGTACGCCAATCATCAAACTGTTCAGGAGAACAAGTTAATCATGCGCCGCTTGATTGATAACCCTGAATACGAAAGCGAGATTAACGATTTAATGGCGCAAATTAATCATGTGGTGAATCGGCATCAGATTAATATTGTGCGCGATCCGGAAGATAATAAAATTTTAGAAAGCGCAGTGGAGGCGGGCGCGGAATACTTAATTACTCGCGACAACGATTTGCTGAGTTTGGAAAAGTATCAGAATGCAGAGATTGTAAATCCTTCGCAATTCTGGGTGCGCTACAAAGATGAAGGCAATGATCTCTGGAAACAGTGGGCCGGTTTTTTTTCGGGAAAAGAATAGGTAAAATTAAAACGGGTCAGGGACCCGTTAATCTATCCAGATTAATCTATCCAGTAAGACTCTTGTTTATATTTGTCACACTTTGCAAAGACTATCAGATAAGGGGCTTTCCCATTTCTTCTTACTTCGTTATCAAGCGGATTAGGAATAAGAAAGAAACAGTCAGCCTCCAGAGCGTCCATTGCTCTTAATCTGCTTTCTGAAATTTCCATATATCCATCTTTGTTAATAGTACTAATATCAAACAAGATTGGCATTGGGAATGTAAAAAGTTCATTCTCTATAGGTGAAGTCAATACACCCTGCTCTGCATCGCTCGCTAAATCAGAATCACCTAAGCAAATTGCACTTCCGCCTTTACCAACTCTAACATCATATAAGCGCTTTAATCTTTTCTTTCGCATTTTCTCCTCCAACCAAATTGAGTAATAACTGATTATACCAGACAAACTTTTCATGTCAACCCTCCTCGAAAACCTAAACGAACAACAACTCAAGGCCGTCACGCATACTGACGGTCCGTTGTTAATTGTGGCTGGTGCGGGCACAGGGAAGACTACGGTTATTACCAGGCGCATTGCTTATCTGATTGAGCAAAAGCTGGCTAAACCAGAACAGATTTTGGCTTTAACTTTTACTGATAAAGCTGCCGGTGAAATGGAAGAACGGGCTGACCAACTCGTACCTTTGGGCGTTCACGACTTTTGGATTTCCACTTTCCACAGTTTTTGTGAGCGCATTATTAAACAACATGGCATCGACATTGGTCTCTCTAATGACTTCCAGCTTTTAGATAAAACTCGACAGTGGATTTTTCTTTATAAAAATTTTGATAAATTTAATCTCGACTACTATCGCCCCCTAGGCAGTCCAAATAAGTTTATTGATTCTCTGCTGGATCATTTTTCAAAGTGCAAAGACGAACTAATAACTCCCGAGGATTATTTAAAATACGCAGAAGACTCAAAACTAAGTGGCGGGGATGCGCAACTACCAATTGGCACTGATGACGAAAGTATTATTGAAATAAAACGCATCGAAGAACTGGCGAATGCATATCATACTTACCAAAAACTTTTGCTCGACAACGAGTATATGGATTTTGGAGACCTAATTCACTACTGCATTGTACTGTTCAAAAAGCGACCGAATTTACTGAAGTACTATCAGGAGCAGTTCAAGTTCATCATGGTAGATGAATTTCAAGATACCAATGTTGCGCAATACGAACTCATCAAACTTTTGACCGGTGAAAAACAAAACCTAGTGGTAGTAGGGGATGATGACCAGTCGATTTACAAATTCCGCGGGGCATCAGTTTCAAATATTTTAAAAATTAAAGAAGATTTTCCCACCATAGAAAGCCTAACTTTGATAGACAACTACCGAAGCTCACAGGAGATTTTAGATTTAGCTTACGAATTCATTCAAAACAACAATCCTAATCGGCTCGAAACAAAACTAAAAATAGACAAACGTCTTAAAGGACACAACAAAGATAAGAGCGAAATTCAAGTTATAGAAGGTAAAGACTTAAGCGAAGAACTAAATTTGGTAGCGGACAAGGCAATGGCCTTGAAGGATCAGTTTCCAGATTGTACTTGGAATGATTTTTGCATTTTGACCCGCTCCAATGCCGCAGCCAGTGAACTTATTCCGTTACTGGAGGCCAAACAAGTACCGTACAACTTTGTAGCTAATAGAGGTCTGTACAAAAAACCATTGATCGCTGACATTATTAACTACTTGAAACTTTTGGATAACTATCATGAGTCGAGTTCGCTTTACCGAGTCTTAAATTTTCCAAAGTTCCAACTCGGGGCCATAGATTTAGCGCATCTTACTCAATCCACAAACCGCAAAACTATTTCTCTGTACGAATCAATTCAAAACCAGGAAGCCCTTGCTCAATTGAGTGAGACATCAAAAACTAAATTGACCGAACTCCTAACACTTCTGGAAAAACACACAAAAGAAGTAGCGGAAAAATCAGCCGTGGAATTGTTCGTTGAACTGGTCAATGACTTGGGTATTGATGAGATGCTCACAGCAGATACGCTTGAAAATGCTCAAAATCGCGAACTATTAGAGCAATTTTACAAAGTAGTGGAAAACTATGCCCAAGAGGCGGAAGATCGCACCATGCGGGGATTTTTGCACGAGCTGACCCTTGAACTCAAAGCTGGGGAAGAGGGAGCCATTAAATTTGATCCGAACAGTGGCCCAGAAAGTTTGAAAGTCATGACCATTCACAGCGCCAAGGGATTGGAATTTAAATTTACTTTCATAATTAACATGGTTGACCAGCGCTTCCCAACTCGTGCCCAGCGAGATGCAATTGAATTACCGACTCCATTAATTAAAGATATTTTACCTGAAGGGGATTTTCATTTGCAGGAAGAACGTCGGCTTTTTTATGTAGCCCTAACTCGCGCCAAAACGCATCTCTATCTGTCTTGGGGGTTGGACTACGGCGGAGCTAAACTAAAAAAACCTTCTCTATTCTTGCAAGAAACTAATTTAGTACCAAGCGAGACCACCCACAAAGCCACCGGTAAAGTTGTATTTAATAAATCTAAGCCAGGCAGAAAAAAAGTTGTGTACCAACAACTCCCAGAAAATTTTTCCTTTTCCCAAATCTCCACGTTCTTAAATTGTCCTCAGGAGTACAAATATCGATACTATTTGCGCTTGCCATTGCCTGGGAATCATCACCTAAGTTTTGGCTCAACCATTCATACGGTACTCCAAAAATACATGGAGGATTATTTACGACGGTCCACTGCCCCACAGCAAGATTTATTTACCAAAGAGGCACTGGTTGAATTGCCCCCAAAGCAGTTGCTTACCGAACTTTACGAAAAAGAATGGATTGATGATTGGTATGAAGACAAGAAACAAAAAGAACTTTACCGAGCCCGCGGCACAGAAATTTTAGAAAAATTTTATCAAAAAACAGTAAATCAAAAAGATAACCTTCACCCAAAATACATTGAAGAATCTTTTTCAATGAAGCTAGGGGACAAGCAGCAATACACTTTTAATGGAAAAATTGACCGCGCAGATCTTGGTGAAAAGGGCCTGCAAATTATTGACTACAAAACCTCGGAAAAAGTTCCAAGCAAAACCTCTGGCACAGACTTGGATCAATTGCGTATATATCAATGGGCTGCGGAAGAATATTTCCACGAGCCTGTAGAAAGTTTGCAGTATTGGTATTTACACCCTAATGAAGTGGTGGCGGATCCTTTAGGAAAGCCAGAAGATATTGCGGCGCTCAAAGAAAAACTTTTTGAAACAATTGAACAAATTCGTGATGCTGTAAAATACGACAAATTCGCCAGCCTGCACAAAAAAGCCAAACGTCACAATTGCAACTACTCTAATCTGTTATAATTTAGTAATGCCACATTTTGATTTAGTTGAATTAATTAAAGCTTTTGGGTATTTAGGCCTATTTGGGATTGTTTTTGCAGAAACCGGCCTTTTGATAGGGTTTTTCTTACCTGGCGACAGCCTCCTATTCACAGCTGGGATTTTAGCAGCTCAAGGGTACTTAGATATAAGCCTCTTACTTGCCGTGCTCGCAGGGGCCGCCATTATAGGTGATAGCGTCGGATACACTATTGGTAAAAGGCTTGGGCCAAAAGTTTTCTCAAAAGAAGAATCTCTGCTGTTCAAAAAAAGTCATTTAGTAAAAGCAGAGAAATTTTTCGACAAGCACGGGCCAAAAACTATTATCATTGCTAGATTCGTCCCGATTATTAGAACTTTTGTGCCAACTCTAGCTGGGGTTGGTAAAATGAGTTATGCAAAATTTCTTAGCTACAATATTTTTGGTGGCATTCTTTGGGTTGTATCGGTCACGCTCATTGGTTATTACCTAGGACTCAAAGTTGATAACGTTGAAAAGTACATCATTCCTGGTGTTGTAATTATCATCTTATTATCGATATCACCGTATATTAAAAAATTTATTACTGACAAAGAGTTGCGCATGCAGACCTACAAAGCCTTACGCCAAGCATTTCCTAAAAATAAATCTAACGATTAACTTTAAGCCATGGCTAAAAACGCAAAAAACTACGAAGAGCGACCCTGGGGAAACTTTACTGTGTTATCGGAGTTACAAAACCAAGGTGGCCATAAAGACGTAATTATTAAACGACTAGAAGTCCGCCCGGGTAAACGCCTATCATACCAACAACACGACTTACGTCACGAACACTGGTTTGCGGTTTCTGGTAGCGGTTTAGCAGTGATTAACGACGAAGAAATTCCTCTCAAAGAAGGGGAGTCTGTTCAAATCAATATCGGCGACAAACACCGCTTAGACAACCGCAATGGAACAGAGCCTCTGATTGTAATAGAAGTCATAACGGGTGAATTTGATGAATACGACAACCACCGGCTAGAAGATGATTTTCAGCGCGACTCAACGTGGCGAAATAACTAGTCGCTAGAGCCGTAAATGTGGTATACTTAATGCGATATGCACCACACTACGCGCAACTATTTTCTTCCAATTATTATTGGCACTGCGCTATCCATAGCTGCATTTCTCTCAATCTTATGGTTTGTTGACCCATTCACTTCTGGTCGCATTCCACACGTATTCTTTTACCTAACACTATTCCTGTCTTTAACCGGATTAATGACTTTAATAGGGGCTTGGGCTCGTAAAACTATGGCCCCGGGCATGTTTACCGAACAGCTACGTATCAGTTTTCGCCAGGCCATTCTGTTATCGTTACTAATCTTAGCCTTGTTGATCTTACAAGTTCTGAGTCTACTGTTTTGGTGGGTGGGAGTATCAATAATTCTGTTTATAATCACTTTAGAAATATTTTTGAACGCTTAAAATAAAATGCCCGACCCGGAACCACAATCAGCTTTTTTTAACGTAATGCCCGATGCGGCATCATCAAAAAAGGCGGGGACATTTCCTCGCAAAGTTGACTCCACAAAAACGGAGGCTGTTTTTGGCTCAAACAAATTTACTCCTACCGTCGCGTCATCACCAACTGCTAACAACATCACTTTAAGGTATAGAAAACCAGGGCTGTTAAATCGCAAAATTCTTTTATTTCCTTTAGTGCTCCTATTAGCGGCTGGCCTAGCTGTTCCTGGTTGGTTAATTTACAAAGCTAAACATAAAACGGAAACTCCGCCACCGGCAGAGGAGAAAACCACTGAAGAAGATAAACCTGCTCCCGATGTAACTACACCAGCAAGCTGGTTGAATACCTACTTCGGGTCAGAGACCTGTGTCAACAAAAATAAGTGTGCCGACGCTTCAGACCCAGACTACGATGGATTCTCGAACAAAGATGAGTATACCGAAGGAACGGATCCAAACAATCCTGATAGTGACATTGATGGGATTGCTGATGGCGACGAATTTCATATTTTTGAAACAGACCCGCTGCTTACCCAAACCTATCATGAAGGCGATTATGGAGATCGTGATTTCGTAAAAGGTGGTTATGATATACACACCAACGCTGCATACAGCCCTGAACAACTTGCTGAACTCAAAGCTAAAATCAAAGAAAAGGGATTACATCAACCAACCCTTACCACTCTTGGACCCGATGCATTAACTCTTTACGAATTCCAGGACCCGGAGACTGCAGTTCTGGAAAGCTTGAATGTTGACCAATCACCACAGGCCAAGTTAGAGCGTGACACCCAAAGACAATCGACTATCAAAAAAATAGGGGGAGCACTATTAAAGTATCGCGAGTCAAAAAAATCTTTTCCTAGCACCAACGATTTCATTGCCATGAGCGATGCAATTAGGTCTTTTAATACTGTAGCAACAAATTACAACGATCCGATCAATAAAGATAAATATGTTTACGGTTATGTCCCTTCAAACAATAACTTAAACTTTACTCTAACTTACTACAGCGAAACACAAAGCCAGTTAATTAAATACACAGCTAAAGATGCGGAAGACAACGCCGCAAAGGAAGGGTCGGAACTTGAAAACCAGCAAAGAATAACAGACCTAGAAAGCATTAAGAGTGCCTTACTGATTTACTCAGCCACCTATGTTGACTCAAACAGCGATAAGCTTTACGTGTTCCCGCCCAAATCACAATATCCAGACATATTGGTACAAAATCGCTACTTAACTGCCATGCCGAAGGATCCAAATGGGTCTGATTACCTTTACGAGGTAAACGCTACTTTTGATTCGTTCACCATCAAAGCCATATTTGCAAACCCACCCACCGGCATAACAGGATACATGTGTACAGAACAAGAATGTAAAAACTATTAACACCGCCATGCTTGACTTCCTAAACAAATTTTTCTCCAAAGCCAAGCGCAGACCGCATGTCCCCCAATCCGGACACATTATTGCTGCGAAGGTCACAAAAATCGAACCCCACCCAAATGCGGATCGCCTGCGGGTTATTACCTTAACTGATGGCGTTCGTTCAATTACTCCAGTAGTTTGCGGCGCATATAATTTTGAAGTTGGGGATATAGTTGCTTTGGCTCTACCCGAAGCAACAATTGCTAGGGACATTCATTCGGAAGGGCATGAACCTTTTACTTTGGGCACAGCAAAGATTCGCGGGATCGAAAGTCAAGGAATGATCTGTGCAGAGTTTGAAATGGGTTTAACCGAAGAGCTTTCTGATAAACCGGAAATTCTGGTCTTGCCTAAAGAAACAAAAATTGGTACGATTCTGCAATAACCCTTACGAATATGGCTCATTTAACGATTCCTTCTGATGAGGAAAACCGCCTAAAGGCGGAGTTGGAAAAACGAACAGATAGTGAAGCCGCTCGCATAAAGCGGTATTTAAATATGGATGACCTTAGTCGTCGCGAGTCTGGACCAATCCGCGAACTGGTCAATAACATTGTTGGCCTCGACCAATTTAAAGATTTTGATATTATCACCATCCCGGAAATTGTGCCAGCAAGCGCCAGTTTTGATCTATTCAACTTTCCAGCTGATCACCCAGCGCGTTCCAAGTCCGACACCTACTATGTTGATGACGAGAACATTTTGCGCACTCACACCACTGTAATGTGGTACTACTATTTCCAACAACCGGAAATTCGCGCGAAAATTTCTGACAACAAACCACTCGGCGTTCTATCTTATGGAAAAGTTTACCGCAAAGATGAGATCGATCGCAACCACATGAACATTTTCCATCAGATGGATGGTTTGTATTTGCATCCAACTAGCGAGCGCACAATTACGCAAGATGACTTAAAAGAAGTGTTAGCCAATGTTGTTAAAGCTGCTTTTGGTCCAGACATTAAATACCGATTCAACGACGACAACTTCCCATACACGCATTCATCTTTGGAGATGGAAGTAGATAAAGACGGGCAGTGGGTAGAAGTACTAGGTGCAGGTTTAGTTAATCCAGAAGTGTTGAAGCGACTCGATGTCGACCCTGCTAACTACAACGGTTGGGCCTTTGGTTTTGGTTTGGAACGTTTAGCAATTATTGGCATGGAGCTGCCAGACATTCGCTTGCTATGGAGTGAGGATCCGCGCGTTGTTAAACAACTTAAGCTAGGACAAAAATTTGAAGCTGTTAGTAAGTTTCCACCGGTTATCCGTGACATTTCCTTTATAGTTAAAAAGACTTTTGAACCAAATAACTACTTCGACCTTATCCGCGACATAGGAGGGGACTTAGTGGAAGAAGTTCAGCTTATGGATAAGTACGAAAACGCAGAGAAGTTTGGCGCCGATCGAGTGAGTTACACCTATCGTATTTTGTACAGATCACCAGAACGGACTTTGGAGGCTGCAGAAGTCGAACCCCTCCAAGACCAAGTTTACAAACAAACTGCTGAGCAGTTTGATGCTGAGTTGCGATAAAATTATTTTATTTTTGAGAAAAGTAATACTGTCCGCTGGGTAAAACCATCACCCAAATCTTTTTCGTATACTTCTAGATTTCTAGTATCCGAAGTCAGGATTTTGACTCCTAAGTTATTATCAAATTTGTAATTAGCAATCATCCTGGGCTTGGTAGTTAACGGTGGATCAATATTGCCAAGATAAAACCCTCTTAACCTTCTATAATCTATTGATTGTGGCGTTTGCTGGGCTGAGATTGTTTCTGGGGATGCCCCCCCTTGAACGCATGACGTTAAAGGAGGGGGGTCTGGCAAAGTATTTACATTCCAATGCAAACCTTCTCCAGCCAAGGAACAAGCAACGTAATTTCTCCATTCCTTCGTTGAGAAATCAGTCTGTCCAACAAGCATATCATCACTAAACTGAACTTTGGCTTGATAGATTATATTGTCTGTGTCGTACACAATCCCGATTTGACCCAATTCTCCAAATTGACTATGAAAAACGCTACAAAATTTAAAATAAAAATATTCAAAATCGCATGTAGTCGTGGAAGCTAATCGCGCAGGAGTTTCTATTGTTGTTGTAAATACCCCGGAACTTTGCCAATTGGCCATTGATTCTATAACAGAGTTTCTGTATATAACAGCAGAAGTATTTTTTGATCCAATACTAAAAGGTAACTCAGTATGGTACCAATGCCATGGAGTTACCCCATCAGCCTTAGATTTTATGGGCTGAACTTGATTTTTACTAGTTTCTTGGTACCAATAGAACCCTCCGACTATAACGAGGGCGCACATTAGAGCAACAAGTAAAGGCTTGTTCGTCTTAAGCGGAAGGCTAGTCTTTTTTGGACTTGTCATTTTTGAGTTAATTTAATTAATATTATTATATCAAAATGATGCTTATTTTCATAGATTTTTTGCTACTTTAGAAGTGAGATACGTTTGCAAAACAAAATATGATATAGCCCCTATTTAAATTAGGGTTAAGCTTTAGCCCGAATACTTTAATAAAGTATCGACTATGGGGAATAGTGCAAGATTCAGCCGATAAAGCCGAAGAGATAACAAATAAGCAATACTTGACGATTACCACAAATTGTGGTAATATTATCTTTGCAAGATTTTTTATTGGAGGAGTTATGACAAATCAAGATACTGGTAATCCTGAAAGAATTCAATACAAAAGACGTGAGCTTTTGTGCACCGGAGCCATAATCTCTGACGAAATTAAACTCTCGGAGATCGCAGACACGCTTTACCCCAACACCCTCTACATCCGAGGCCACTATCCCAGTTCCGGCTTATCGGCAGAAGCTATTAAGAGAAATATTTCCAGGCTTTGGAAATTTTTTGAAATTCAACTAATCAGCGGGGAAGTTTCAAGCATTAGAGATCACATGCAAGTGGCTGAGTTCTTCGTAACGATTGGTCATCGAAGGCTGATGATCCAAAAGCAGCAATTCAGGCCTGGTGATAAACTCAAACGCAATCACATCCTCAAAGGAATTACCGATACATTTACGTACCGGACTAATTCGTCGCCGTACTGGCTTTGCCCTTTTGCATTGCAATCCCATCTTCGGTAACCCACCATTTCATCTGAAATTAGAGCCAAAAAGCCGCATTTATAAGCGGCTTTTTCTTTATTCCGGAATTAGATCTTCCTACTAAAATATGATATAATTCTCATATAGAAAAACGTATATTTTTATGGCAAAAACCGCTAAGGAAACAGACGAAAAAGCACCAAGCAAACTCGAAGAAAAGAAAGCAAAATCAGCTGGATATTCCTCCGAAAACATTACTGTCCTAGAAGGACTTGACCCAGTCCGCAAACGCCCTGGTATGTACATCGGCTCCACATCGGAGACCGGTCTTCATCATTTGATCTGGGAAATTGTAGACAATGCAGTGGACGAAGCCATGGCAGGGCACGCGGATTTAATCCACGTGGTCATCCAAGAAGATGGCGGTTTAACTGTGCACGACAATGGTCGCGGTATTCCTGTTGATGTTCACAAAACTACCAAGAAGTCTGCATTGGAAACTGTGTTAACTGTTTTGCATGCCGGTGGTAAATTCGGCGGTGATGCTAGTGGCTACAAAGTATCAGGTGGTCTTCATGGTGTGGGTGCTGCTGTAGTGAACGCGCTATCTACAAACATGAAAGCCCAAGTTCGCCGAGACGGCAAAGTATACGAACAAAATTACAAAATTGGTATCCCACAAGGCAAAGTTAAAGAAGTGGGTAAAGTTGGCAAAGACGAACTGTTCCAAACAGGAACATCAATTACTTTCTACCCTGATGCATCAATTTTTGAAACAGTAATTTTTAAATTTAAAACTGTTCTCGAGCACTTACGATCCCAGGCATACCTCACCAAAGGTTTGCATTTTTTAATTACTGATGAACGCGTTGGCTTAACCTATCAATATTACTTCGAAGGCGGAGTAGTGAGCTATATCAAACAGCTTAACCGCAACAAAAAAGTTAAGCATGCACCTATTTACATTAACAAAATGTACGAGGGCGATATTATGGTCGAACTGGCAATCCAGTATACAGATGACTACGACGAAACTGTTTTAGCTTACGCAAACAACGAGTTTAACCCTGAAGGCGGTATGCATGTAACTGGCTTCCGCACTGCTTTAACACGTGTTATTAACAACTACGCCGTAAAAAATAACTACGTTAAGGAGTCAGAAAAACTTACTGGCGAAGATTTGCGCGAAGGTTTATCCGCAATTATTTCTGTTAAACTTCCAAACCCACAGTTCGAAGGTCAGACAAAGGCAAAATTAGGCAACCCAGAAGTCCGCACCGCTGTTGATGCAATTCTATCCCAAGAACTGGCTGTTTTCTTGGAAGAACATCCGTCAGACGCCACCAAGATTATTGAAAAAGGTATTTTGGCTGCCAAAGCTCGTTTGGCGGCTCGTGCTGCTCGCGACAGTGTTATCCGCAAAGGTGTTTTAGATGGCCTAGCTTTGCCAGGAAAACTTGCTGATTGTTCAGAAACCAATCCAGAAAAATGTGAACTCTACATTGTAGAGGGAGACTCTGCTGGTGGCTCAGCGAAACAGGGAAGAGATCGCCGCTTCCAAGCGATTTTACCTCTCCGAGGAAAAATTCTTAACGTTGAGCGTGCTCGTCTAGACAAAATGCTATCTAGCCAGGAAATTAAAAACTTGGTTATTGCTTTTGGTACAGGTGTAGGGGACATGTTTGATATAGAAAAACTGCGTTATCATCGCATCATTATTATGACTGATGCCGATGTAGATGGTGCTCACATTCGTACCCTCCTTTTGACTTTGTTCTACCGCTACTTCCCCGATGTCATCAAAAACGGTCACTTGTATATTGCACAACCACCTTTGTTTAAGATAACAGTTGGTAAAAATTCGCAATATGCTTTCACAGAAGAAGAGCGAGATGAAGTTCTTGCTGACCTTTTGAAAGAAGCTCAAGACAAAAAAGGTAAGTCTGGCAAGGGTAAGAAAGAAGAAGTGGCAGTAGAAGTCGAAGAGCTTGCTGAAGAGACACAAGAAGGAGAAGAAGGAGAAGAAGGTGCCGCTAGCACAGCTGGAGCACCTAAAAAATATTCGGTTCAGCGCTACAAAGGTTTGGGTGAAATGAACCCTGAACAACTTTGGGAAACTACAATGGATCCAGAAAACCGCGTTATGTTAAAAGTTGATATTGAAGACGTTGAAAAAATTTCAGAAGTGTTTGAAACTTTGATGGGTGATGAAGTGCCGCCACGAAAACGCTTTATCACTACCCACGCTAAAACTGTTAAAAACTTGGATATCTAACTAACAGGAACACAAAGCCGGCACTAGCCGGCTTTTTTATCCTCTTGACACCCTCTTGTCTTAGACTCCACGCGAGATTACAATTAAGCCAGATCCACAAAATCTCAAGAAAAACTTTAGGAGGCTCACCCAGATGTATATGCGAACATTAGTCCTTGCTGGTTCTATAATCATGGCATTGGTTACCGCCACCACTGCCAGCGCGCAACAGTTCCCAATCAACCCCCAACTTCAGGGCCCCCTGGGCAATCCTGTTATCCGACAACCAAACAGAAATCCATTCCCATCTGAAACCGTCATCCCGTCCAAGTACTCACGGATCCCGCACAACAGAATCACCATTGTTGACGGAGAATTCGCCCTTGATAGTATCTGGGAGCGAGTAGATGGCAAAAAACTCCTCGTCCATACAGAAGGGAGCTTGGATAAAAAAGTTGGTTTGTACTCAGTAACATTTCACCTTGCAAATGATTCTGTCAGTTTCGCAAAAACTAACAGAGTGGCGACAAACCTGCAAAAGATTGGTATACCGATGCTAAACCAAAATAATTGCGACCTCGGCGGGTATTACGCGATCAAATTCACAGATTTTGGGTTCAGCATCATAGATGAAAAGAAAAAATCTGAACAAGCCCTCAAGGCGACAGCGGCTTGGGCTTACGAGTCGGGTATACCACAGGCAGTAGCAATCCAAAAGGTTAAAAACCTCCAAGGCACTGTCTTAGGACAAGATGCCTTAGAGCAAAATCTCCACGACACCGTAGATTCGAGTTTCCTTCCAAACTTAATTTGGGAAAACCGCCCAAATGAACTGAAAGGAAACCCTTGGCCAGTGACTGCAAAATCTGGCAAAAATTACGATGGCTAGGATAGAAGGCGAAGCCAAAGCCGGACCGAAGGAAAACTTCGGTCTGGCTCTTTTTTTTATTACACAACGATATCACTCGGTTCGATTTGACTAAAAGTCAACGGGTATAGTATAATGGCTAAAAGCCCTGCGAAGGGTTTTAAAAAAGCTTAATTTTATAAATACATGAAATTTTTTAGTAGAATTTTTAGAAGCATCATTCAATTTTTCCGCGATGTAATCGCTGAGATGCGCAAAGTCATTTGGCCGTCTCGAAGCGATGTCTTTCGTTATACTGTCACTGTGATCGTGTTCAGTATCGTAATGGCAGCTATTCTAGGCGGTGCTGACTTTGGCCTTCTTAAAGGATTTGAACAACTCATCAAGTAAACTATGTCGAAACAACAAATCACCGGTGAAAAGAACTGGTACGTATTACACACATATAGCGGATACGAAGACAGCGTGGCTTTGAACCTTAAGCAGCGTATTGAAAATCTTGGCATGCAAGATAAAATTTTTGATGCCATTGTGCCAAAGGAAAAAAAGATCAAAATTAGAGACGGTAAACGCACCACTTTTGATGAAAAGATTTTCCCGGGCTACGTTTTAGTTAACATGATTGTAACTGATGACTCTTGGTACGTGGTTCGCAACACTCCTAACGTAACTGGCTTCGTTGGCAGTGGAACCATCCCAACACCAGTTTCTCAAGAAGAATGGGATTATCTGCAGAAGCGCATGGGTACTGAAGAGCCGAAGTTCAAAGTAGACTTTGAAGTAGGCGAGTTAGTAACTATTACTGATGGTCCGTTCAAAGATTATCAAGGTAAAATTTCTGACATCGACCAAGCCAAAGGTAAAGTCAAAGTCATGGTTACCATCTTCGGCCGCGAAACTCCAGTGGAACTAGACTTCTTGCAAGTTAAAAAGAGTTAAATACATGGTGAATTTTGACCCCAACGATGGCATGGATACTGCTAAGTTTTGGTGGGATCATCCCTGGGTGTATGTTTTAGCCTTGGTAATAGTAGGTATTATCATATAAAAATCGTGTCGAAAGTAATGTCTTAATTCTGAATACATCTAATATGGGGTAAATTAAAAGGCAGTGCGTAAGGCTCTGCCTTTTTTGTTTGTGGATAAGTCGTTTGCTGAATTTTTAAAATAGGCGCAGACTTAAGACGGAAATTAACATTAAATCAAATGAACAAAAAACAACAAAATATTTTAGTAGCATTCTGTATCCTAATAATCGGTGGCTTGATCGGCTTTGGAATTGCATCACGCCATTACGGCGTTGGGCCATTAAGAAATTTGCAAAGCATTCCATCTTCGGCAACCCTGAACGCTGGTCGTAGTTGGGCAATTAAAGCGGGGGGTAGCTGGTCCATCAAACCAATTGCCAAGACTCCGAACGACACGGCTTCAGACATATTAGTAACATCATTTTGGATCCCTGAGAGCGAAGACTGCATGGACTACAAAGCAATAAAAACAGGGAAGACGGAAAATAACCCCGATACAGGTGAACTATTCCAAGAATGCACCTTATAGTTGGATTTATTTTCAATGGATAAACCACCCCTTGCCAAAACCTCCAAAATACCCTATAATTCCAGCATCAATTAATAAGTAGTCGGCTGCGGATTCGTCTAGCAGTCTCGTCCCTAATAAGGATTACTACTCACAATAATGGCTAAAAAAGTCAAAGCAATGGTGAAGTTGCAATTGCCAGCCGGCAAAGCAACTCCAGCCCCACCGGTAGGTACTGCCCTTGGACCCCATGGTCTAAACATCGCAGACTTTACCAAGCAGTTTAATGATCGCACCGGCCAAATGGGCGACCTCATTATCCCGGTCGAAATGACCATTTATGAAGATCGTACTTTCGACTTCATACTTAAAACCCCACCTGCATCTAACCTGATCATGAAAGCGATTGGTTTGGCAAAGGGGAGCGGCAATCCACTAACTACTAAAGTTGGAAAGATCTCTGCTGCACAAATCCGCGAAATCGCAGAAAAGAAAATGCCTGACTTAAATGCAAACAGCATTGAACAAGCAGAAAAAATTATTCGCGGTACAGCTCGCTCCATGGGCGTAGACGTTACTGCCTAATAACAATCCAAAGACTATAAATATTAATCGTCAAACTATTCTCTGGCCCTTGGTTATAATACTGACGGTGCTAGTTTTAGGTTTGGCATTCTATATTTGGAAAGGAGGTAATCAGTCTGCGCAATTATCCAACGAAGAGGCAAACCTGCCTCAACAGACTGAAGAAAATCAGAGTCAAGAGGATGCGAAGCCAACTTACTCGTATCAATACATTCCAAACACCGTCAATCATAACTTCACTGAATTCACTGAGGCAACGTATGATGGTAAAATTGTTCGTACAGATCTTAAAACTAATGCCAAGGAAACTGTGGTTCCGAGTGTAAAGAAGGCCTATCCGGCAATTAAACCAATTAACCTTAGTTTTGAGGTTTTGTCAGCTCCAAAAAATTCATCTAACATCTACTTTACTGTTATTCCTAACGAAACTGATGGATTCCCTTTTGATATCATTAGATACAACGGGGAACAGAACACTTTCACCAAGCTCAAGACCAGCACCTACTTTGACAGTCCGGGTGTGAGAAGCGGCTCGAAGAACTCAGCATATGTGGCCAGCACGGAAAATCCGCAGAATGGCGAAGACGAAAGAAGCCTCTTTCTAATAGATTTAGAGACAGACACTGCCAAACTCCTTACAAAGCTTCCTGCCAATGAAACTTTTAACTCTTGCTATGAAGGAAACTGCCTGGGCGGTTGGATGGGACAGATTGAATGGCTTTCAGAGTCGACGTTCCAAATAAGTGTGTATGATGCAAACGCTACAACTACCGACGAACAAGGCTACGGCCCTGTTAGGAAATTAATAGCTAAGCGAAAATTCACAGTAAAATAATTGTCCGAAAAAGAAAAGAGTCAGGTTGTCCCGACTCTTTTTTTGGAGATGATCACAATAACTCCGAGCGCTATCAGTTATTTACTTGAATTCCGGGAATCGTAAAACAAAATCCCGTAACCCATCTGCATTACCCCGTTGGTTAATCTCTTCAAACACCCTTTGCCTAAACATTGGGAATTTTTCAGCGATATCAACTAATAGACTACAGTCGCGATCTTCTTTAATCGTTCGATAAAGAAAATACACAATAGTTGCCCTAAGGAAATAACAAGTCTGATAGTAGTTCAGCAAAGTATCAATGCCACTAAAATTCCAGCTAAACGCATAAGCGTTATAAAACTCCAGGATTTTTTCGTCAACATTAAGTAATGCCAAACTATTCGAGCCCGTTGATAGAGTTACCATAAAAACCTCCTTGATTGTTTATGTTGCCGAATTATACCGTAATTGCTCATATTTGTCAACAATTACGGCCTTGATTTATTATTAAATATATGGCACAATACCTTATCAATTAATCTCGTGGGAGAGATGCCGGCCTGGCCGCACTCGTCCTACCACGAAAGGAATTTACATGACACATGTGTCAAAACGCGCCAAGGCTAACTTGGACCTGGTAGACAAGGAAAAGATCTACACCGCAGAAGAAGCTATTGAGTTAGCGAAGAAAACTGCTACTACTAAATTTACTGGCTCTATTGAAGTGCACGTAAAAACTGGTATTGATGCCAAGAAAACCGATCAAGCAATTCGCGGTAGTATTACTTTACCAAACGGTACAGGTAAAACTCGTAAAATCGCTGCTTTCGTAACCGAAGGTAAAGAGGCAGCTGCTAAAGCCGCTGGTGCATCAGTAGTTGGTGGGGAAGAACTCATCAAAACAATTAAAGACTCTGAAAAAACAGATTTTGATATTGCTGTCGCGGAGCCTGCAATGATGCCTAAGCTGGCACAAATTGCGAAAATTTTAGGAACTCGCGGCATGATGCCTAATCCTAAAACTGGCACAGTTGCAGAAAATGTTGAAGCAGCAATTAAAGAAATTGCTGGCGGTAAGGTTAGTTTTAAAAACGACAACTCCGGCAATGTACATCAGGTAATTGGCAAAACTGATTTCGACACTGCCAAGCTTGCAGAAAATCTAAAAGTATTTATTGATGCTTTGCACGCTCACAAACCTACGGCTGTAAAAAAAGCATTTATTACTAGCATGAGCCTTAACGCCACTATGGGCCCAGGCATAAAATTCAAAGCTTAGAAACTATAAAATTTAAACCCCTGCAAAGGGGTTTTTATTTTCAAATGATAAAAAATTTGCTACAATGCTACATACTTAAATTCAAAAGAGGAAAATAATGGGGTAAATTATGCTGAAATATAAACCAATAGACGAGGATGTCCGAATTGGCACCCTTGAAAATATACGAAAATTTATCGGCCTAAACTACAAAATGAAGGCCGAAGACCCTGTAGAGGAAATGCTCCGCATTGATATGGTGATAAAGAATTACTTCACAGACCTATTTAAAGGCTACGGTTTGATGGTTTTAGTAAAAGAGTTTAATCGTATTTTGTTCCATGCCGACCAAATCAGGCGCATTGGCCATTTGCACGAAGCCTACGTTATAGCAAGTCTGAACGGTAAGACATCGGCAGGCGAAGACGACTTTATCAAGTGGTCAGTCAATGCTAAAAAGGTCGGATTTCGATCTGTCACTGTTGAAAAAATATATCTGGCTTACGATAAATTAAGGGAACGAGAAGGTTTTACCCATTTAAAACCCCGGATGAATAAAGCGCCGTCCAAGGTAACGATCATGGATCGGATGGAAAAACTTCTTCAGAGCCCGAAATTTAAAGGTTGGCAAAATGGCCCAGTGAATCTCGACCAATTAATCCAGGCTTTGAACGAAACGGCAAATCCAGGTATTGAATACAAGGGAACAACCGTTGATTTTAATACAGTGCGAGATACACTACTAGAGATGCGGGCACGTGCAAAGCACGAAAAAGGAAAAAACCTTTGGCCCAGATACCAACAATTTAGGGTAGATAAAAAACAAATTTTCAAGCGCTAAAGACTAACACCTGAACAAACGACTATATGCCATAGTTTAGAAATCAGGTGTTTTACTTATGCGTATTTTTGCTGTTTTGGCCAAATGTACAGGCCGAAATTTTATGCTACAATAATTCAGAACTACCATAAATAAGCTTTTAAAGGACATAAAAATGATTCTATCAGACCGAGACATTAAAAAATTTCTTGAGAAGGGGAAAATTAGTGTAGAACCGCTATTTCCTAATGCGATCCAGCCAGCGAGCGTGGATCTGCATTTGGGGGCGGACTTTTTAATATTTAAATCCACAGGCCATGTTGCTATTGATCCTCGAGAAAAGATTGATGACATGATGGAAAAAGTTCGCATCGATGAAAGCAAACCCTTTATTTTACACCCAGGAGAATTTGCTTTAGGGATGACTTACGAAGTTGTTGGCGTAGCAAGCGATATGGTTGGCAGGCTAGAAGGCAAGTCCAGCTTAGGACGAATTGGTTTAATCATTCATGCCACAGCAGGGTACTTAGACCCGGGAAATCGTCTAAAAATGACTTTGGAACTACACAATATTTCTGGGCTACCAATTAAGCTTTACTACAAGATGCCGATTGCACAAATGTCGTTTACCCCTTTGTCAGGCAAAGCAGAGCATGCTTACGGTGAAAACAGCTTGGGTAGCAAATATTACAAAGCCATGAAACCTCAAGCTTCCCAGTATTACAAAAACTTTTTGAAAAACAGCGAGTGGATTGACTTTAAACCGACTCGCAAACCAAAACCAGAATTAAAACCAGTGATTAAAGAAGCACGGCCTAAATCAGTTTCGAAAAAAACTACCAGGCACACGCCCGTAAAAAAAGCAGTTAAAAAACCGAAAGGAAAGCGATGAAACTCTTTGCATCATCTGAAAAAAAATCTGTACCGAGCCGCAACAGTTACGGACGGTTCATTGTGATCGATGGCCCAGACGGGTCTGGTAAAAAAACCCAGACAGACTTACTTCTGAAAACCTTAGAAGTATCTGGTTATGAGGCTGGGATGATGGACTTTCCTCAATACGGAAAAGTGTCCGCAGCTATGCTAGAAAAGTACTTAAAAGGGGAGTACGGCCGACTAAGCCCCGAAGCTGCATCAATTTTTTATGCTGTGGACCGGTTCGACGCGAGCTACAAACTGCGTGGCCACTTAAGCGATGGCAAAGTAGTGTTAGCAAATAGGTATGTAACTTCTAACGCCGGGCATCAAGGGGCAAAAATTTACGACTCTAACGAACGCATTAAATTTTTCCGTTGGTTGGACAATTTGGAATACGGCACTTACAATATTCCAAAGCCAGACTTAAATATTATTTTGCATATCCCTTTCGAGGTAGCGTGGGAATTAATAGAAAAGCGTTCCAAAGAACAAGACCGCAAGCGCGATATTCACGAAGAAGATGAAGACCATTTACGCCGAGCCGAGCAGGTTTATTTAGAAATCGCGGAACTATTTCCGAATACTAGATTAATCGAGTGTGTAGAAAATGGAAGACTACTAACGCCGCAGGAAGTTCACACCAAAGTTTGGGAACTGGTACGCCGAATAGCATTGAAGGATGTCGAACCGCAGTTTGTTAAATAATTTAACCTGAAAAACATGTCTGATGAAAAAGCGCAGAGCCAGTTGGAGAACTATGTCACTTCTACCACAGCTAATATTTTCGCAGTAAAAAATTTGCAAGGAATTGTCGGCCCTGCCTACGCAAGATACTCACGGGCGCAAGGTGGTTTTCGTGAAGTTTTAATGAACGAGTTTATCAAAGACGGAGTTCTGGACCCGATTCATGCGGACAAACTAATTGAACGAATTTTAATTGCTTATGGTGATGATAGCGTAGGGGAGCTAGAAGGGGCTCATGTTAGCTTTGAGCAAGTTTCTGTTCTACAAACAAAGGATATCGAGGACCGCCGTATAGGCGGCAGCCCAATTGAACAATCTACACGATACGTTTTTTACGATAGGAAGGATGCTGAAGGAAAATGGATGTATTATCGCGGACCAGAACTAATAGAGTCTGATTTTGGTTCGGAATATTTGGCAACCATGGATTTTATTTTTGAAACTTACGCGAGCCTAGTAGAACCACTGCAAAATTATCTCAAAGGGCAGAAACCGATTGAAGAAGCTGAATATGATATTAATGGCGATGGGGTCAAAGAAAAGTGGGCAGATGTCATCGACGAAAAAGAACAGAAGTCATTTAAGATGACTTACAACATGGACCTGCGCACCAAAGCCTGCGATATTTTGCGCTGTCTGCTACCTTTGGCAACTAAAACTAATGTTGGCATGTTCGGCAATGGGCGCTTCTACCAAGAACTGCTCAGCTTTTTGTTTACTACTAATTTACCAGAGAGCCATGCCAATGCCAAAGCAGCCAAAGAAGCTCTAGACCAGATTATTCCGCAGTACGTAAAGCGTGCAAAACGACGCGATTACAATGCCGGCGTTAATCAAAACATGTCTGCACTAGCGGCCAAGCTATTTCCCAATACCGCCCCTGAAAAAACTAATACCCCTCAATATTCCTTACTCGATGATGGCGAGCAAATTATCGAAAAAAGATTAGCTGAAGGGGTGAAACTAAAAGATGCGCTGCAAGAAGCACGAAATATTTCCACTTTGGCTGCAATGGTGTTTCCTTACACGAATTTATCTTTAATGCAGCTCCGTTCACAAATTTCAATTATGAGCGCAGAGGGCAGGATGGAAATTTGGAACACTTACATTGGCGAGAGAAAAACTCGTCGCGACCGACCTGGCCGTGCCCTAGAGGATGGTTATCCATATAATTTTAACTTAATTACCAATTTTGGTGTGTACAAAGATTTAGAGCGCCATCGAATGAATACTCAGCAGCGCCAACTTTTCAACACTAAAATTGGCTACACCGTACCACCAGAAATTGATGCTATCGGAGCGACCGCCAAGCTCCATGAGTGTTTCCGAAAAGCAGATGCCCTATACGATCTGATTGCCTCCCACAGCCCCCTCCTAGCTCAATACGCGGTTTTGCACGGCCACAACGTTCAATGGTCGCTGGGAATTAACGACCGCGCTCTAATGCACATGTTGGAACTTCGGAGTACTCCGCAAGGCCATCCGCAGTATCGGGTCGCAGCCCAGGAAATACATAAACTTATTGACGCTCGCGACAAACAGCGAGGCAAAGACATGCAATTTGTTGATTACAATGATTACTACTGGAGCCGAGCAGACAGCGAAGCAAAGCAACGTGTTAAGGAAGCAGCATTAGAAGAAATAGAATAGTCGATTAATTAAAGGCTTGATTTTTCAAGCCTTTTATGATATATTCAGGAAAATTTTACACGAGGAGATTACGGTTATGGAAGAATATAACGACGAGTTTAATGATGAAGAAGATTTTAGACCGGATAAATCAGATCCGGTTCTAAAGGAACTGGAAAAGAAGATTAGGAACAACATCAATTTTGATGATGCGCTTAATCCAACCTGGGAAATGAACCGCATTTTTTTTCTTGCCCAGGCAAAAAAATGGGGAAACAAAGAGCATCGATGCACCAAATTTATGGTATTACAGCAAATTTGGAACCGAATGAAAGGCAAAACAGAAATAGCCTTGTACTTTAGAAGACTATTTCCAGCCATGATTATTGCCGGGATGGAAGACCAAAATCTTATTGCAGAAGCAAAACTTACCGATGCTATTCTGAATCGCATCGTAAAGAAAGCCAACTCCTATGGTTTAGCGGTGACCAAGTACGATCTAGAGACCTGTGTTAAGCGAGAAGCTCGTACTGGACCAGAGTGGCAACTGTTTGGCATCGGTGGGCCTACCCCAGAAATGATTAATTCTTGGACTGAGCCTGCAAAGAAAGAAGATAGGCCAGTTATGCCGGCCGGGGCACAAAAACCCCAAGCAAAGCCTAGGCCAAGCAATAACCCAAAAGCAAAGGGTGCAGGTACAAAAGGAAGGATTAAAGCAGACCTGATAGCTAACGGAGGTATTCCTCGAACTCGCAATATCCCTAAAAATCTAATTGATGGGGTACGAAGTCGGGTAAAGGGGCCAGGAGGTCGCGATCTTGAAGATCTGAGAATTCGTGTGGTCATTCGAGAACTGCGAGTAGAACTGGAGGCCGAGGAAAGGCAGGCTAGGCAAACTGCTACTCGTCAACATAACGAAAACTAACCAAATCGGGTGCTGTTTTGCAAGACTTTAACAGGTCATGCAAAGCAGCGCTTTTTTGTATATAATTAGGGTATGAATGAATATATCAAGCGCCTAGAGGATCTGCTCGCTGCCGTGAAGGGTCTATCGTCCCAACTGAATTTAACCCAAAAAAATCAACGCATATTAGAATTGGAAGACAAGATGCAGCAAGGAGGATTTTGGGATGACCCAGAAACTGCTCAAACAGTTACCCAAGAACATAATCAACTTACCGAGTTTACAGAATTTTGGAAGGGAATTGAAAAGAACATTAAAGAACTTCAAGATCTAGTTACATCTAACACTGACGAAAGTGAAGAGACTCTCTCTTACTTAAAGAAGCAAGTTGAGGAAATTGAACAACGCTATATAAAAAATAGGCTAATTGTTTTGATGTCAAAAAAGTATGATGATCATAATGCCATTTTTTCTATTCACGCTGGCGCTGGTGGTACTGATGCTCAAGACTGGGCTGAAATGTTGTTACGACAATATTTACGCTACTGCGAACGCAAAAACCTAAAAGCAGAAATTATTGATCAAAGCAAAGGCGGGGAAGCGGGAATCAAATCTGTAACTGTTTCCGTGCATGGACCATTTGCTTATGGTTTGCTAAAAAGCGAAGCTGGCGTGCATAGACTAGTCAGACAATCGCCATTCAATCCTGCGCACACCAGAGAGACATCGTTTGCTTTACTTGAACTGTTGCCGCAATTAGAAGAAGCAGAAAGTATTAAACTTAACCCTAAGGATTTAGAAATTAAAGCCAGCACATCATCTGGCGCTGGGGGACAGAGCGTGAACACTACATATAGCGCTATAACTATTACCCACATTCCAACTGGAATTAAGGTAAGTATTCAAAACGAACGTAGCCAGCATCAGAATAAAGAATTGGCGATGAAAATTTTACTGGCCAGGGTGCAGCAATTGGAAGATGAAAAACTCGCTGAAGAAAAAAAAGAACTCCGCGGTGAGTTTAAGTCAGCGGAGTGGGGAAACCAGATCAGAAGCTACGTATTACATCCGTACAAATTGGTCAAAGACCACCGCACAAATTATGAGGAAACCGATCCAGACAAAGTACTCAATGGTGAGTTAGACGAATTTGTGGAGAAGTATCTAGAAAGCCTGATTAAATAGCAAGAATAAAGATAGCCCCGAACCAGCCAGCATCAGTATCGCCCCAAATATGGCCGTCAAAAGAGCTTCATTTCGATTTTTTCTGAGTTGAGCAATTTTGAAGTTATTACCGGGTAAGTTGGGGTCTTCAAGCAAAGCGTTGATACGGTTGCCGAAATAAATCGCAGCAAAAAGTGAGATGAACAGAAAGGCAAATCCTGCTCCCAACAAAACATAAGAAAGTATAACCAGTGTTGATTGATTGTTCATATAAATTCTCCCTCCTTTGATTCACTGCCCAAGCAGTTAATTTATGATTGTACGACTTTTTAACATAGTTGTCAACAATTTAAATCAAGAGATAAATTAGGTGTGGTATAATTAACATACATGATTAGATTCGATAACGTCACTAAATTTTACGGAAATAACAAAGCCTTAAACGGCATAAACCTCCACATAAATCATGGGGAGTTTATTTCTGTCGTCGGCATGTCTGGGGCAGGGAAGTCTACGCTCATGAAGCTGATCATTGGTGAAGAAGCTCTAGATGATGGGCGTATCTTAATTGACGAGATCGATATGTCACACATTAAGAAAACCGACTTACCATACTTACGTCGCAAGATTGGCATGGTGTTTCAAGATATTAAATTGCTGCCGCGTCGCACTGCTTTTGAAAATGTTGCCTTTGCTATGGAAGTTTCTGGCCACTACAAAGACAAAATTAATAAAGATGTACCGAAAATTTTAGAGCTCGTGGGTCTTCTGCACAAAAAAGATTCTTTCCCGCATGAAATGTCTGGCGGTGAACGCCAACGCGTAGCCATTGCGCGCTCTTTGGCCCACCGCCCAGTTTTACTTTTAGCAGACGAGCCAACCGGCAACCTTGATGAAGTTAATGCTGCGGAAGTAATCGATCTGCTTCTTAAAATAAACAAACTTGGGACAACTGTAATTTTGGCGACGCACGCATCAGAATTGGTAAACAAAATACAAAAACGGGTGATTACCATTGAAGGCGGCCAGATTACATTTGAACAATCCAAGGGCAAATACAAATTATAATGAGCTTAGTTTCTTTTTTCCGAATAACTAAAATGGGGCTAACCAATTTCCGCCGCAACCTCTGGCTGGCAGCAGCTTCGACTTTGATTATGACTATCACTCTCATAATCTTGTCAGTACTGTCATTATTATTTGTAATTACCAGTTCATCTGTACACACCATCCAAGAACGAGTCGATATTAGCGCTTACTTTAAGAATGGTTTGGCTGAGAGCCAAATTTTTGTTGTTCGCGATCAGCTGAAGCAAGACCAGCGCATTGCAGAAGTGCGCTATGTTTCTGCAGACGAAGCCTTGGCCCAATTCAAAGAAACCCACAAAAACGATGAACTCATTTCGGACGCAGTTAAAGAGCTGAATGAAAATCCGCTTCCAGCGACTTTGCAAATTAAAGCTAAAAATTTAGAGGATTACCCAGCGATTGCCGATACACTGAATTCAGACAAATATAAATCATCAATTGAGAAAGTTAACTTTGAAGATAATCGCGTCTTAATTTCACGATTAAACAACTTACTTAAGTTCATCATTACTTTTGGGATAATTTTGATTGCTGTATTCTCATCAATAGCCGTGTTGGTAATTTTCAACACAATAACTTTAACCATTTACAATCGTCGTGAAGAAGTTGAAATTATGCGCCTCGTTGGGGCCACTAACTGGTATATCCGCGGACCGTTCATTGTTGAGGCTTTAATTTATAGCTTACTGGCTACTATTATTACAAGCGCTTTGCTATTCCCGGTTTATTCTGGTTTGTTGCCAAAAATTAGCCACTACCTCACTTCCTCTGGCTACAGTTTCGATGGTAACCTGGGCTTGTTTGCCGCGCTCGTCATTGCCCAACTAGCGATAGCTTTTGTGTTGAGCACTATTTCCAGCCTCTTGGCCATGCGTCGGTATTTGCGGGTTTAAATTTTTAGAAAACTCCTTGCATCATTCTCCCTGAGGTGTATAATAAAAAAGAGCCACAACTCTCGTTTCGGGAGTTTTTTATTTTTGATATTTTAACCGCTTATGAAAGTAATTTTATTAACCGATGTTCCAAAGATTGGACGCAAGGGTGAGCTAAAAGATGTTAGTGATGGCTTTGCCAATAACATGCTCATCCGCAAAGGCCTGGCCGCGCTAGCCACCAAAGAGGCGCAGGCAATGCTGGCCAAGGAGGCAAAGGGCAAAACTGCAGCGCAGGAGAAAGCCCAACGCCAAGCCGAACGCGACAAAGCAGAACTAGAACGCCGCACTTTTGCGGTAAAGGTAAAAGTGGGAGACAAAGGCCAACTCTTCTCTGGAGTGCACGAAAAAGATATTGCTGCTGCCATCTATCAGAAAACAAAAATCCAAATTGACCCGCCAAAAATCGATGCGCACCATGGCATTAAGAAGCTGGGTGAACATATCATAAGTATTAAACTTGGACAGGGAATTACAGCCAAAACAAAAATTAATCTCGAGGCCTTATGAAAAATTTTAAATCAATCTTATTTATTGGATTACTTGTGGCTCTAGTTGCTATATTTGTCCTGATCTACACAGTGGCCATGAAAACAGCTAACAGTCCAACCCAGCCTCAAGTAAACAAGACCAGCGGCAATGTATCTACAAACAATACAAACGAACCACCAGCCACAGTTGACCCAGTAAGGGGCCAACTTACAAGAGTAGATAGCCAGAATCTAAAGTTCACAAACACTTCGCAGGGCTATTCATTTGTATTTCCAGATGACAAATTCACAGAAAACCCCGGATTTCCGATAATGACACCGTTTGGGCCATATCACCAAAACCTAAACCCAGACATTACCATGTACCGTGAATTGGCAGTTGAGCATTGTTTCCTTTCTGGTAAATGCGATTCAGTCACAAATAACATGGCCTTTGGTGCAATTAAACTTGCCGACACCATGCAAGAATTCTTGCAAAGCGAAGAAGGCAAAGCCGCAACCATAGAAACTATAGGCAACAAAAAGTTTTACATAATAGAACAAGGAGCCGAAGGTGAAGGGATTATTTACTATATTACTGCCACACCAGACGGTAAGGTGCTGTTGCTGTTCCGAACCTATATTAACGAAGAAATTGTTCTCACTTATAAAAAAGCAAAAGATTTTATAAAATACGCAGACCAAACGAAAATTATGAACTCTGTGCTGCAGTCATTAACTTTCCAAAACTAAATGCCATACCACGTAAAAGCTCGTAAAACCAAAAAACTCCACACTAAATTCATCTTCGTCTCTGGAGGTGTTATCTCCGGAGTTGGGAAAGGTGTCACCACTTCAACTATCGCTGCATTGCTGCAGTCTCGCGGCTACACTGTTGCGCCGGTAAAGTGCGATGCTTATTTAAATGTTGATGCTGGCACTATTCGGCCCCAAGAACATGGGGAAGTGTTTGTATTGGATGATGGCATGGAAACAGACCAAGATCTAGGTAATTACGAACGTTTTCTAAACACAGACCTATCTAAGGCTAATTATGTAACCAACGGGCAGCTGTATCAAAAAATAATTCAAAAAGAGCGCAATTTTGAATTTAAGGGTGAGGATGTAGAAGTGGCAATTCACGTACCAGAGGAAATTATCAACAGACTCGAGCAGGCAGCCAAAGCCCGCAAGGCAGACTTTGTGATCTGTGAAATTGGTGGCACTGTTGGTGAGTATCAGAATATTTTGTTTATTGAAGCTAACCGTATAATGCGTTATCGTGATGGCCGCGATACTGCTCATGTGCACGTGGCATACCTGCCAACGCCATCATCAATTGGCGAAATGAAGTCTAAGCCCGTACAGAACTCTGTTAAACAACTAATCGCTTCGGGCATCCAACCAGATTTCTTAATTGCCCGCGCTGAGCAAAAACTCGATGACCGTCGCAAGCAAACCTTAGCCTGGACTACTAATATCCCTTCGACTAACATTATTTCCGCGCCGAACGTAGACAGTATTTATCGGGTACCAGTCGAACTTGATCGCGAAGGTTTTGCAGACAAACTTCTCAAGCAATTTGGTATGCCTGCCAAAAAGAAAGACATGAAGCAGTGGAACAATTTGTATCAGAATATTCTTAAAACTCGCGCTTCCAAAAATGTTTTAGAAATAGCAGTTGTGGGAAAGTATTTTGAAACTGGCTCGTTCCAATTAGCCGATGTTTACGTCTCAGTAATCGAAGCTTTAAAGCACGCTTCCTGGGCAAACAAAGCCAAGATTAACTTAACTTGGATCTCCAGCGCCACTATTGAAAAAGAAGGTGCGGCAAAAGTGTTAAAAGATTTCGATGGTATTTGTGTGCCAGGCGGTTTCGGTAGTAGGGGAGTTGATGGTATTATCGAAGCAGTTAAGTATGCTCGTACTAAAAAGATTCCTTATTTAGGTTTGTGCTATGGGATGCAACTAGCCACAATTGAGTTTGCTCGGTCAGTAGCGAAAATTCGTAACGCACACACTACCGAGGTGGAAGAGAATGTTAAACACGCAGTTATCCACATAATGCCAGAACAGGAAAAGATGCTCCTTAAGCGAGAATATGGCGCAACTATGCGCCTTGGGGCTTGGGACTGCGTTATTACTTCTGGAACACAAACAGAGCGCGCATATGCCCGTGCAGGCTGGATTAACCCTAAAGGCCGAGGTCGCAGTCGCGACACGATCTCAGAACGCCATCGCCACCGATATGAATTTAACAATGAGTACCGCGAGCGGCTCGAGGAAGCTGGCTTGGTTGTAGCAGGCACAACGCCGGACGGGCAGCTAGTGGAAATAATAGAATTGCCTGACCACCCTTTCTTTATCGCTACCCAATTTCACCCTGAATTTAAGTCCAGGCCATTTTCGCCACACCCCTTGTTTGATGGATTCATTCGTGCTATTGTAAAACATAAATAGAAACGAAAGTCATAGAGATGATTAGTTCGTGCGGAAGAATGCCGAACGAAAAGAATATCACGACGGAGGACAAGTAAAATGAATAAGCGATATTGTCGAGCATGTGGAGCAACTGGGAGCAGTATACACGGTTTAAAGTGTGCGCTGTGTGGTGCAGATGTACCACTAAAACCAGAAGATCCTTGTGATCAATTTCAAAAAAACAACGTCGAAACACCGCATTCTACCCATGAAGATACTGTTGTTGAAACGGCAGCAGATAGAATCCACAAACGGATCGCTGGATCAATAATTAGCGGCGGTTTCTAAACTACTACTTACACAGAAATTTGGAGGAAAATTGATGAAAAGGCAATGCCCAAGATGCTTTCGAGGAACAAACAAGATGACGTGCCCACACTGTGACGCGCCAACATACGACAGATTTCCAAAAATCGAAGAGGGTCCCGTACCAATGGGGCGACTGTTCCATAATCCAGAGGAAGACTCAAAACACACGCAAATTCAAGTTGCAAATCAAGTTGCGAATATGGAGGAAGTTCCAGTGCCAATGGGAAGCATATTCCATGGGGATATGGACTAAGCAAACAATCACACAACAAAAAGACCGCCTCAATAACGAAGCGGCTCTTTTATTTTTTATAATTAAGCAGCTGTTGCTGTTTCACTCTTCGGCGCAGCCTTAGCTTTACCTTTTACTGCAATTGGTTCAACGCTAACCACGCGAGTTTTGCGAAGGTTACCATGGAACTTGCGCATCATCTTGTTTTGGAATTTTACAATTCCGTTTGTAAGAGAGTACAAGGTAGAATCACCGGCAGTTTTTACATTAGCGCCAGGGTGGAACTTGTTACCATGTTGGCGAACTATAATTTCACCTTTGTTGACCCATTGATCACCAAAGATTTTTACGCCTAAGCGTTTTGATACGGAGTCTCGGCCTAAACTGGTAGAGCCTCCGGCTTTCTTATGAGCCATTTTTTCTCAACAATATCCTTATCAAATCTTTACCGATTAAGGCAGTCGATCTTTCAAAGGTTAATCCTTAAATTTTTTCGAAGATTACGATTTCCCTGGCGACTATTTGGTCTTTCCGATCATAGATTGCTGTTTTTCGATCCGTTAGTCTTAAAAACGGCATAGAATCGGCCAAAATAGAGGGTATCAAATCTACAGTATTATATCCAAGTTTTGTAATAAAGTCAAGATTCGGGAATCCTGTATAGCCATTATGGCTTTTATACGATGGCAAACAGATCACCACTCGAGCTTTACTTGATAAAAACTTTAACCAGTCTTGAAAGGCAGCCGTATATAATGATTCTAGTTCTTTAAAGTTCTTTTCGATCTCTGATTGAGCAGGGAATTTAGTGTACATTGGCCCAAGATAGCCTTCGGTAACAATCCCGGATATCCCCGGGAAGGCCCCAATTTTTTTGAGGTTCTCCACTAAATGCGAAACTTCTTTGGCATCAGAAGTTTCAGCATGGAACTTGCCCTTGGCTATTTTATAACGATTACGGAACCACTCCAAATTTTTCTCGCTTCCTGAAATTGCAGTTGGATTGATGTCACTCCCAAGCATTCGATAACCAAGAAGCACCCCTTCTTGCACAATTGTGCCAATACCACAGAACGGGTCGAGCATGGTTTCGTTTTGCTTGCATTCGGCAAAGTTCAGCATTATCTGCGCAACCTTAGGTGGGATCATGCCTTGCTTGTCATCACGCACGGGACGCTGGTAGTCGCGGCGACCATAGTCTTCAAAGTCTTGGACAACCATAGTCTTGGCAACATAGACATCGTTATTTCCAGCGATAATACAGATCTCCGCGCCTTTCTCAAGCAATAAATTTTTTGTAACCACTACGGAGGCAAGGGTAAGAGAATTAAACTCTGGCAACACTAACCTAATTGATGAACCACTATCTTGCATAGCACGCTTAATATACATACCTAAACGTTTTGGTTCACCAAAAGCTTTCACATCACTGTCTAGCAAATACACGCTTACGCCGAATTGAATTTTGCCTTTATAGTTCTTGAGGAAGTCGGTCTTTAGCTTCGAAGGTTTGAAGTAATGCTGAAGTGCAAAGTTAATCGAGTCGTCTGGGCGCTTGGTTTTGTGATCAATAATTTTCAAAATCTTAACCACACCACCAAGATCTTTTTGAATTTTTTGTACATCTAGCTGGTCAGGAACTTCAATGATAAGCACCTCAGGCGAGCAGTCAATAATACTAATTTCAATCCCACGAACTTGGAAATACGAAAACAGCTCTGCCAAGCTTAATGTGAAAACTCTACCTAGAACAAATGCGTATTGCATATTTATTTACCCCTCTGCTTATTTTAATTAACTAAAAAATTATGTTTGAAATAATAAAAAATATTGACCATGAGAAATTGATCGCCAAGACCAAACCACTGGCAATCGCAGGTGTTTGTTTTGTGGCTGTGTTTACAGCTGGCTACGGAGTAGGGAAGTCATCGGGTTCAGCTAGTTCTGTTGGAGGAGCCAGTAAACGTTCTTTATCAAATTATAACACCAATCGGAGCGCTAACTCAAATACAGGCCAAAAACCCCAAGCCGAGACCATTGCACCTGCTAACAACAAAATGATGGCCCCGGTGGATAAGTCCAGCTGCTACATTAAAGGAAGTAAAAGCAAGCTCTATCATGTGCCAGGAGGGTCATTCTATGAGCGTACTAATCCTGTGGCGTGCTTTAACTCCGAAGAAGAAGCCCAAGCAGCTGGGTATACCAAGTCGAGCCGTTAGCTTCCCTTGACCAAACCTCGATTTTGATATATCATCAGATGAATTATAAGGAGATAAAAAATATGGTAATGATTAAAGCTTACCCGAGCTTGGGAAAAAACTTCGGCGTAGAAGTTCTTGCATGTGTGATCTTTAGACACACTTTGGATGCCAAACTGGATGAACAGGTTCTCAGGTTGGCTAGGCATATGACTGGTGATGAAACTATAAAGATAAATCAGTTGATACTGGCAATGCAGTTCTGCGGTAATATTATTGAAAATGGTAAGGCGAGCTTCCTCAGAAAGCACAAAATCACTTTCAATAAACTAAACTACCGGGTTAAGGAAGCAAATGGTATAAACAGTGAGCGAGCTAACGCAGTTGAAAAATTCCAAAAGAAAGTTCACCGAAAAACCGTTCACATTCACAAACCACATGGCACCCAAGCCGCGGATTGGCAAAAGTTTAAAGCTGAGGCGTCTGTGACGAGACTAGGGTCTATGCGACCAGGACTATACGGGTAAAAGTATGTGGAAAGGCATTGCAATAGCGCTAGCGCTAATCGGAATCACGTTGGCCATATTTGTCACTCAACTCTGGGAGTCTTATGAAACAGAACGTAAGTTGTGGTTCGAAAGACATTTTAAACGACGAAAGTAGCAATTCTGCGAAATCGTCTTTTTTGTTATACTTCAATCATGAAAAAACCTTCTCTTAGAGAATCCACCAAAATAATTTATTTGGACTACGCAGCAACAACCCCAGTAGATCCGCGCGTGATAAAAGCAATGCAGCCGTATTGGTCGCAGGAGTTTGCGAATCCATCAGCTCTGTATAAAAGCGGGGTCAAAGCCGCAGGAGCTATTGATGCCGCGCGCGCTGACATTGCCAAAGTTCTTAACTGTAGCCCGCGCGAAATCATCTTTACTGCTGGCGGGACAGAGAGTAACAATATGGCAATCTTAGGAGTAGCGCAAAACTTCCAAAAAACTTTTCACAAACCAGGGCACATTATTACCACACCAATCGAACATCATTCTGTTCTGCATGTTATGGATGCACTCAAGCAATGGGGTTGGAAAATTAGCTATGCGCCAGTTAACAAAGAGGGGTTAGTTGATTTCGCTGCTTTAAAAAAATTAGTGAGGCGCGATACAGCGTTAATTTCTATTATGTACGCCAACAATGAGATTGGTACCATCCAGCCAATCGCGGAGATAGGGAAGTGGGTGAGTGGACTAAATAGAGTGCGCAGCCAAAAACGCTTAAGTAGCATTCTTCTGCATACAGATGCCTGCCAAGCTGCGGGCGCGCTTACTTTAGACACCCGCAGTTTGAAAGTTGATCTACTCACCTTCAACGGCAGTAAAATTTATGGGCCAAAGCAAACTGGAATTTTATTCGTTCGTAGCGGCGTAAAATTAGAGCCGATTATTCACGGCGGTGGCCAAGAATTAAACCTGCGCAGCGGCACGGAAAATGTTCCTGGAATAATTGGTTTAACCACAGCACTAAAATTAGTGTCGCACCCAGCAGCACAAAAAAAAGAAAACACGCGCCTCATTAGCCTAAGAAACCAATTCGCCGACCGTCTCTTGAAAAAAGTAAGGGGAATAGCGATTAACGGGCCGAAGTTATCATCAGATTTCAATCAACTGAACCGCTTACCAAATAATTTAAATATTACAATTGATGGCGTAGAAGGCGAAATGCTAATGCTGTACTTAGATGCGCAGGGAATAGAAGTTGCCACTGGCAGTGCTTGCACAACAACATCACAGGATCCATCTCACGTGCTGGAAGCCATTGGGGTACCGCGGAAGCAGGCCTACAATTCAATACGACTAACGCTGGGCAAGCAGACAACTAAGCAACAGCTCGACAAAGTGCTCAAGGTTTTGGTGCCTTTGATAACAAAGCTTAAGCTTGTTACATCGAGGACCTAGGCCTGAGCTCCAATTAGCTATGGTTTACAAACCAAGCGAAATATGATACTTTAATTAGTCCCTATCTGGGACTACTTTTGGTATAAACCATACGACATAAAATCAAGTATTTAGGAGGAAGCAATGACATATCGCACTGAAAACGAAGCGGCGACAATCGTTGCCGACTCATATGAAGACAGCTATTCCTCGATGATATCGGCGGAATGGTATAAGTATGACATCCCAGTATCTATATTGGGTCAAGTCTTTGGCATTAGGGAACAAGATTACTTCACTATAGTCGATGAGTGTACCCTACTTCATCAAAACGGTATTGTTAAAAATAGTGGGCTACCGGAGCGGGCAATCTTTTCTACCATGGCAAACGCCTACCAGAACCTAGGCTCCTACAAATGTCAGCCACAGACAGAGCAAGAAGCAGAATGGAGAGCCTTAAGACATAAGCTGAGAGAAGAAATTTTTTTGAGGTGCTTGTCTAGATCTTCGATAAAGCCATTTATTTCATCCTGGAATAAATGCTTTGACATTAAACGCCGGGAATTAAAGGGCCATGAAAAACTGGTAAGCAAAATTTTACAATTACAGTCTCCAGACTTCAACGCAATCGTTTTCGAGGAGATGACTAAGCTCTTAGATAAAGTCGACTACGAGCCAACTACCGCTCAAGCAATGTGCGATAAAATTACCGGGGCAATAATGACCCGAATTTCCAGTGGCGAATGGATGCTTCGTTTAAGTTCAGAAGACACGAGGCAGCTTGATCTTCTTTTGGAACGTGAGCTGGATGACACTCGAGTTCGAGTCCTGAGAGAGGTTTACGGGATTGGTGATTACAGACTTCCAATGCCGAAACCTCCAGCATCCTTAGGAATACCTCAATGGAAGATATACGACCTCCATAAAAAGGCTTTAAGCAAACTAAGGAAAAGCTTTCGTGCTATGACTCAAATCAATGAGATGATAGCTCCAAAACTAACGGAATAGGCGAGCAGGGAACGTACCAACAGTACGACCTGCTCCTTTTAATTTAAGTAACAGCAAAGTACTTTTTACTAATGACGGCCGCAGAAGCATTATACATGCAAAGGTAATTGATAAAAGGAAGTGGCTGAGGGGGTAATTAAAACAATAAAGCAATATAAAACTTATTCGCTTAATAAATTAAAGGAACAGCAATATAGGCAGGGAATAGCACAAACAAACATATTTCTTGTGTCGCACAATGTATCTTCTACGAC
>CAZYQT010000003.1:0-83698 GCA_964650255.1 uncultured Candidatus Saccharibacteria bacterium
TTCCCTGAAGGCAAGATAAAAGCCACCAGCGTTTAGCTGGTGGCTAGTTTACTTAGCTGCGTTTCTCTTTTTTACGTTCGTTTAAAGTCAGATATTTTTTACGAATTCGAATACTTTGTGGGGTAACTTCTACTAGTTCATCAGGACCAATATATTCTAAAGCAAAGTCCAAAGTAACTTCTTTCGGGGGAGTAAGGATAATGCTGGAATCAGAACCCGATGCTCGCATGTTTGTTAGTTTCTTTCCTTTGGTGACGTTTACTTCAAGGTCCATGTCTAGCGCGTTAATACCCACAACCATCCCTTCGTAAACTTCTGTGGCTGGACCAATGAACAACACACCGCGACCTTGGGCATTATTTAACCCATAAGCTAAAGCTGAACCGCTATCAGAGGCAATAATCGAACCGTGCTCATTGCTACGTAGGTCAATGTCGTGCACTGGTTTATAGCTATCGAATAAGTTGTTGATGATAGCAGTCCCACGGGTGCGGGTAAGGAGCAAGTTCTTTAGGCCAATAAGGCCTCGAGTAGGAATTAAGTATTCTGCGTGGATTTCGCCAGCGGCATTGCTATCCATGTGCTGGAGCTCACCACCGCGTTTGCCAACTTCCTCAATAACCACTCCTTGATGTTCGCTTGGCACATCAATAGTTAGAATTTCGTAAGGCTCTTTTTTAACACCATCTTCTTCGTGGAAAATAACCTGTGGCTGCGACACTTGCATTTCAAAACCCTCACGGCGCATAGTTTCGATTAACACCCCTAGGTGGAGTTCACCGCGACCAGATACCAGGAACGCATCGCCACTGTCAGCAGATTGTTCAACACGCAAGGCTACGTTAGTTTCGAGTTCACGATCTAAGCGGTCTTTAATTTGGCGACTGGTTAAAAGAGTGCCTTCACGACCAGCGAATGGGGAAGTGTTTACACCGAACGTCATTTTAATAGTTGGCTGCTCGATTTCTACTGGGGGGATTTGAATTGGGTTAGCGCTATCTGCGATAGTGTCACCAATCGAAATATCTGCGAAACCACCGATGGCAACGATATCACCAGCCTCAGCCTGTTCGACTTCTAAGGGGAGAAGACCCTCATACATTTGCAAAGAAGTAACTTTGCCAGTAGATTGTTTGCCTTCACGGTCAATGCGGGTAGCATTTTGTGCTTTTTTAACTGAGCCAGCTGTAATTTTACCAACACCAATTTTGCCTTTGTAGTTATCGTAGCGAAGGGCCAAAATTAATACTGCAAATGGATCTTCCGGTGCAACATCTGGAGCTGGGATGTGCTCAATAATAGCTTCGAACACTGGTTTAATATTGTGTTCATCATTTGGTAGGGTACCACCAGCTTGCACAGACTTCACAGCTTCCAAAACAGGATCGAGTTCAGTGTGGGCAACGCCGTTAATTCCTGATGCATACAAAATAGGGAAGTCTAGTTGTTTGTCTGTAGCATTTAACGACACGAACAAATCAAAAGTTTTGTTGATTACTTCTTCGACTTGCGCTTCGGGTTTATCTACTTTGTTAATTACCACAATAGCTTGGTGGCCAAGTTCCAAAGCTTTCTTTAGTACGAATTTAGTTTGTGGCATTGGGCCTTCTTTGGCATCAACAAGAAGAAGAACACCATCAGCCATTTTCAAAGTGCGTTCTACTTCGCCACCAAAGTCTGCGTGGCCAGGGGTATCAACAATATTAATCTTTACACCTTTGTAAACAACAGATGCATTCTTGGCAGTAATGGTAATACCGCGTTCACGTTCCAGGTCGCCTGAGTCCATAATTAAATCACCGCCACTGTCTTTTACAGTGTCAGTTTGTTTGAGCATGGCGTCCACCAAAGTGGTTTTACCATGGTCAACGTGGGCGATAATGGCAATGTTTCGGATGTTGTCGCGTTTCATAAATAGAGGGTTTCAAACTTAGATCATCAAAAAATAGCCCCGAATCAGGCTAAGATATACAAAATTATACAGGTTAATCGTAAAAAATGCAACCCCCACTGATAAAATTTGCTATAATGAAGACAAGTTTAACCAATCTTTATGGCCCATCATTATAAGCGTCTCCAAACCATCAGTTTTCTCGTCCTACTTTTCCTAGTCTTTATTTTAGTCTTGATGATCTTCAAGCCATTCGTGAATATTATCGCCTTGGCTCTAATTTTAAGTATTCTATTTCGCCCGATTTATTTGCGCCTTGACCGAGCAGTGGGTTCACCAAACTTAGCCGCCGCGCTTACGGTAATTCTCATCTTACTAATCTTCCTTATTCCGGTTTGGTTTTTTGGGCAAGTGATTATAAATGAAATCACTCAGCTTTATGATCGCTATCGTGCCGGCAGCTTTGTGATAAACAAAGGCCAAATTATATCCAGCATGCCAGAGCAGTTGCAAACAATTGTGCAAAATTTGAGCGCAAACATTAACTCGTTAATTGGCCGAATTACTTCGCAAGCCTTTTCATCTTTTTCAACCATACTTGCTAACGTAGCTAGCTTTGTTGTGGCTGTATTCATGCTGTTTTTTATGGTGTTCTTTTTGCTTCGCGATGGCCGCAAAATCAAACGAGGCTTTATGGATGTATCACCAATTGCTACAGCTCACGAAGATCAACTATTTACCAGAATTGTTAGTGCTGTTAATGGCGTTGTTAAGGGCTCGTTTTTGATGGCTTTAATTCAAGGTGCTGTTGCAACAATCGGATTCTTTATTTTCGGTGTACCTGAACCATTCTTATGGGGCCTGTTTACAGTAGTGGCTGCATTGGTGCCAACCGTTGGTACATCGTTGTCTTTAATTCCAGCTGTGATTTATTTGTTTGTCACAGGTCAAACTCCGCAAGCCATTGGGATGATAATTTGGGGCGCAGTTGCTGTAGGTCTAATTGATAACTTCCTCGGTCCAAAGCTAGTTAGCACCACGATCAAATTACATCCGGTGTTAGTGTTGTTGGCTGTAATTGGCGGCTTGCAATTTTTCGGCTTCTTAGGTTTCTTGATTGGCCCAATTGTCATGGCGATCTTTATGGAATTGATTGATATGTATCGAACTGATTTTAAGGATCAGCTAAGCAGCTAGTATGCCAGTTTTATTTGCGATTTTATTACTATCAGCGCCTCTGTATGTTTGGCGCTTTTCTATTGGTATTTTTGGGTTCGAGTTGCCGACCAATTTTTTGATGGTTTTTACTTTTGTAGTTATAGCGGCTGCAAAACTGTATGTGTTCAAAAAACAAGGCTATTCAGTTATTGAGGCCTGGAAGAGTTATATTGCGGACATGAAAGGCATGGATCGATTGTTTTGGATTGGCCTGGGTTTAATCTCCTTAGCGAGCCTTATTTCCTTATTTGCTTTCGGAGTTAATAGTGAGAAATTCGCTCAATGGTTTGTGCTGTATTTGGAACCGATCTCTATTTTTATAATTGTTCGTCACTTCGCTTTACGTGATACTGATACGAAATATAATGTGCTGCGTTACGTGAGCTTGGCTGCTTACTGGTTGTTGTTTGCTGCGGGAATAATTGCAATTTACCAATATACAACTTTGGACCTCTTGCCGAAAGATTGGTGGGGGAATGCCAATGAGCCAAAGCGGGCAATCGCATTTTTTGCCCACCCAAATGCTTACGCATTGTTTGCCACGCCTTTGCTCGCGTGGTTGTTGCCAGATGTTGTTCGCAGGGCGCAAGCGTTGTGGGCCACAGCGCGCCGCGTTTCTGGGGAACGCGGTAACTTGTGGCTGCAGTTTTTGTGTGTGGTGGCGTGGCTCGTAGGTGGAATAGGATGGTTTCTAACATTGTCGCGCGGGGCTTGGCTTGGCTTGCTTGTTGCTGCCGGATTGTTCGTTCTGCTTTCTGCAAACAAAAAATTAATGATGGCTTTTGCTGGCGCACTTGTTGTTATGGCTATTGTTGTAGCTTCGGTACCAAATTTGCGCTACCGGGTGACTCTACCTTTTTATGGAGAGAAGTCTGCTGCTGCTCGATTGAGCTTGTGGGATACAGGCACAAAAATGCTTAAGGATTCGCCACCACAAAGTTTGATTTTCGGCAAAGGCATTAATGGCTTTAGTGACAACTGGGACAAATTTAATACTGACCCAAACTTAGAGCATTACAATTTCCCTCATAACATTTTTCTTAACCTTTGGATAGATTTAGGTTTGCTCGGTTTGCTCGGATTTATTTTCGTTATGATTAGTGCAATTTGGCGTGGGGTTAAGAATCGTAAAAACCCGAAGGCACTTGGTTTGTTGTTATTTGTTGTTGCAATTATTGCGCACGGCTTGATTGATATCCCATACTTAAAAAACGATTTAGCTTTAATGTTTTGGATGATTTATGCAGTTAGTTGACCCACAAACCCTTCCTCAAGAAATTATAAAATTAATTGATGCATCTAAAGAAGCGCAGCAGCATGCTTATGCGCCGTATTCAAAGTATTTGGTTGGCGCCTCTGTTATGGACGAGAATGGAAATATTTTTGGTGGTTGTAATGTGGAGAATGCCGCCTATCTTGTGACGCATGCCGAAGCCTCGGCAATTTCAGCTATGGTTATGGGCGGGGGCAAGCAGATTAAAGCCATTGCTTGTATTACTAAAGACGGCGGTTCGTCATGTGGAGACTGTCGTCAAAAAACTTGGGAATTTGCAAAGGGAGACACTAATCTACCCATTTATTTAATTGATGAATCTGGGACAATAAAACTCACCACTATCGGTGAGTTATTGCCTTTTGCTTTTGAATTATAAAACTCATTTTAATCCAACTTTACTCCGAGCTGAACAAGCTCTTTTTTTAATTGGGTATTGTTTTGAAAATGCACACAGTGAATATTTAGTTCTTTGGCGGCTAAAATAAAGTGCTCGCGGTCATCTATGAACACAGCTTCGTCTGCAGTAAAGCCACTACGCTCTAAGGCCAACTTGTAAATTGCAGGGTCGGGCTTGATTAGATGATCAACACAAGACTTCACAGCGTAATCGAAATTGTCGTACAAATTTTGGGCATCGTCGATTATTAGGCGGCTGTCGCTTAAATTGGTCAAAGTCCCGACAGAGTAATTTTTCCGCAACTTTTTAATTAGCTCTAGTAACTCAATATTTAGCTTGCAGATTTGCAATGCTTCTTCCAGCCAAATTTTTTGCAAATCCAATTTGGGATCAGCCCCGGCTTTAACTACCACATCCCAAAACTCCTTCAAAGAAATTTCCCCCAGCAGTAATTTATCTTTGTAAATTTTATTATACTCTATGAAAAATTCCGCGCTGATGTTAACACGATTGGCAAAGCGGGTGAATAATTCTTTCAGACGGTCATCAACCACTACACCGCCAATATCGAAAATTAAAGTTTTTATCATTTAGACTGTTGTTAATACGGTGATCTTTGCACCAATTGAATTAAGTCGTTCGGCAATTTCTTCATAGCCGCGGCGAATGGAATATACATTGCGTAAAGTTGAAGTTCCCTCAGCTCCAAGCATAGCAATTAAAATAATCATCGCTGGTCTAAGTGCTGGTGGGCAGACTACCTGAGCCCCATGTAATGGCGTCGGTCCTTCAATGTAAGCTCGGTGCGGATCGGCTAAGTGAACTTTGGCGCCCAAGCGATTTAGCTCGGTAAAGTAGATGGCGCGGTTTTCCCACATCCAGTCGTGGATTAGTGTTGTACCTGCGGCCATACACGCAATGGGGACAAAGAATGGTAAATTATCGGTGTTGATCCCTGGGTAAGGAAGCGGGTGAATCTTATCTGATAAAGCTTTTAATGTAGATGGGTGCACTGTAATATCAACCAAATCGGTGTGCCCATTTACTGCTTTATAAGTAGACGAGACATCGAATTTTTGACCCATGGCTTTTAGCTTTTCCATTTCTAGACGCAAGAAATCTATTGGACAGCGCAAGATAGTTAGTTTCGAGTGCGTAACGATTGCTGCAGAAATAAACATCATTGACTCAATCGGATCTTCACTGTTGGTGTATTCAATTTTTTGATTAAATTTTTCTTTGCCTGTGACGGTTAATGTGGTAGTGCCAACGCCCTCAATTTTGACTCCAAGCTTTTGTAAGAAGAAACACACTTCTTGCACTTGATAATTTGAAGGTACAAAACGGAAAATTGTTTGTTCAGGAATTTGGGCCGCCAGTAGTAGAGCGTTGATGATGCTGGTGTCGCCAGCTTCCAGCATGGTAATATCTGACCCGCGAAGCTTGCCATGCGTAATTTCGTAATGCGTTTCCGTGGTTTTAATTTTTAGCCCCAGTTGTTTTAATGCAGCTTTGTGTGGAGCTATGGTGCGTTTGCCCATTTTGCAACCACCGGAGTGGGGGACGGCAAAGTGATCGACTTGCTTACCCAATGCACCAAACAAATACAGGCCAACGCGAATTTTACGAAACGCGGCTTCATCAATTTTGTTGAAATGATATTTTTTTGGAGGAGTAATTTCTAAATTATTTGGTCCAGTCCAGCGCATCTTAACGCCAATACTCTGGAAAGCCTCCATCATGCGGTGCACCTCTTCAATTTGTGGGATCCCATTTAGAATGGTTGTATTTTGATTAATGAGCGCGGCAGCAATTAAGCCAATCGCACCATTTTTTGAGTAGTTGGTTTGGATTGTGCCGTGAAGTTTGCGACCACCTTCGACCTTAAAATCTACGGAGTCGGAAATGGAAACAATTTTGTGTTCTAAGACTTCGCTGATTTTATTTAACTGCTCAAGAGTCAGATTCTGGGCGCCTTTTTCCATGCGAGCTACTGCGCTTTGGGATGTGGCTAAAGCTTTAGCAAAGTCGCCTTGAGTTAAGCCGCGCTGTTCTCTAAGAGATTTAATAAAGTAACCAATTTTTGCTTGATTAGTTTTCATGGCTTGAGTATATATCACATATGATATATCATGCAACCATGAACAGTGGACAAATTAAAGAAAACCTCGACCTTAAAAACCTTACTACTTTCCGTATGGGAGGGAGGGCGAGGTGGTTTGTGGCTGCCTCGACTATAGAGGAATTGGCGCAAGCTTATGATTTTGCGGTTGAAAAAAACTTACCAGTATTTATTTTAGGCAGTGGCTCCAATATTTTGTTTAGCCACCCAGGGACTTTTGAAGCAGTAGTGGTTAAAATTGAAATCAAAGGTTTTGAAATAGTTTCGGAGACAGAAGACGAGGCCACTGTAAAAGTTGGGGCAGGTGAAATTTGGGATGATGTAGTAAAACGCGCGGTAGATATGAATCTATCTGGAATCGAAGCTTTGTCCGCAATCCCCGGCACTACTGGTGCTACACCTATTCAAAACGTGGGGGCATATGGAAGTGAGATTGCCGATGTACTAGTGTCGCTAGAAGTTTACGATCTGCAAACAAAACATCTCTCCTCACTGTCAAAAGAACAGTGTCTGTTTAAATACCGCGATAGTATTTTTAAGCACGACGCAAAAGATAAATATGTAATTACTGCAATTACAATGAAGCTTTCCAAAGGAGCGCCACTGGTTCCGGATTACCCAGGTGTAAAAAAATATTTTGATGAGCGCAATATCGAACACCCGACATTGCAACAAATCCGCGAAGCTATTATTAGTATTCGGCAGTTAAAGTTGCCAGATCCAAAACAGGTTGCCTCAGTCGGGTCCTTCTTTAAAAACCCAATCGTTAGTGGTGATTTATATCAAACAGTAAAAGAAAATTATCCTGAGGTAGTAGCGTTTCCGCAAGAAAACGGTGAATATAAAATTAGTGCCGGGTGGTTGCTCGAAACTTTGGGTTATAAAGGAAAACAAATTGGCAATTTGCAGTTTTATCCAAACAGCGCATTAGTGCTAACAAATGTTGGCAACGCCACATTTAGCGAGCTAATAGATTTGGTAGATAAAACAAAAGCCGACGTTAGGCAGGCTTTTGGTATTGAACTCGAACTGGAACCAATTATAGTTTAAAAATAGTAATTTTGTAGCCAGATGCTTCGTCGTACTTTGCCTAAAGCTGTCTAGCCAGTCTAGCTTTGGTTCAATTATAACTTTGCAAAATATCGCAATAGTTTTCATTAAATTCTTTCTCTAATTAATCTTGGCATTCCATTTTCTATTATAACTTCCGCTGGTCTTAAACGCGAATTATAATTTGATGCCATAACGTAACCGTGAGCCCCCACAGTTTTAATCGCCGCAATATCTCCTTCCTCAAAAGAAGGGAGTATTCGGTCCTCGGCTAAGATATCACCAGACTCACAAATATTCCCGCCAACGGTTAGAGTTGCCAGGGGTGCATCTAAATTGGTTGCGTTTACAATTTGATGGAACGATCCATACATAGCCGGACGAATTAAATGATTCATGCCAGTATCCAAACCAATAAATTTATGACCAGGCGTAGTCTTTATATCCGTGACTGTTGTTAGGAGTGTGCCACTTTCTGCAACCAAGTAACGACCAGGTTCAAAACGCATTTGTAATTGCGTGCCATAATCTTTGCAAAAGTTTGAAAAAATCTCAGAAAGGTTTTGTCCGAGAGTTGCAATATCTAAAGCTTGCTCATCAGGATGATAGGGGACACCAAACCCACCACCAAAATCTAAAAATTTTAAATTAGAAAAATCTTTCGCAGTTGCAAGAAGAGTATTCATGGCTTGAATGAAAATTTTCTCATCCAAAATGTTTGAACCAATATGTTGATGCAACCCAATAATTTTAAGATTGTATTTTTGAGCAATGAGTTTAGCATCATCAATTTGAGTGTGATGAATTCCAAACTTGCTTTTTGCACCACCAGTGACTAAGTGCGAATGTCCGCCAGCGCCCAAATCTAAATTCAACCTCAAAGAAACTTCTGACCCTGGTTTAACTTTTCCGTACTTTTCTATTTGACCTAAAGAATCAAAATTTATCATTACGCCCGACTCAGCGACAAACCTAATTTCATCATGACCTATGTTGCTACAAGTAAAAATAATATCTTCTATTGGGAAACCGGCTTCTAAAGCTATTTCGATTTCACCCTGACTCACAGTTTCTGCGCCCGTGCCAAGTGACTTGAGCAGTTTTAAGATCTCAACGTTGGTATTAGTTTTGCATGCATAGTAAATTTTGGTTGGAGAGTGGTTAAAGCTGTCTCTCAACTTTTGATACTGCTGGGAAATTATACCTGCATCATATACATAAAGAGGGGAGCCAAAATTTTGGATCAATTCTGAAGCAGTTATGACGCCAATTTTTAGTTCATTTGCCATATGGGAATGATAACAAAAAATTCAAAAAGAGTGGTATCTTACAAAAACCTTAAAAAATAGTAATCATCACTTGATTTTTTAACAAGATTATGCTATAATTCTTATATAAGTTAGATTTTTAAGGCATTTTCAAAATAAAAGTGTCTTAATTTGAAACCAAAATAAAAAAACAATTAAATCAAAACGTCATGAATCAAGCTCACGAGAAGCTTGTTGAGAAGCAGGGATGGTATGCTTCTTGGCACAACAATGGGAGCCACCAGTTAATACACTGGTTGGTCTTTTTGGTTGTTGGAACTTTTGTTTCCAGCATGCTAATTTCAAATATTAATTTACAATACACAGGAACATCGGCTGCTGGTACTGCGGTGATCTGCGACTATTACGCATCGCCAAACGTTACTTCAGGCGGTAATGGTTCTAGTTCAAGTCCTTGGTCTTTGCATACTGCCTTGGCCCAAAACAATACTATCACTGCTGGCAAAACCTTGTGTCTACAGGACGGAACTTACAAGGGTAAGTTCCTCTCAAAGCTTAACGGTGGAACTGTCCGCAGCGCACCAGGAGAGTGGGCAATAATTGATGGATATCAATTTACTACATTATCAGCTGGTATTACAGCTACACAAACATCCTTTACAGTTGCTGATGGCACTAAGCTTGCTCCTTCAATCCAATCAGGCGGTACAGCTGACGTGGTTATAGACGGAGAAGTATTCCACAACGTTGTTGTAAATGGAAACACAATTACTTTTGATAATCGTGCTGCTGCTGGTAGTAGTACTGGTGCAGTAGCTCACAATCAAGGAGCACTAGTGAGGTTAGCTCGCAATCAACTACAAGTGGGTGCTGCTGATGAATTTGATAATGTTCTTTACGGGAGTAATACTACCTATAGAGACTTTGAAATTACCAACAGTGACCCAATGCGAAATTGGGATACTGACGGCACAGAGGGAATCAGGGGTGCTGGTATAGCTGTATCTGGAAATGCAAACAAATTCGTTAATCTATTTATTCACGATAACCTTAATGGTATCTTCTCTGGCAGTAGTGGATCCAACAATGAAATATACGGAAACACGGTTTATAATAACGGTGTCTTTATTCCTTCACGAAACGGCGGTGGTGGACACGGACTATACCTAGAGAATAAATCTGGAACCCTCAAAGCTTTAGATAACATTGTATTTGATAACTTTGGCCTCGGTACTCAGGTTTACGGTCGTTCGGCTTGTGATCCTGGGGTGACAATTGAAGGGAACATTTATGCCAACAGTGCTGCTCCTGTAGGTGGGTTTGAACGAAACTTGCTTGTTGGTCCAGAAACATGTCCTATTGATGGTATTACGATTAAAAGTAATTACTTCTTCCACCCGATGAATAGCATCGGGACAAATATGGTATTAGGTTATGGGGCAGGCGTAACTCATGGTCAAGTGTTAAACAACTATTTCGTCGGTGGCCGTGGTGTGGGTATGGCCTCAGAAATAGCTGATCACGCCACAGTAACTGGCAACAAGTTCTACATGCCGGGGGCAGGTGCGGTTAATGTGCAATCTTTACAAGGCGTTGGGCATACTTGGAACAGTAACACTTATTACGCTACGGGGACTAACGATGATAAGTTTGGAAATCGTTCCACAAGCAATAACTATATTTTTTCAGACTGGAAATCTATGACTGGCTATGATGCGTCTAGTACAATTTCTGCTGGAGCAATGCCGGATACAGTAGTTGTCCGCCCTAATACTTACGAGCCAGGCCGTGCTAATGTGGTTGTATACAACATCTCTCGAGCAAGTTCCGTTAATGTAAATCTTACTAATGCAGGTTTAACAGATGGTCAATCATTTAAAATTAAAAATGCAATTAACTGGGGTGCTGGCGATGTAACCTTTAATGGTGCCACTTCCGCAGTTTACAATTCAAGCAGTCCAACTATAAATATTCCTCTAACAGGAAACGCCTGCAGCGTTGCTACCCCTGTCGCTGGCACAGCGATTGCATCGCTTTGTCCTGACTTCGCTGCTTTCGTTGTGGTCCCAGTTACAGCTGGCGCCACACCAACCGCCCCAGTCATCTCAGATTTCAGCGCTACTCCTACAACTATCACTCAAGGGAATCAAACCGTCCTAAACTGGTCTGTTAGCAATGCCGATACTGTAACTATCGACAATGGTATTGGTTCGGTAAACTCAACTGACTTTAGAGCAGTATCTCCAACAGTCACAACTACTTATACATTGGCTGCTGTGAAGAGCGGCCAGACAGTGACTAGAAGCGTTACTGTTACGGTAAATCCTCCAACCGGTGGTGGTACTGGTTCGACCACTCCTTGTACAGGAGCTAATTGTGTAAACGTTAACACTTCAACAACCTACCAGACCATGACTGGCTGGGAAGCTACTGCTCAAGCAGGCCGTCGCTACATGTCCACAACCGCTTGGAATAACGCTAGTACTCAATTGCTTGATCAGGCAGTTGATGCTGGTCTCAACCGCTTGCGCGTGGAAATTTACAGTGGATCTGAAAATCCGACCGACACATACGCGCAGTTCATTAATGGCCAAATTACAGAAGACCAATACAACCCAACCCGTTACCAAATTGTTAATGATAACTCTGACCCAAACAGCATCAACCCTGCTGGGTTCAATTGGACCATGCTTGATGACCAAATTAACACTTTGGCCATTCCAATGCGCCAAAGGCTTGCAGCTCGTGGTGAACAGCTTCATATTAATGTTCACTACGTAGACTTTGGAGCATCGACTTTCGAGCACAAGTCTAACGCCGCTGAATACGGAGAGTTCGTGTTAGCCACCTATCAGCACATGCAGTCAACTTTCGGGTTTGTACCAGATACTTGGGAAGTAATTTTGGAACCAGATACCACTAGCGCTTCTTGGTCAGCTGCTCAAACAGCGGCTGCCGTTAAGGCAGCAGGGGATCGGTTGTTTGCAGCTGGGTTTACCCCACGCATAATTGCTCCTTCTGTTACCAATGCTGGAAACTTTTCTAGTTATGTCACTGCGATTGCTAATTTGAGCGGTGCTATGCAGTACATTGATACCTTGTCTTACCACCGTTACGGTTCTACTAATGCTTCCTCAATAGCTACCATCGCAAATACCCATAGCAAGAAAACTGCTATGAACGAGTGGATCGGGGCTGACTACAACACCCTAATGGATGACTTGAAGAATGCAAAGAACTCGGCATGGCAGCAATTTACCTTGGCTGGTCCTGCAAGTTGGGGAGCAGACAATGGTGACCGTTACTTTATTATTGATGATAATAACGGTGCTCTTACAATGAGTAGCCGCTTAAAGTACTTACGCCAATTCTTTAAATACATTCGTTCCGGAGCGCAGCGTGTGGCTGCTACCAATGCTGGTAATCCATTCATCGATCCGTTAGCATTCAAGAATGCTGATGGTAAGGTGGTAATGGTTAGTCCAGTGACTGGTTCATCCGGACCTCTAACCTTTGGTGTAAATGGTTTACCTGCAGGTACATACGGCATTTCATATACTAGCGGCGATCCTGCTAATCCAACTACAACAGTAGTTGCTCAAACCCAGACTATTGCTAGTGGGGGTGCAGTTAATGTTAACTTGCCTCAAGGTACCGTTGGTGTGGTAACAGTTTACGGCATAGCAGGTGGCACACCTCCAACTGCCCCAGCTATTTCTCTTAATCCAACTTCCTTAACCTTTAGTGGAGTAAGTGGGGGAGCTACTCCTGCAACTCAGACTTCCGTTCTTACTAATACAGGGAATGCTACTTTAAGCTGGGCGGCTTCTGCCAATACACCATGGTGCCATGTAACTTCCAGCTCAGGTACATCTGGTACCCTTAACGCTGGTGCTACTACTAATTTAACAGTATCAGTGGACAGTCCTTCCAATGCTGGTTCCTTCTCATGCGCTATAACCATTTCAGGTACCGGTGCCACATCTCAGTCCATCAATGTGACTTACAATGTTTCTCCGGGTGTAGATAACACTCCTCCAACAGTTTCAATGAGTGCTCCAGCAGCTGGCGCCACAGTCAGTGGTTCTGCTGTCACTGTCAGTGCTAGTGCTACTGACGATGTTGGAGTAGTTGGTGTTCAGTTCAAGCTTGATGGAAGCAATCTCGGTGCCGAGGACACAACCAGCCCGTATTCATATAGCTGGAATACCACACTGGGAATTGCAAATGGTAACCATACACTAAGTGCTGTTGCCCGTGATGCAGCAGGTAACACAGCCCCAGCTGCTAATATAACTGTTTCAGTTAATAATGCTGCTGCTCAGCCCGTCTCCACCCCAACTATCTCTCCTAATGGGGGAACATACAGCTCTGCTCAATCTGTGAGCCTTGCTTCTGCCACCAGTGGTGCTACTATCCGTTACACTACAGATGGCTCTACTCCTTCATCTACTGTTGGTACAGTTTACTCTGGACCATTCTCAGTAGCTACTTCTGCCACTGTGAAAGCCATTGCCTACAAGTCTGGCTCTCCAGACAGCTCTGTAGCTAGTGCTTCCTTCACCATTAACACTGCTCCAGCCCAAGTAGCTACTCCGACCATTTCTCCAAATGGAGCAACCTTTACTACTTCTCAGACCGTTAGCCTTTCTACTTCAACTGCAGGTGCTACCATCCGTTACACAACCGATGGTTCTACACCGAGTTCAACAGTAGGTACTGTATACAGCTCTGCCTTTACTTTAACTTCAAGTGCCACTGTGAAAGCCATTGCTTACAAGTCTGGCTCCACAGACAGTGCTGTTGCTTCTGCTGCGTTTACGAAGACAGTGCCACCATCTGGAACTGGTTTAACGCTAAACCCAAGTTCATTACAATTTAACGCTGTATCTGGGGGAGCTACTCCAGCCCCTCAAACAGTAACTATAACTAATACAACTGGCTCTGAAGTCACCTGGGGCGGAGTGTGGAATTTAGATTGGTGTTTCCTTAGCCCGACATCGAATAGCATCCCTGCCGGTGGTCAACAAACTTTAACAGTATCAGTTGATTCACCATCTAATACTGGTAGCTTTGCTTGTAATATAACCTTTAATTCTAACGCAGGTGGTACTGCTCCGGTCTTGGCTATCACATATACCGTGACAGACTCTCAGCCGACTAGTGCCGTCTCCACCCCAACTATCTCTCCTAATGGGGGAACATACAGCTCTGCTCAATCTGTGAGCCTTGCTTCTGCCACCAGTGGTGCTACTATCCGTTACACTACAGATGGCTCTACTCCTTCATCTACTGTTGGTACAGTTTACTCTGGACCATTCTCAGTAGCTACTTCTGCCACTGTGAAAGCCATTGCCTACAAGTCTGGCTCTCCAGACAGCTCTGTAGCTAGTGCTTCCTTCACCATTAACACTGCTCCAGCCCAAGTAGCTACTCCGACCATTTCTCCAAATGGAGCAACCTTTACTACTTCTCAGACCGTTAGCCTTTCTACTTCAACTGCAGGTGCTACCATCCGTTACACAACCGATGGTTCTACACCGAGTTCAACAGTAGGTACTGTATACAGCTCTGCCTTTACTTTAACTTCAAGTGCCACTGTGAAAGCCATTGCTTACAAGTCTGGCTCCACAGACAGTGCTGTTGCTTCTGCTGCGTTTACGTATGCCGCTACATCAGATGCTCCCCCAAGAATCACATCTATTTGGTTAAGCGCAAAAACTCAAACCAGTGGTACCATTTCTTGGAAGACAAACAATGTTACGACTACAGGTACCATTGCATATGGAACCATTAGAACCAACCTAAACCAAACAGTTCAAGAAACTAACCCGCCAAGCTGTAATTCAACCACCTGTACTCACACAGCGACTATTAGTGGGTTGACTCGTAACACAACTTACTACTACCGTATTACCTCAGTTGGTACTAACGGTACTTACACCACTAACCGCTACTCGTTCAAAACGAGTAGGTAGGGTGTGGTATAATTCCTTTATCAAGGAATTATGGAATGCTTAAGAATTCAAAACAAAGCTTAATAAAATCTTCAGTTGTTATTGCTTGTTTAATGTTAGCTATTGGCGGTATCATTGCATACCGCCAATATGGTAAGGTGCAGCTTGTGTCTACTAAGGCTTCCTACGCTAACACTTTGAACTGGGAAGTCTTAGAGCCAGAGAGTACTGTCTCTGCTAAAATTTATCGAACTACCACGGACTTTTTAGAAGACCCGGATGACCAGTATTTAGTAGCAACAGTTGCATATCCAACCACAACTTTTACCGACACTCATGTTTCAAACGGAGTAACCTATTATTACTCTGTATTTTTAGTTGATGAAACCGGCGCAACATTTGACCCGTCATATTTCGCCATGGCGCCAGTTGATGTGGCTGGTGGAGATGATGGCGGCGGCGGAGGAGGAGGCGGAGGCGGTGGATCTTCTGGCGGTTCAGGCGGAGGAAGCGGGGGGGGGTCACCAAATATTCCACCACCAACGCCAACAAGCGGTACTCGTTTAATTAATTCTAACGGCACATACTATTTTATTAGCGGTGGTTTCCGCAGGGGGATTACTTCTCCAGGAATTATGTATGCTTGTGGTTTTGAATTTAAAGATGCCAAAGCTGCAACAGCGAGTGATCTTGCTGTGCCAACCAGCCTGCTACTTCCATGTGATGGTAGCTTAGTAAAGTCACGTGAAGACCAAACGGTTTACTTAATTTCTTCCAACAAGCGTTATGCCTTTACATCGGCTTCTGTATTTACAGGTTTGGGCTTTAAATTTTCATCAGTGTTAATTGTCACAAATCCTGAGCTACAAGCCTTAGCCAAAGCGAACGATTTGAATGATTCTAAAGCTACGCATTTGCCAGGAACTGACATAAACATGAGCGGTACAGTTTATTGGATTGATGGTAACATGCAAAAGCATGCGTACCCATCGTTAGAGGTTTATAACACATGGCACAGAGACGGGGACTTCACAACAGTTGTTCCTGCGAACGCCAATGATTCTAATTTAACAACTGGTAGTAACGTTAGCGCGCGAGCATTTTAAATAGATAATCATACTATTAGATGAAAAACTGCCTTAAATAAGGCAGTTTTTAAGTACAATAGTGCGGAATTGCTATTGACAAATCCATAGCTTTATGATATAATTTGCAGTTAATAATTAACCAATAAATTATGTCATTAACATCACTTAAGCGGGTAATTAGTTTATTCGTTGTAGCAGTAGTCATTGCGACCAGTCTTAGCACTCCTGCCTTGGCTAGCGCAGCTACTCAGGTTCAACCACCAAAGCTGGCTTTGGTATCAGCTCGAGACAATATCACTGGCAGTTTTACTACCAGCCAGTCTGTGTACGCTACTCAATCGTACATTTACTTGGCTTCTAGCCAGGGAACATTGTTTGTTTTAAAACGAAGCAAGTCAGAAAATTTTCCGTTGGTAGAACAAGTAAATATTGGCTCACCACTAACTTCAGTTCGTGGCTATGGTAGCAAACTATTCGTTGCATCGATGGATGGTTACTTGCGCCAATACTCAACTACTAACCCATTAACATTAGTTCGCTCAGTGCAAGTTTCTAGCTATGGTCTAAGCGCTATTGCTATTACTAACAATACTGTTTACGTAGCTAAAGGCCAGACTTCGTTAGCTGTTGATTCCAGCAATCTTTATTTATCACAATTAAATGAAGGTGAAGTTGCTGTGGCTCTTAATAACAACCTTGAAGTCACAAAAACTTTTGGTACTACTTTTGAGCCAGGGCTTACTGTAGCTTACAGTCGTAGTACTGGTGCTCGGATTGGTGCAGTTGCAAATCCAATTACAGTACTTAATGAGACAGGGTTTCCTTCATTATTCTCATTCAGCGGTAATTTGTTCCAAACAGTTCCGGGGTGTTGCGGTGATGGAGTATCGGTTACTCCAACCAGGACTTTGACTGATACTCGCGTAGTCTCTCAACCTTATGCCAATGCGGTAAGTGTAAATTCAAAAGGATTGGTAATTGGTGATGAACTCGGTAAGGTTAGTCTGTATAAGCTTAGTAATAGCTCTGCTACAAAACTAAAGACTGTAGACTTGCGCCAGTTAACCAATAATACTGGTAGCGAAGATATTGAAATTCGCTCGGTATGGTCAGATGGTTATGACAACTTAGTATTTGCTGCTTCAAGTTGGGGTAATACTACAACTCAAAATGCAAGCTTGCCTTCAGTATTTATTTTGGAAGCTAACTAATTGGAAATTAGCTAAAGCGAAACATTTAAAAAACACCTCCCATTGCGGAGGTGTTTTTGGTTATAGTGCTAAGTTGATGATTATCAGGATTACCAGGGCCAGGAACAGCCAGCCTAGAGTGTATAGAAAGAGCTGGACTGCTTCAGTTTTTTTATCACCAAGATACATTAGAATCGGTCTACCCAACACCAAACCGCCAGTAATAGCTGCAGATAGTACAAACAAGGTCAGAAAAGTCATTGGTGCCAATATCATGTGATCTTGTTCAATTAGTTGGCCTAAATTGGTCATAATTGTCACGACAATTGCCACGTAAGCAATTACACCAAGGGTGTTAATCAGGCTGTGCTTAATGAGTTTATTCATATTAATAAGATTAATTACTTTTACTATAACAAATACGTTCAATAGCTCCAATGGTCACGTTGTAGTTTAGCTTAGTAAAGTTAAGGCTCCATAAAATCCAGCTTTGTCTCCAAGAGTAGAAATTTTGACAGGAATATTATAAGACCGTCCTTTGGTTAATTTTTCAAGCTCTTGTTTAATTTCATCAGCCTGCCAATTTGCCCCTTGGACAACCCCGCCGTTCAAAATAACTAATTCAGTTGGCCAATGCAAAATTGTATTGTACAAACCTATTGCAAAATATTTTTTAAAATCTGGCTCGTGAATATAGCTCTCTAAATGTCCGGGTTGATTGTGGGCAGGACAAAGTGGTCCGGTTGGATCGATAACCTGATGCCCAATCCCAAAACTGTAGCTACCATCTACTAAGTTCTTGTTTGCTATCCAAGCACCACCAATACCAGTACCAATTGCAATATACACAAAATTTTCTAATTCTTGCCCTTCCCCAAAATTGCTTTCTCCGAGTGCGCCCACAGCGCAGTCATTTTCCACCTTCACTGGGCAGTTAAACATTTCTGATAAAGTTTTGATTAATGGTTTATCTGACCAGTCTTGTAAATTGGCAGCGTGAACTATAATAGATTTATCTTTATTTAGTCTTCCTGCCACCCCGCCGGCAACCCCATTAATTTTTTGGCCAGCTGCTAGTTTAACCGCCTCTGTTTTTAGTAATTCAATGGCAGCATCAAATTTTTGCGGTGTTGGGAACGTAACGGTTTGCGCTAGAGTCTTACCATCTCCAGAACTGGCCAGACGTAGATTGGTAGCACCGATATCAAAAAGTATGTACATAGTTTATTGCTTGAATAATTTTTTGGCCGCGTTGACCATGGAATCGTCGTCATGGTTTTTTTGCATCCAGTACCACCATTCTACACCCCAAAGATAGTTTTCGGAAAATCCAACTTTGGTGGCGTAATCAATGTTGTCTTGAAGGATTTTAGGATTCATGTGCAAGACTTGCTCATCGTGTGAGGTGTATGCAGGGTTGGAAATTTTTAGCCAAGGTTCAGCTTGCAGCTCAACCCCGATAACTTTATTAGCCCCTGTAAGCAACCTTACTGCGCCAGCCTTTATATTATAAGTCCACCACGGTAAAGGATATGTCACATATTTGCCCTGTTTTTCGTAGTAAGCTTCTCGGTACATGGTTGCACCTAGGATGTTGGCTCCGCTTCGCGCTACGCCTATCCAGGCGCCTTTCTCGCCACTGTCAGTGGCAATCGTTGGCCTGCTATCTAGTTTTTTTACAGATTTCAGCTCCTTTTCGTACAATTCGCTTGGAGTTTGTGCACAGTCCGGTCCATATTGAAAATACGGCTCATTCTCTATTTGCCAAGCTGCTATCGAAGTGTGGCTCTTGAAATGGGCAACTGCGATATCAACCATGTGAAGTTGGGCTTCATTTTGTTGTTCGGTCGTTAATCCATTGTACCATTCTGGTTGATGACATTCTGGCCAACGTGGCTGTTTTTTGCCTAGACCGAGAATGATCTGAATGTTTTGTTTGTCTGCTTGCCCTAGTAAAGCATCGTAAGTTGTAAAGTCAAAATGCCCCTGCTGCGGTTCAAGCTCAGACCAATAAACTGGAAGGCGAATTTTTTGAGGACGCAAGTCAGTTAGAATTTTTTCAAACAGTTGTTGTGGATTAAAACCAAGTTCAGTAGCACGAATGGTAGAAAAGGTAATTCCCCAAGCAATGCCTTTTTGCGGTCGTCCTATAAAAAACAAAACAACGCAAACAAAAATTATTGCTGCCAGTATGCCCGCAAAGATCTTGGCAACTTTTTTTAGTAAAGTTTTTTTGATCGGAAAGCTTTTGAACATACTAAGACATAGTTAAAAACACTAAGCCAGTACAAATTAAAATTATAGCAAGGATTTTTTGCGCTAAAATTGACCGGGTAATTTTTTCTTTGAGAATTTGCGGGTAGTATTTGGACAGGAAAATTGTTCCAACGAGTAGTAAAGCATATTGGGTCCCTTGCATGGCGTTAACAATGGTAACACTGCCCATTGATATAGCTGCGTTTTGGAGAAAACCACTTAGCATGCCAGTAACCCGCGCGCCTAAGTACAAAGCCTTGTTACCAGTTGAGGCCTGCTTTGGAGCATTAAACACAGCTGTGCGAACAGAGCGTGGAATTAGGAAACAGAGAGATGTAAAAAAGAAACCAAATCTTGTCCAAATTAACCCTGACCACAAATTCGACTCTTGGGTGATGTATTTGAACAAAACGAAGTGCAGGGCAAATAGCACGGCGGCAATAATTGCATTACCAAGTGCCTTTGCGTGCCAGCCAGTTTTATCTTCTCTAAGGGATACAATCACTGCCCCTACAACTAGGAAGGCAAACGCTATCAGCTGAGTAGGCAGCAGACGCTCGCCTAAAATCACGTATGCAAATACTAAAGTAAATACTGGAACCAAACCACCTTCAATGGGCAAGATGCGAGAAATGCTTGTGGCTTGCGTAGCTTTGTACATATAGTACAAAGCCAGTACAAAAGCTGCTCCGCTAACAAGGGCGATTAGTATGTTTTGAGCTGATAGCAGCTGTAATCCAAATGGGGCCAGGATCAAAGTAAAAGGCGCGGTAATTCCAATATAGAAAGCGTATACTGCAGGGGAGCGCACTGCCTTGCTTAATAGGAACTTATCAATAACTCCATTAATTGCGTAAAGCGAGTAGGCAGCAATCGCAATGATGATGTAAAATGGCATACTTAGTTTAAGATCTTAATTGTTTGAAAACATCTGCGCTGGGTCGAACAGTTCGTTTTTGGGTTTCAAAGTTAACTTCAATTAGACCAAATTTTGGGCCAAACCCATCGTGCCATTCGTGAGTGTCGGTGAGTGACCAATAGAAGTAACCGCGCACATCAGCCCCATCTTCTATAGCACGGTTTGTCCAGTAAAGATGTTCGCGAATAAAATCTTGGCGCATGTCGTCGCGGGCATTGGCAATACCGTTCTCTGTAATGTACAAAGGCTTGTTGTATTTTTTTGATAGGTCCATCAGTAAATGATAAATTCCTTCTGGAAAAGTGCGCCAGCCCATATCGGATTTTGGACCATCAAGATTTTTTTGAACAATACCACCCCGCAAGGTCACAGTAAGTGAATGGTAAAAATAATAATTTAAACCAATAAAGTCTATCTCGTTTTTGATTTTGTTAAGAAACCAGTAATTGCCAAACCAATTATTTAGAGCCACTGCAGTTTTGTCTAAAAAGTTGTTGCGGAAAGGTTCGTTGTAAACATTATTTTTAGCAATGCTAATTTGTGCTTCAGGTATAACAGCCCTAATAGCATGGTAAGCACCTTTATGGGCAGCGGCCAAACCTCTGAACAGAAAAAAAGCACGACTAAGGCTTTTGGAAAATGGCGGCCAAAATCCTCGAATCGAACTCATGTAGGTAAAAACTTCTGGTTCGTTTATTGTGTTCCACAAATCAATTTCTGTTCCTAGCTGCTCAGCAATATATTGGGCGTATCGAATGAAAGCCGCGACGTTGTCTTTGTTGGTAAAGCCGCCACGTTCAGCTGCCCATTGCGGCAAAGTAAAATGATGCAAAGTTACCATCCTGGTTAAGCCTTGCTTCTTCATAGTTTGAAGAACTTTTCGGTAATGCTCAATGGCGTCGGTATCCCACTTGTTTGGCTGTGGTTCAATCCGGGCCCATTCAATTGAGATCCGCATAGCCTCGAGGCCGATAGATTTGGCCAAGCTAAAATCTTCGTCGAATCTATTATAATGATCAGCTGCATCTCCGGACTTTGGCAGCTTACCAAGTCGTTCCTCGTGCCACCAGTCGCTATTGGTATTATTGCCTTCAACCTGATGCGCGCTTGAAGCCGCCCCAAGTAGGAAATTAGTAGGTAATTTGAATGGTTTTTGTTTCTGGTCAATATTCATTTCTACCCTAATTGTACTATATTTACTTGATAACAAAAAACCGCCTTGGGCGGTTTTGTGGTCGCTCTGCTGGTAGGTATTTCTTCGGTAGTTATTTAGGATAATCGGCAGAATTAAAAACATTAATCCCAGGTTTGAATTTCGATGTTGCTGGGAACTTATCACCCAGGCAGTATTCAAGTTTAAATTCACCGTTAGGTAATAAAGTGTACTTGTATTGCAGTTGTTCCTTAGTGCAATATTTAGTCTTATTGTTCGGATAGACCGGCATTGCCGCCAAATAGGTTGGAATCAATTGCTCCAAATTATTTGGGTATACTTTATTCTCATCTTTGTACAATTCTAAAGCTGATGCGATAGCGCGTGCATTAGCAATTCTTTTACTATCCGGGCTGCGTTGTCCTTCTCCAAAGAATATGCCAACCACGAGAAAGAAAATTACAAAAATGCCTCCAACAACTGCAATTGTGGTAAGTAAAGTGATCACTATGAACCTTAGTGCTTTCATAATAGAATTGAGCTGGAAAATTATTCGCTAGTTACACCATCAAAATGTTCTTCGTCGCCTTCTGCCTCTTGCTTGGTTGCATGGGTAATGCCGTCTTTGTGGTTTGGAGGAGAGTAAACAGTATAAAGTTTCATGGTCTCTTGGGAAGTGTTAATGATATTATGCTCAACCCCAGCAGGAACTATTACAGCGAAACCATCAGCAATATCATTTTCAACGCCGTTTAAAATTGTCTTGCCAGAAGCAGATTCAATTCTGATGAATTGATCTAAGTCATGGGTTTCGCTGCCAATATCTTCCCCAGGCTTAAGACTCATCACTACTAGTTGACTATTTTTTGCAGTATACAAAACTTTGCGAAAATTTTCATTTTCTAAAGAAGCTTTTTCAATATTTATTACGTAGCCGTTCATAGGTATAAAATTAATGAATCATTGAGCTAATTGTGATGCCCAAGTAATACGGCCAAATAATGAGAGCAAGCACACCTTTCCCAAAACTAAGGTGAACAAACCCAATTGTAAACAACCAACCAATAAACCAGATGGCTCCTGGAAAAGTGTGGTTTTCAATTTTAATTTTTTCCATATAATTCCTTTAGATTAATTATTATTTTCAGGCTGGGTATCTGTCGCACCCCTTTTTATAACTATGATGCTGCATTCGCTAATTAGCGCAGCTAACGCACCAACTGCAGCCAAAACCGGGGCTAGTACGGTACCAACCACAGCGATTGTTAATGGGATTTCCATTATCACATCACCTTTTTCATTTTTAAGAATTATTCGTCGAGCGTTGCCAGCCTTAATAATTTCTTTGATTTTTTGAACTAAACCATCGCCGGAAACTTTAAATTCTTCCTGGTGACTTGTATCTTGCTCATTCATTTTTTTGGTTACTTAATGATATTATTGTATGCATCATCTTTAAGCATCAGGCCTCGCAAAGTTTTGACACTAAAATAGATGGCAATTAGGAATAGAAGACCAAGGCCAATGTTCGTTAAGAAAAACTTTTCTGCTTGATCAGTATTGAAATGCTGTTGGTAGGTCCAAACAGCTGCTGACTCAAAGATTAAAAATCCGACAGTGGAGATGGTGGCATTTATCCCAGCGTCCCAAGTTTGTTTGGGGTTTGTGAATCCTGCAGCAAAGCCTAATAGTAGAATGGCAGCAACTGAAACAGTCACAGGTACATTTAGCAGGTCTTTGAAGGTAGGGAGTGTCAGCAACATAATTATAGCAGCAATCATGAATAACCACCTGACTGTGTTTCCATAGTAGTGAGGGAATTTCATTATTGATGGGTTCATATTATTTCACCCCCTCTAAGCGCAATTAGGCTATTTTATCGACCTTTACCCTCCATCTTTATCAAAGACCCATTAGAGCACAATGTCAATACCATTTAAAAAGGAGGGTCTTGACTTTTTTAAAAAACATCTGTCTAAAACAGATGTTTTTGCGTTATATAGACTTAGGTAATTTTGCGGTACCGATATACAGCTAGGGGAACGAAGACAATTATAATTCCAAAAATCCAAGCCAGGGCCCACCACAGGTCGTGACCAACAGGCATCCCTAGGGAAAGCGCTCTTACTACATTCACTGTGTAGCTCACTGGGTTGTGTACTGCAAAGGCATGCACGTATTTGTTGCTCAGGCTCTGCACTGGAACAAAAATTGAACTTGCAAAAGCTAGGGGAAACACCCAAATGAATCCAGCGGTTTGAGCAATCTCCACATTTTTTACTGCCAGACCAATAGTTGCAGAAATCCATGAAAAGGCAAACCCAAATAATATAGTTAGACCCATGGCCATGGCAAAATTAAGTATGCCGTGATCGATTCGAAAGCCAATTGCGAGGCCCACTAAGGTGATTAAAATAACTACAAACACGTTACGAATACTTTCCGTAATAGTTCGGCCGGCTAGTACAGCGCTGCGTGCCATTGGTAAGCTTCGGAAACGATCAATCATTCCTTTGGAAAGGTCATCAGCCAAGCCAACGCCAGTTAGCATGGCACCAAACAAAACAGTTTGCACAATAATTCCTGGGATTAAGTAGTTCACATAAGAAACGCCCGGGGTGTTAATTGCGCCGCCAAATACATACACGAAAAGCAGCACAAACATTACCGGTTGAATACTAGAAAAAACAATTAACTGTGGCAAGCGTCGGTAACGCAATAAGTTGCGCTTGCTCATCACAATAATGTCAGAAATAGTTTGAGATAAAGTCATATAGTAATTTCTAATTTTGAGCTGCCTCGGCTTCGTGGCCAGTTAGCTTCATAAATACATCGTCTAAACTTGGGCGGCGCAGAATTACATCTTCCAAATTTAGTTTAGCTGTATCAATTTCTCTGATGATTTCCAAAAGCGTAGCCGTTCCACCAGAAATAGGCATAGTTACAACACCACCTTCTGGTGCAATGTGAGCTGGTTCAGTTCCAAATTTGTTGATAAGTTCTGCAGCTTTTGGCGCAGTTGTGCGATCTTTCAAATGCAGTTCAATAATTTCGCCACCAACTTGTTGTTTTAATTCATCAGGAGTTCCTTGAGCAATAATTTTTCCATGGTCAATAACAAAAACTTGGCTAGCCAATTGATCAGCTTCTTCTAGATATTGAGTGGTTAGTAAAACAGTAGTGCCACCAGCCACTAAGTCTCTAATAATCTGCCACAAGGTAAAGCGAGATGATGGGTCTAATCCTGTAGTTGGTTCATCGAGGAATAAAATCTTGGGACGAATAACTAAACTTGCGGCCAAATCCAAACGGCGGCGCATGCCACCAGAATATGTTTTCGCAGTTCGGTCTGCGGCATCTTCTAATTCAAATTCTTTAAGAAGTTCTGCAGCACGTTGTTGGGCTGTTCGTTTAGGGAGATGATACAGCCGCCCAACCATTTCCAAATTTTCTCGGCCGGTTAAAGTTTCATCAACAGCCGCGTATTGTCCCGCAAGTCCTACTATAGAGCGGAGTTCTTGAGCGTTTTCAACTACGTCTAAGCCAGCAATGGTTGCGGTACCGCTGGTTGGTGGTTGCAAGGTAGTAAGAATTCTAACTAAGGTGGTTTTCCCTGCACCGTTTGGACCAAGTAGGGCAGTAACCTGTCCAGGGACTACATCAAGGCTGAGGTTATTTAAAGCTTGTACTTTGCCGTAGGCCTTAGAAACGTTGCGTACTGAAATAATACTTGAGGTATTTTGCTTAAACTCCGGGACTTGAGTTTCCTGACTACTTGCTGCTGCAGGGATAGATGCTTCATTTCTAGCACTATTAATAGCCGCAAGCTTTTGCTCAACAACTAATTTTTCTACAAATATAAAGCGCTTAATAGCGCGGGATAGTCTTTTTAACCACATAAATTTATATTTGATTATACGTCGAAATCACGTACGCGTCAATACTTTATCATTCTCTCAATGAGAATGGTATTTATTATTTTTTACACACGTAAACAAATGCTCTCGGGATATTTAAGACAGACTTCGTCTTATAAACTGTGTCAAATTTTTGCTCTAATTTTTCTCTAAAGATTTTACCGCTCTTCAGTAGATTGAAAGGGGAGTAGGCGAATGTGAGAAACAATCCGCCAGGCTCCAAAGATTGATGGATTTTTTCTAGTATTGATTCTTGCATTGATTCTGTGAAGGCTGTCCATGGTAGTCCAGAGATGATCCGATCGCATCGGGCTTGGTTATGGTTTTGAAGCAAATATAAAATATTTTCTGCAGAGTCTTGGTAGGTAGTGATCTTTGGATATTTAGCTCTCATCAATTCAACAAAATCTGGATTAATTTCTATGGTAAAAAAGTTATTTGCATTCGGAATATTATTTACAATGTGCTCGGTGAATACTCCAGTACCCGGGCCAATCTCCACAACAAATTTTGCTGCGGCTAAATCCGCGTGCTGGATTATCAGTTTGGCCAAATTCGTTGAGCTAGGTAAAACCGCGCCAGTGAATCTCGGGTGTTTAATCGTTTGTTTTAAAAATGATGACATCTTTAATAAGGGTAACAAAAAACCTTAGTTAGCAACAGCGGGTTTAAGGCTGGCTATTTATTTTAGATAGAAAAGCATCTGCCCAGTTTCTATAGCCTACATCATTTGGATGAAATTGATCTTCCGCAAATGTAGATTTTATATCCGGATAGTTTTTCCAACCAAATTCATGAATGTCTATTATGCGCACTCTGTCATTTTCAAGCTCAGCCATTTGGTGGTTAATTTTTATGAGGCGCTGTTGAAGAAATTTGCGGTAAACATACGGGAGTAGTGGGGCCTTCTCAACTATGGGTATATTCGTAATGTAAATACGTGCCCTAGTTTGTTCGGTTAAGGTATTAATGATAGTTTTTAAGTTTGATACTGTGTCATTGGGATTTCGAAGATGAGTCACATCGTTACCACCGATTGAAAGCGTTATAATATCTGGTTGAAATTTAATAATTTGAGAGAGCTGATTGTTAATAACGTCGCTTGTCTTGGCTCCGGTAACGCCAACATTTTTGTATTCTACAGTGTGGGATGAAGATAAATCCTGCGCAATAAGATAGGGGTAGGAATGTTCAACAGAGCTGGCACCAACACCAACAGCAGTGCTATCACCAGCAGCAATATATTTAAGTTCGTCACCATTTCCAAATTTTTGATCATGTTGAACAATGGTATTCAAGTGGGAAGTATACAAAATGTACTTAAATCGAACCACGGTACCAATCGTGTATATGAGCAATACAGCAATTACAAGATAAAGAATTTTCATCAGTTAAGCATAACAAAAAACCGCCCTAAAGGCGATTTTTGAATGGGGTGGTATAGTGGAGGACGTTCGCACCGCTGTTATCTGAGAAAGGTTTCTAAGAGAGTAGAATGAGACAATAGGTTAGTTTTATTGGAAATGTCTTGAGCAGTACTTGGGCGTGTGTCAAAACCTAGCCATTCTCCTTGAGAGCTATATCTTAGATCAACTACAATTGCATCATCAATAATCCAAAAATCTTGGTGGGGGATATTCAATTTCTCTATTTGATCTTCAGTAATGATTCGGATATCGTCTCCAAAAGGAACTGTCTTTCTAAAGATTTCTATTTCCATTTCTTTGTAAGGGGTCAGTGGTTTTCTGATTAAGCTTACCCTTTGCATATTAATCCCATTTTCTTTTTTGGTTGATATATACTGCCACCAAGTTTGCATGTACTCTTCCGCGATTCGTTGTTCTTTTTCCCAAGTTAAACGCAACTCTTTTTCAGCATTAAGCGAAAAAGACTGTAAATATTCATATCGAAATAATGAATGCTCGGCTTGATCAAGTGTCTCAAGTAATGTCATACATAGAATATAACAAGAAATCGCCCTGTAGGCGATTTTTGAATTGGACTGGGCAAATTAAGTTTGTTTTTGGGGGATCGGCTGAACAGGATCGCGAAATGAATTCAAGGTCTGCACTAGCTTAAATGTTAAAAGCCAAAAAACATACCAACTAATGAATTGGTTGTCTACTGGTTCGTATGGGAAAATTCTTGCCAATGCTAATATGCTATATAAGAAAAATGCAAACCATATTGCTAAGAAGAAATAGAAAAATTCTCCCAAAAATTGTTTTTGCTTTTCTTTGTTACCTAAGTTGTGAGTAATTGCCAGGGTAATTATGTTTTTAAGTATAATTAGAAAACCACCAATGAACATCAGCCTGAAAACGCCCAAGGCGTTTGTAGGTATACCGAACAATTTTATTACCCAAGCAATTGGGATAATTGAAAAAGCAGTAAATGACTGAATTGCAAAAATCAATGCCAATATACTATACAAAAATATTTTAATTTTATTTACAGTGTTAATTTTTATCATATTTTAATAATATCAAAAAACACCTCGTATTACGAGATGCTTTTAGTTTCGGGTGTATAGTGGAAGATGTGACCACTGCGTTAATTATAATCAACTATTTATCCATTGTGATTTGTTTAAAATGTGATTTGCCACTTCCATCGCAACTTCTTCTGGATTTTTAGTATCCGTATCGATTATTTTGCAACCCTCCAAAGCAAATTTATCACGGAGTATTGGGGCAAATGCTGCGCACTCCTCCGCAAATTCTTTCAATGGCTTACCTGCTGCCCGTTCAATTTCTTTTTCACTCTCTTTTGTAGGATAGCGTCCAAGTAGGCGTCGTCTAATAACATCACCACTGGCATTCAAAAGTATTAATTCCGTTTCAGGGTATGCCTCATTCCACACAGCCCGAATCCGTTCAGGCTCGTTAAAACCGCAAATAACAGTTGATTTATCCTCCTTTGCATTAACTTTTCCTACCTCAAGCCAATTAGCAGTTTCTTGTTTATGCCATATCGGCCCACCTCCATCTGGTACGCCACGCTCATCGAAATCACGTATATCAAAATTACTCTCTGGTAGAAATTTTTTTAAGTGTTCCATCGTGGAGGTTTTACCAACTCCAGATACTCCGCTGACAAAGTAAATTTTTTTATTCATACTTTATAATTCTAACAAAAAACCGCCCTAAAGGCGATTTTAGTTATGAGATTCATGGGGTCGCATAGTGGAAGATGTGGCAACTGCGGTTAGAAACTTTCCCATGGCCATACCCAACTTGAATTCATTTGAGTAATTGGGTGTCCAGTCTTAATATAGAATGGCTCGAAGAACTTTATGTTACGTACGCAATAATCACTTTCGCCGCTAGACCGATGTACTAATCCTTCCTTATAATCTTTTGCGTGGGGTCCTAGTACAATTACTTTATCCAAGTATTTTTGAGAATCTGTTTGAGGGCTACAAGAATAAGAAGTGAGAAGAGGGATAGCCAATATAATTATCACCAGAAAATATATAAGTCTACTCTTACCTTTGAATGCCAAGCTTAAGATTATAAAACTTGCAGGTATTAGAGTGAGTATAATATATAAACCGCCATCAAACATTCGAATTTAAATTTACTGTTGATGAAACATGTCGTTTGTGAATTTTTTTGGTAAACCATAGGATGACGAATGCTATCACTATCCAAATGGCAATGTTGATAAACCAATTCAATATCAAAGTAGATGACTCAAATCCTAAAGAGCTATTTACGCTTTGTCGGAAAGGAAATCCAAAGTGTAAAATAGTTTCCACAGACTTACCACTTTTATTTAGGGGTTCGGGTACAATATTATATTCAGGAGATACAGATAAATAATAAATAGACCAGCCAAGGGCTATCCCTAAGAGTATACTCCAGCCTGCAAGATGTTTTTTTGTTTCCAAAGTAAATATTTTCATACATAAATAATAACAAAAAACCGCCGTAAAGGCGATTTTTGCTGGGGTGATCGAGGAGAATCGAACTCCCGACCTCGCTGCCACAGAGCGATGTTTTACCATTAAACTACGACCACCATATTTTAGTTACGAGTTTAGAATAAAAAAACTCGCTTCACAGCGAGTTTGTTCATCTCTTAATATCTGCTGTGTCAGATAGGTATTTAAAAGGAATACCAAGACTATTATAGCTTAAATCGAGTCTGTAGTCAATCCGCTCAACAGACTATCGCCGTTCCCACAGGTTATTAAGATGTTCGTCCACTCTAAATTCTTCATTGGAATCTTGATGGCGATCATGGCCTGCTTCAGAAGAAGTGTTATCTCTTTGCCATTCGGATCGTCGGTTTTCTTCCAGTTGCTGTCTGTACTGCTGAACTTTGTCTTCGATTTCTTTGGCGCGATCAGAATCGCCTTTGTGCTGCCAATTGTCTCGAGCTTTTTGTAATGACTCCACTGCATCCTCGGCTTCCTTTTGAGCTTTGTCGCGGCGCTGATTTTGTTGCTTGTGTCCTGAGCTCACATTCTCACTATCAATATCTACTGCAGTATCATCATCCTGAGATTTAGAGTTTGAGTCCCTGTTTGGTTGTTTGCCAGAAGAAGGCTTACTCTGATCGCGCACTTGAATTTGCTCCAGTTCTTCTATGCGGCGCTGTGCAAACTGCTCTTGTAGATTTAATTTTGATTCCTCGCTCGGAGCAATTAATAGTTGGGCATTTTCAACTTGGCGCTTTACTCCATATAATGTATCTCCAGGCAGAGCATTGGCTGAGGCATAGGTTGCACCAGTAATAAACAACACTGCTAAAACAGGAACGAGTACATATGCCCGGAATACAGTGCGACGAACAATCTCAACCCAACCCTCTTTAGCTGTCGGCGAGTCATTAGTTACAGAGCCAAGATTGTTAAAAATTTTTTCTTTTACGCGATTACGGGCTTGCTCGCTCATTATCAAATTGGGATTCTTGCGATCCGAATGTTGGTTATAAAAATTTTTCAAATCATCTTTCATTGTTTTGTAGGGGTATCATTAGAATTTTTAAATAAGTCCTTCAAACGTGTTAGGGCACGAAATTGCCAGACGCGAATAGTGACACTATTTTTACCCATAATGTTTGCAGTTTCAGTAACGGTAAAGTCTTGAAAAAACCTAAGCTCGATTACCTCTTTATAGTGCTGCGGGAGTTTTGCCAAGGCTCGTTGAACAGAAGTTCTCTCAAGCCCATGACTTGTTTTTTCTTCGGGACCAATTTCTTTTGAGGCAAACTGCCGAGCTTCTTCAAGAGGGACTTGGCTCGGTTGCCGATATTTTCTCCGGTAATAATCATTGATTGTGTTTCCGGCAACTTTGTAAAGCCACGCGGAAAAATTAAGATTTTGTAGATTCAGGTTTTTAGACCCAGCCCAAGCTTTTAAAAATACTTCTTGTAAAATATCTTCTGCTTCGGCATCTGATTCTACTTTTATGCGGATGAATGCATACAGTCTTTGAGCAAACTCATCATATAGCTCGGCAAAGGCTGATTGATCACCACCCTGAACCTGTTTTATTAGATTCAAAATTTTGGTTTTTTCCATACTCATCCGTCAGTAAATGTATCGCTTAATTAATCAAAAATGTTTCAAATATGTATAAAACTATTCTAACATCTTTTTATGATAGTAAAATTTGTCTTAAATACGACAGATTTTATTTGAAACATTCATGCCGGGCTAAGCGATATATTATACGAAGGGTTAATTAATCGAAAATAAAGAAAGGATAGGTTATGTTAAAATATTTAGCGAAATTAATTGGGGTGTTTTTGGCGGTTATCATGATTACTCCGGCTTTGGCCTTAGCTCATGGAGATGACCGAGGCGATAGAGAGAGCCACCGTTTAGACCATCAATCCACTGAACGTCGCAGTACGGACGAGTGGGTAACCAATGAATTTGGAGTAAGAGTATTCGATCAGAATAATTCACAGCAAGAAAACGATGACCAAGTCGAAAATGACTCCGATCATAATAAGAGCGAAGGCAAACATGAAAATAAGGACAAACATGAAGACCGTGGTTTGCACTTAGGCCAGTTTAAGAATCGTGGTTTCTTTCCAAACATGTTTTACAACGGAACAGTAACCGCCGTTTCCAGTACTGGATTCACAATTGAAACAAAAGATGATACCCAATTTGTTGTTGATGCAGATTCAGCGAAAATTATTCAGATCCCGCGCACAGTTGTTGCTTTAGGGGATATCGACGTAGGTGACACAGTGCACATTACCGGCACTAAAACTTCTGATGATGGAATTAATGCAACTGTTGTATATGTAATGCCAGCGAACCTTAGCCCGGCAATGGCTAAAGGCACTGTCACCGCAGTAACCGATGACACAATTACTTTGCAGACAGGTGATGACACTTCGATTACGGTAAATACTAATAGCGATACCCAGATTACTAATTCAGATCATGAAGATGTAGATCAAGGCGATATTGAAGTAGGTATGAAAGCAAAATTAGTTGGATTCTGGGATTCGGTTCTGAATGTTTTCAATGCTATTAAGATTAAGTTGTTCTAAATTGTTGGTTAGCGCAGTAGTTGAGCTGAAAAACTAGAATAGAAAAAGCCCCGCATGCGTGAGCGGGGCTTGCTTTGTACCTTATCAATTTTACAGACTAATCCTCGTCTGAGTAAGCTTTGCGGCTAATAAAGAAGCCGCGTGCACTTTGGGAAATTTTCTTAAGTGACTGAGGAGGAGCTTTGCGGCCACGCTCGTAATCTGACCATTTTTTGTTTTTTGGTCTTCCTTTTGATGCTCCAGCGCTATGTCCGCCTGAGCCATGTCCACCTGAGCTATGACTAGGTTTGTAACCGCCTGGTGTTCTGGAAGGGGATGATGGCCCTGCGGATCTTCCTGAAAATGATGGTTTTTGGAATGGTGGACGAGATCCTTCGCGGCGAGGCGCTGGCCCAGATGGGCGAGGTCCTCGTGGTCCTCGAGGGGCACCGTAGCTCGACCCACGTCCTCGAGAATAACCACGCAGCGGTGGGCGAGGTGGGGTAACAGAAGCCACTCGTTCTAGTTTTGGTAGGACTGCGACTGGTAAAGATTTACGAATTAGCTTTTCAATGGTTTTTACATCGCGGCGTTGGTCGTGAGTAGCAAAGGAGATAGCGTGTCCTGTCATAGAAGCACGACCTGTACGGCCAATGCGGTGTACGTAATCTTCCGCCTGGTCTGGCAAGTCGTAGTTAATTACTAGTTGAATTCCAGTAACATCAATTCCGCGAGCTGCAATGTCTGTAGCAACTAGTACGCGGTAAGTTCCCAACTTGAAACCTTTCAAGGCATCCAAACGTTGATTCAAAGAACGGTTGGAGTGAATTTCAGTAGCAGTAATTTTCATGTTGCGGATATCTCGGGCAATTTTCTTAGCACCATGCTTGGTTCTAGAAAATACTAAGACACTACCATTAAACTTACCTAACAGTTCTTTAAGTAAAGCTAACTTTTCGCCACGTTCCAAAAAGTAAATTTCTTGAGTCACAGATTTTACTGCACTACCAGCTGGCGCAACTTCAATACGCAAAGGAGTCTTCATGTACGAATTAGCAATCTTTACAATCTCGGGTGGCATGGTTGCAGAGAATAGCAAAGTTTGGCGCGCCTTCGGCACCTTCTCTAAAATTTTATTAATCTGCGGGGCAAAACCCATGTCGAGCATGCGATCAGCTTCATCCAAAACCAAAACCGCAGTTTTAGAAAGATCTACACTTTTATGATCTAAGTGATCAATCAATCGTCCAGGAGTAGCAATAATAATGTGCGGGTTTTTCTTTAGCGCGACTATCTGGCGACCAATGTTTTCACCACCAATTAGAATAGCAGTTTTTAAACCAATTGATGCACCAATTTTCTTCAGAGTTTCATTCACCTGTAAAGCCAGTTCGCGAGTCGGAAGTACTACTAAGCCTGTGCCTTTACCTTGAGCAAGGCGTTGGATCATGGGAATACCAAAAGCCAAGGTCTTACCAGTACCAGTTTGGGCAATACCCATTAAATCAGTTCCAGAGAGGGCAGCGGGAATAGATTGTTCTTGAATCGGGGTTGGAGTAACGAATTTATTTTTCTGTAAAATGTCGAGCAGCTTCGGAGCAATACCTAAATTACTGAATCCACCAGAACTGCTAGCAGCGTTACTATTGTTATCATTCGTATTTATCATTTTTTAATTTTAACACAAAAGTGCAAAATAGGCAAGTAAACCATGCTATACTTAATTAACTAACAAAAACATCAACAAACTATGAAAAAAATAACATCAAAAATTTTCTATTTATTGGCCACGGTACTCGTGGCAACGCCATTATTTGGCTCAATTAGCACTGCTAGTGCACAGCTTTCTGCAGTTCGAACTATTGTTTTCCCGGTCATTGGCACAGTGAGCTATTATGATGACTTTGGTAATCCTCGCAGCGGCGGTCGCACTCACGAAGGTAACGATTTGATGGGCAAAAAATTAATGCCATTAGTTGCCGCAGTAGATGGCACTATCATCAATGTAAATTATCCAGAACAATCTTGGGGCTACTCGATTACGATTAAAGATAAAGATGGTTACACCTATCATTATTTGCACATGAATAATGACAATCCTGGAACTGATGATGGTCATGGTGATGGCATGAATGCTTACGCACCAGATATTCAGCAAGGCAATAAAGTTGTGAAGGGGCAGTTGGTTGGCTATATGGGTGATAGTGGTAATGCCGAAGGTACGGGCCCACACTTGCATTTTGAAATTCGGTATCAGGGTACTGCATTTAGTCCTTACCAGAGTTTGCAAAATGCTACCAAGATTACTACACCTGTAACTAGTTATCCTAAATTAGATAAAGAAATTTTGCCGTACGAAAGTTTTGGTGGAGGCGCCAATGTTGCAGCGGGGAATTTAGATACTGACAGTGCAATTGAATATGTTACTGGTGCTGGTCCAGGTGGCGGGCCGTTAATTAAGGTTTTGGAAAAAGATGGGAAAGTTGTAAAGCAGTTTTACGCGTACGCGACTAACTTTACTGGTGGTGTTGATGTTGCCGTCGGGGATGTAAATGATGACGGCAAGAATGAAATTATTACCTCACCTGGTCCAGGCGGCGGGCCAGATGTAAAAGTATTTAAGGCTGATGGAACTTTGTTAAAAGAGTTTTTTGCGTATGCCGCCAACTTTTATGGTGGGGTGCATATTAGTGCTGCCGATATCGACAGTGATGGAAATTGGGAAATAGTCACTGCGCCTGCTTCTGCCGGAGGTCCCCATGTAAAAATTTGGGATGTAAAGATTGCTGCTGGTAGTGCTGTGCCAACTGTGAAAAAAGAACTTATGGCGCACGACACTTCTTTGTCCTCAGGGCTCGACGTCGCTGGGTTTGATGGTGGTTTTGTAACTGTGCCAGGCAAGGGTGGTGGACCGCATGTAAAGATATTCGACAAGACCGCTTCATTGAAGAAAGAATTTTTTGCCTACGACGGCACTTTTACTGTAGGGATGCGTGTAAGTGTTGGTGATGCAAGCACCTCTAAAACTGGAAGTGAAATTGTTGTTGCCCCGGCTTCCACTGGTGGACCGCATGTAAAAATGTTCTCTATGGCAGGGTCGGAAGTGTTTAGTAAGTTGGCAGCGTTCGAGCCGTGGTGGCGCGGCGGTTACGACATTGCCGCATTCAAGGCCGGTGCTGTAATTACCAGTATGGGTGGTCGTCGCACTAGCCTACGGTCTGCTACGTCAACAACTACTACACGCGATGATACTTGTCGCCGTCGGTGCAATTAATGATGTCTAATATGGTCGGTGTAAAAGGTTAAATCTGCGTCAGTTTTTTTGTGCGGGTTGAAGATGTTTAAAGGATCGAAGATAGCTTTGGTCCTTTTAAATATGTCGAAAATTTTGTCACCAAACATGAATGGCAGGAAAGTGCCGCGCACTAAACCGTCATTGTGTTCTGCGGCCATTGAACCTTTGAAGTCGCGCACAAGTTTGAACACTTCGTCACTCATTTGGATTATTTGCTTACGATGTTTTTCTTCAGACACATCTACTAAAGGAATGATATGGAAGTTGGCATCGCCAGCGTGGCCAGCAATTGTGTACACAAAGTCTGGATATTTGTTGAGGATTTGATCCAGCTTTGGCATAAATTCTGGTAACTGATCTGGATGCACAACAATATCCTCAATAAACGGAGCAGAAATTTTGCGCGCATTGTGTTGGCGAAGTAGATTATAGCTTTCGCGGCGAATTATCCAATACTTTTGAGCTTCATCAAAACTTTTCGTTAAATGGGTTTGTAAATTAAAATGTTCGCGGATATTTTTTTGCGCCGCTTTAGCCCGAGCCTGTACTTGCACACCATCATCACCAGTAAAGTCAGCTAGTAAAACAATTTCCGGCAACCCGCCCTTAAGAGACATCCATAGTTCGGGTAAGAATTGCCAAAACAATTTCCATGGTGAGCCTTTCATTTTGCGGAGAATTTCTGGTAAGTATTTTAAAGCCAATCGCAATGTGTGCTTATCAAAAATTTCAAAACTTTCTGGCTTTAACTCGTTAACATGAGTGACCAATTGGCCTAACTGCTTTAGGTCGTTTAAAAAGAATACCAACAGACGAGAGTGGCGATGCACTGGCACAATCTTCCATTTGATTTTTGTAATTACTCCCAAGGTACCTTGCGAGCCAACGAACAGTTTGGTTAAATCAAAAGTTTTACCATCCCACACATCCCACAAATAGTAACCAGATGAATTTTTGGAAGTGGTTGGTTTTGCTGCTTGGATTATTCGGTAATTATCTTGGATTAGTTCAAAAGTTTTGCGGTAGACTTCGCCCTCAAAAGTACTTAGTGCCATTTTAGTCTTTAGTTCAGTTTCGTTGAGTGGTTTTATGGTGTATGAATTGCCATCAGCTAAAACTACTTCGAGTTCTTCAACGAAGTCAATGGCCTGGCCGTACTGAAAAGTTTTTTCTCCTCCACAGTTGTTGCCAACCATCCCGCCAACTGAGACCCAGGCTTTGGATACTGGGTAAGCTGGCATAATTTTGTTTTGCGCTGACAACTTCACTTCTAAATCGCGGAACATTACACCGCTTTCTGTTTGCACGCTAGCATCAGTTAGATTTGAGATATGATTTAAGTGGCGTGTTGTGTCTATAATAATCGAATCATTCACGCTGCCGCCGGTCATGTCTGTGCCGCCACCACGAGGGGTAAGGGATAGCCCAGCGTTGGTCGCTTTATTCTCTGAGGCAAACTTCACCAAGTTTTTTACATCATCAACATCAGCAGGAAAGACAATTGCCTCTGGGGCAATTTGAAAAATACTCGCATCACGACTGTAATGTTCAATATCTTGCTCAGAAGTTGTTATTTCGCCTTTGAAATTTTGTTTCAGGGCACTTAGGTCCATAAATGTATTATATCAGATTAAGTGCTATAATTTGAGGTAGAATGGCTACTAAACATAAGAAAAAATTAGACAACCAAATTGCGCTGTCTGAGCGTTTTACGACTTGGCTTGGTTCGCCAGCTTCGATTGTGGTGCATACACTCCTGTTTTTGGCAGCTTTTGCTTTGGTAATTTTTGGTGTGCCGTTTGATTCTGTACTGTTAATTCTGACCACAGCCGTGTCTTTAGAGGCAATTTACTTGGCGTTGTTTATTCAGATGACGGTTAACAAAAACACTCAGAGTTTGGCCGATGTAGAAGAAGATATTGAAGAGATTGCCGAAGACGTTGAAGGGATTGAGAAGGACATTGATGAAATCGAAAAAGATATTGATGAAATGCAGGAAGACGTGGAGGGGATTGAGCAGGATATTGATGAGATTGAAAAAGATGATGAAGAGGATGATCTCCACGACGAGCAAACAATGAAAACTTTAAATCAGCTTCAGACTGATATCCAAAAGGTGATGGAAGATTTGCAAACGTTGAAAGATCAAAAGAAATAAAATTAAACAGGCCGTGAGAGAATCAGGCCTGTTATTTTTTTTGGTTTTTTAAACGCCAATAGGAAAAACAAGTTAACCCAACGATCGCAAATATGTATTCTGGCCACATTGTAAATGTGACGGTTGGGCCAAAAAGTAAGAGCAACGATGTTAAAATAAACATTTTTCCCCCTGTCTATTTTTCATCCGGTTCATCTTCAAAGTTACATAAATTATATCACAAGTTTATTCATCTGGAGAAATTTGCTGTCGCCATAGCGCAGAATACAAACCGTTTTCTTTCAGGAGCTGTTCGTGAGTGGATAACTAATTTGTGCTCATTTAAGGCCACTTATATACTTTAAGTGTTATTAAATAAATCTATGGAGAAAACAAAAATGAATCACCATGCAAAAATGAAACTTTTGCTGGGGTTGTTAGTCTGTGTCGCAGTGGTTGGTGCTTTCTATTTGAAGACTAGTACAAATGCGCTTCATGGGTTAAACTCTCATGCTGATGAGTTGCCGCAGGTTCATTGGCAACACGCAACCACACCTTTTGCTTTAAAGATTATTGACCATACCACAACTAATTGGAACAATACTCTGGAGAATATAACGAAGAAATGGTCAGCGGCTGATGTTATTAATTATCAAATAACACCAAGCAAGGCTCCTTTCCAGTGTTACCCTATTGTCATGCCTCCTTCAGATACCGGCATGCATGTTTGCAATATCAACGAGGAAAATGACTGGTTGGCGATCGCGGGTTATACACAACTAGCTGATAGCCCGCATATTTATTATGGATTGGTTGTGCTTAACGATTTTTATTTAAACAACGAGAGCTCTGAGTATTCTACTGATGCTTGGCGCAATAAACTAGTCTGTGAATACTTGGGCTGGACTGAAGGCCTACCGTTTCGATTAGATGTCGGAGACGATTCTAATAGTTGTATGAATCTGGATTATGGTTTTGGAAATGTTCACAAGCAACAGTATCCCGACCAAATCGATCTAGATAGCATGAAATTAATTTATCGTAATCATATTGATCCAATTATGCCTAGCAGCGAAGGTGTAACAACTAAATCGACAAAACAAAAAGTCACTAACCAGTCTTTGCAGGATGGTAAGTTCGGTCGTTTAGTTGAAACTATCAACAACGGAACTACGGAAATTTATCAGTTAGAATTAGCTGATGGTTCTAAAATGAACACTTTGATTCAGAGGGCTAGGCATTAGTAGCAACCTGCTGCCGCCACAGTGCAGAGTACAAACCGTTTTCTTTAAGGAGCTGTTCGTGAGTACCTTGCTCAACCAGTTTACCTTTTTCAAGAACGAAAATAGTGTCAGCGTGAATGACGGTAGACAATCGGTGTGCTACTAAGATGCGGATTAAATCTGGTCTCGTCTTTTCAATTTCCTTTATAGTCTGCGTAATTGATTCTTCGGTGATAGAGTCGAGTGAAGAAGTGGCTTCATCAAAAATTAGAAGGTCTGGATTGCGGAGTAGGGAGCGGGCAATAGCTAAGCGTTGTTTTTCACCACCGGAAAGCTTAAGGCCGCCTTCGCCAATTTTTGTGTCTAGACCCAAATCGCCGCCGCGTTCAAGCAAACTTTGCGCACTCGCGGCTTTAAGAGCATCAATACATTCTGAGTCAGTGGCTGTTGGTTTTACGAACTGCAAATTTTCGCGAATGGTGCCAGAGAACAATTGAGTTTCTTGGGCGACTAAGCCAACGCGGTTGCGCAAAGATACTAGATCAATTTCTGTGCTAGGCAATCCGTTAAATAGCACTTGTCCTTCTGTGGGAGTGTAAAGACCAACGGTTAGTTTTATAACTGTACTTTTACCACTACCAGATGGCCCAACAAAAGCCACGGTTTTACCAGATTGGATTTCAAATTTTACCTTTGAAATCGCATGATCATTTCCGGTTTGGTAGCCAAAAGAAACGTCATTGAAAGCAATGGTACTGATTTTTCCAACAGGTTTTGGGTTTTCTGGCTGCTTGTCCTGTGGTTGGTTAAGAATTTCTTCAAGTTTTGCCAAGCTGGCTTTAGTTTCACCGTAGCTGGTTCCTAAATCTCCAAGGGCACCCAAAGGCGCAAAAATAAAGAATGAATAAATTTGTAGAGTGAAAAATTCCCCAATAGTTAATTGGCCCTCATAAATTAACCAGAACATGGCAAGCATTAACACGGCACGCAGGGCGTTAATAATAGTCCCTTGCATAAAACTGTAGGCACGGATTAAGCGAACTTTTTTTAGTTCAAGATCGAGGATTTTTTGGTTGGTTAAATTAAGGCGATTAATTTCCTGACCCTCCAATCCTAAAGACTTAACCAATTCAACATTGCGCAATGTTTCAGTGGTGGATCCTGCCAAAGCCTGCGATTCATTAACAATTGGTGTTTGAGCGTCTTTGATTTTTTTAGTGATGTAAAAAGTTGTAATACCTAAAGTTGGGATCATCAACAAATACATTAAACCAATTAACCAGTGCACCCAGGTTGCGTAAATTAAGACAAACACAATTCCAACCAGGGACACGTAGAGCAGGCCAATAGCAAGGTTAAGAAATTTTTGGGTATCGTTACGGGCTTGTTGTAGTTTTTGTAAAAATTCACCCGAGCGCTGATCTTCAAATACGGCATAGGGGAGAGAGAAGGAGTGAGTGACACTGTCGGCATACATTTTTGCACCAAGGCGCTGGGTTATTACGTTGGTGTAATAGTCTTGAAAGTTCTTTGCTACGCGCGACACAAAAGCTGTACCAATGAAAGCTAACAGCAATAAAATAACTCCCTGGAAAAATTCTCCACGAGCAAAGTCTGAAAAATGCGCTGCGTATTTATCAACTAAAATTCGAAGCAGCTGCGGCTCCATTAAAGAAAACACTTGGTTAACCGTTGCCAAGATTAATGCTCCAGCAAGGAGGCCTTTGTAATTTTTTAAATATTTAGCGAATAGCTTCATAGGGTGTAAATCAAGGATTAGTTACTAACAGTGATCATAAATTTTTTAGTGTCATCAACATTGTTGGTGCTGTGGTCCCAGTCGGCAGCGGCGTCAAATAAAGTTTTATAATCGTACTGGTAATTTTTACCAAACTTAGTGCCTGGGTCATTGGTAATAAATTTGCCGTCTTCGGTCCAGCCGGTAATGACCATCATGTGATGAATTGGTCCCGGCTGTTTATAGTGCGGGTTGTGCAAAGCACGACCGTTAAATGATATTAACACTAATTTGTTCTCTGCCAAAGCCTGCTTTATTTCTGATTCGGAAAGACCCAGCTGCTTTGTCTTTAAACCATACATAGCTTCAATCATTACTGATGTTTCGGCGGTTGTCTGGTCTAAATGATATCCTTGATGCTCGTCTTGCCAATGGGTGAGTTTATTTATTTCGCCTTCCACTAATGAGACTGTCAGTGTTTGGTCTGCCGGAGTTCCATCAAAGTAAGCATTGGCCATAATGGCGCTGGCTTCTTCGCAGGCTTCGTTGTGAAGTTCATCCCAATTTGCAGTTGGGGCTTGAGTCGTGAAAGGCACTTTTATTAGTAGGGAAGGAGGAAGCGGTTTCGCGGCTTCGTTAGGAGTGTCATTTGGGGTTTCTTTTTTTGGTGTGTCGGTTGGGCCGTCAAACGTTACTGCGGTTTTAGGCGCAGGCATGGATTGGTTAGACGCTCGGCGGTGTAATAAATAGAATGCACCCAAAGCAATTAGCGCTGTCAGAAAAAGCAGTACTAAAAATTTGGCTGAGTGTTTGCGGAATTTCCTCATAGAATATCGGACTTTTTAACTTCAATATATTCACCCACGGGAATGTTTTCTAGATGAAGTTTATTGATGCGCACCCGCTTTAAATTATGCACGCCCAAACCAACCGCATTGAACATCCGCCTTACTTGTCGTTTTTTTCCTTCGTGAATAGTAATATAAATTTTTCCAGAGCGTTGGCGAATGCTTGCTGGTGAAGTCAGGCCAGTTGGCAATTCAATTCCCTCGCGAAGTTTTTCAAGTTGCGCAGGCTTAGCTGGTTCGTTGGTGATTACTTCGTACTCTTTATCGTGTTCGTACTTTGGGTGGGCAAGCTGTTGGGTGAGATCACCATCATTAGTTAGAATTAATAACCCTTCGGTATCGTAATCTAGACGACCAACGTTATGAACTTTGGTACGCAGCTCTTCTGGTAATAATGAGAATACGGTTTTGCGTCCATTCGGGTCTCGCTTGCTAACTACAGTGTTCTTTGGTTTGTTGAGCGCAATGTAAATTTTTTTAACCCGTGCTTCGCCTTTAGCTTTAACAATTTTTCCATAAACCTTAATTTCGTCGTTGTCTGGATCGACTTTGTCACCGAGTTTAGCCCTGCGCCCATTAATTGAGACTTGCCCTGACTTAATAAACTCCTCGGCTTTTCGCCGAGAAGCAACACCAATTTCACTTAAAAATTTTTGAACTCGTTCTTGCATTCAGTTTAATTAATTTCAGGTCTTGATAGGTAATTGTACAAAAAATGTGGTTCCTTGGCCAACCTCAGATTTTAGCCAAAGTTTTCCACGATGCATTTCAATAATCTTTTTGGCAAAGTATAAGCCAAGCCCAGTACCGCTTACCCCAGATTTAACTGCATTATCGGAGCGGTAATAGCCTTCAAATATTTTTTCTTGATCGGATTTTGGAATACCAATACCTTGATCCGTGAAATGCATTACTAAATTATCAGCAGTTTGTTCCAAGCCAATGTTGATATTGGAATTTTCCGGTGAATATTTAATTGAGTTAGACAGAATATTGCTGATTACACGCCTGACCTTTTCTTTGTCAATTTGAAGGATATAATTTTTTGAGTGAACTGAACTGAAATCTATGTTCACGTTTTTTTGTTTGGCATTGAACTCTTGTTGCTCAATCACATCTTTTAGTAACTCATTAATATTGACCGGCTCCATAAGTAGCTTGGTCGCTCTTCCGGTTACTGCCGAGGCATCTAAGATATCGTTAATGTTACCCATTAAATTATTAGTAGCGCTGGCAATTCCTGAAATGGCATCGGTTTGTTCTGGTAATAGGTTGCTTGCCTTGCGCAAATTTTGCAAAGCCCAAGTAATACCGTTCAATGGCGAGCGTAGCTCATGTGATGCAATCGAAACAAACTCAGATTTTTGCTCTAGCATTTGCTGCTGGTGTTTAATCATTCTTTGGCCAATGAACACTAAAGCTAAAAGCAAAAGGGTTACCAATGCAGGAACGGCTGTTGTGGCTATTAAACGGCCTTCATAGCCAGCCGCAGCAACATCAATTCCAGCAACTGCAATTAACTGGCCGGACTCATCTACTATAGGTGACAGAGCAGTGTACCAATTTCCCCAGCGATCTTTGCTCGGACCGTATACCAGAGGCTTTTTGGAATTAAAAACAGAAACAAAGTTTTCGTCGGCCTCATCGTAAGTTTGGCCAGGAGGGGAGTAATCTTCAGAATTTGGATCTTCGGAATCTGCGATGAAGTAAATCTCGCCACTCTCATTTTTGGCGGTTAAATAAACAAAGCGCACGTCCTTTTGAACAGAGCGAATTTTTATCAGTTTCTCTTTGAGTTTGATGTAGCTCGGATTATCTAAGTCTGCTTCTGAACCTTGCAATGCGGAAATTTCATCAAGATCCATTGATGAAGCAATGGTTTGCACACCCTCGGAAAGGGAGTCGAGGTTAGATTGGTTTGCAAAGTTGTAGACATAAATAGTCAGCGCTGCACCAGCAACAAAAATTACTAACAAGAGCAGTCTAAAGAACCACTTATATAGAAATTTATTTGAAGTAAAATTTTCCATTTTTGATTTTGATTTTCGTTTGGGTTTTTTGGTGGCTCCGGCAGGGATCGAACCTGCGACCTTGGCCTTAGAAGTGCCCTGCTCTGATCCAACTGAGCTACGGAGCCTCGTGCACGCTGTGCGTGAGACTATTAGTATTATAACAAAAAACGCCTTGCGGCGGTTTTTCTTTTCTGGTGCACCCGACAGGATTCGAACCTATGACCTCTCGCTCCGCAAGCGAACGCTCTATCCAGCTGAGCTACGGGTGCATGAAACTTAAATACCAGAAAATTATAACTAATTTTGGCTTTTTAATCAAGCTGAGCAGTTTGGATTACAGTCTCTACTTCGGTAGCATTTTTGCAGTTATACAGCTGTTCGCGTAGGTCGGCAGCGCCATCAAAACCACTAACATAGGCTTTAAAGTGGCGCTTCATAATATCCCACGGCTTTATCCCAGTAAACATTTCTTCGTAAAGTTTGCAGTGCTCTATTAATACTTTCATGCGCACATCAAGAGGTGGACGAGTATCCAGATTTTTTGCGAACAACCAGGGATTACCAAAAATAGCTCGGCCGAGCATCATACCATCTGCACCAGTGTCTTGAATTTTTTGTTTTGCTTCCACTAAATCTTTGATATCGCCATTGCCCATAATTAGCGGGCGAGTTGCTTCGGTGGTTTGTTTGTGAATAAATTTTACGATGTTTGGCATTTCCTCCCAGTGGGCAGGCACTTTAGACATTTCTTTGCGGGTGCGTAGGTGAATGGCAATTGCTGCTGGTTGCCCCTCGAGTAAAGTTGCAATCCAGTTTTCCCAATCAACTTTAGTATCACCAATCCGAATTTTGATAGATACCGGAATTTCTGGCGCGCCTTCTTTGCACGCCAAAATTAATTCCTTGGCTAATTGGGGGGTATGGAATAATCCTGCACAAGAACCACCGCGCACTGCGTTTTTTTCTGGGCAACCCATGTTAATATCAATACCGTCAAAACCAAGCTTGGCAACTAGCTTGGCAGTTTCAACATATTTATCAGTTTTCGCGCCAAATACTTGCGCCACAATTGGGTGTTCAGTTTTTGAATATTTAAAATGATGAATTACTTTCTCGCGGCCAACATCATGCAGCAACGCTTCCGTCGATGTGAACTCAGTGTAAAAGACATCTGGTTTGCCCTCGCGAGCAATGATGCTACGAAAAGCCGCATCAGTGACATCCATCATTGGTGCGAGTGCAAAGAAAGGTTTGGGTAATTTTTTCCAAAAGCCGTAATTCATGACCGTAATTGTAGCTGAAATTAGGCATAAAAAAAAGAGGCTAAACTGCAGCCTTCTTTTCCTAATCCATTGGGTGACGGGTATAATTACATTAATTTACCCAGGTGATCTCCGACTGTGGTGTAAACGGAGAATGCGATCAAGGCGATCGCAATTAAAACGTATATGACTTTTTTCACAGTTTTGTCCTCTCTCAAATTGATGTGCTTGGGATTTACCTATTATACTCCGGCCAAACAGCCGGTCAAGTGGATATCTTGTTCTGAGATTGCGGTAATTTGCCAGCCGTGACAATTCCTATAAAATATAGAAATGGATATACAAAAAGCAAATCCAGAGTCACTACCATCAGCGGACCAAGTACTTTTGGATAAAATTAGCTCAGAGTTGGGTGGCAATGTTCTATCAACCCATGAACTAAGTGCAGGCATGAACAATCGACTTTTCGAAATAGAAACTGATGACGGCAAATACTTGCTTAAAAAGTACCAAAGGGATGAACGAGAACGCCTTGAAAGAGAGTATCGGGCGCTTTCATTTTTGAGAGACCATGGTTTTGATAATGTGCCCAGGCCTGTTTTAAGAGGCGACGATGACTACGTAGCGGTATATTCCTATGAAGCTGGAAATTCAAAACTTGCTTCCGAAGCTACCTTGGATGACATTGATAATGTATTAGACTTTGTGATTGAACTACAGTCATTCAAGAGCGGAAATATAGAGACAGAGTTTCCTCCTGCTGTTATGGGGTGTTTTTCGCTCAAGGACTACATTAGAAATATAGATTTTAGATTTGGGAAATTTCTTGAATGTATTAATGATCCAAACGTGCATCCTTTGATAAAAGATTTGGCAGAGTCGACAAAAGTAGTTGAATACATGACTGAGCATAGGAACCAATTATTAGAGCGCGTTGAAAGCCTGCACGATCAAAACGTTTCTGATACTGAAAAAAGACTAAGTCCGGTAGATTTTGGCTTCCATAATATTATCGTTAAAGAAGATGGGGGGTTCTGCTTTGTTGATTTTGAATACTTTGGTTGGGATGATCCGCAGGCTATAATAGCGGATTTTGTTAATCATGATGCTCAGCAAAAACTACCAAGTTCCCATAAAGAACATTTCATTACAGAATACATTAGGAGGGCTAACCTATCTAAAGATCAAGCTGGTAGGTTGAATTTAGTTCTTGATCTAAAGAATTTGGAGTGGTTGTCGATTTATTTGTATGGAATGACTCCCGACCGATTAGCTAGCCGAGCTCATGCAGATGTAGACTTTGATTTAGAAAAAGCTCTTCAAGCACCAATCGACAAGGTTAGATCCAGATACTTTAATCAAAGTTAACGCCTCATCCCTATTTTTTGTTATGAAACTTCTTGTGGACTTCGCGCAGTTGCGAGTTGGTTACGTGAGTGTAGATTTGGGTAGTAGTAATAGAGGCGTGGCCAAGCAGGGTTTGTACGCTACGAATGTCAGCGCCGTTTTGAAGTAAGTCTGTAGCAAAAGAGTGTCGGAATGTGTGCGGCGTAACTTTATGCATAATTCCAGCAAGGGCCGCGTATTTTTTTACTAGGCGCTGCACACTGCGTGCTGTTAACCCCGCTGCGTGATGTTGATCACTTTTTTTGCCCATTGAGTCCATTTGCTTTGTAACTGAGTTGCCAATTTGGCTGTGACTTACAAATAGGGCTGGATTGTTGTCCGTGCGCTTCTTAAGATAGGCGCGCAGCATTTTTACTGCTTCATCAGACATAAACACTAGGCGGAGTTTATCACCTTTGCCGCGTACAGTGAATTCGCCACGTTCAAAGTTTAATTGTTTTTGTTGGAGCTGTACTAGCTCAGAAATACGCACTCCGCTGGAAAAGAGCAGTTCTAGTATGGCTGCGTCTCGTAGTCGAGCGATTTCATTATCTTCCGAAGCAACTGCCTTTTTGATGCGCTCAATCTCTTCATTTGTCATAATTTCTACTTCACGCGCGGGATTCTTGGCTAATTCAATTTTTTCCGCAGATAGGGTATCTACATCGCGCTTAGCCAAATACTTCAAAAAAGCACGCAAAGCAATAACATGGTAGTTTTGGGTAACTAACTTTAAATTTTTGCCGCGTTCATCAGCAAGGCGATTAAGGAATAGGCGATAGGATCGCACAGTATCTAAAGTAATATCCTCGGGGCGATTTAGGCTGTGAGCTTTAGCAAAAGCCGCAAAGCGGGCGAGATAGTGCTCATAGTTGCGAATAGTTAGTAAACTCTTGTTTTTCTCGATTTCGCAGTATTCGAGGAACTCTCGTACATACTTTTCAATTTTCGTTTTGGTTTCAGACATTTTGTTGATATATAAGGCTATTGCAGTATACTCTCAAATTTACCGCGCCGCAAATTATTCGATTGTGCGACAAGGAGGTAATTTGCCTATTTCCAGGCCATTTGATATAATACCCTCATAAATTAACCACGCAGCGGAAAATATACTGCCGTTGTCGTGCATCGCTGCACGCAAGTAGTAGCGAGAAGAAAGGAAAGTATATGCTGAGTAAAAAAGACAAAGACGCGATCATCAAGAAGTATCAAACCCACAAGGATGATACTGGTTCTCCAGAAGTACAAATTGCTGTGCTAACTAAGGAAATCGAACAAGTTAGCGAGCACTTGCAGATTCACAAAAAAGATAACCACTCTCGCCGCGGTCTTCTGAAAATGGTAGGCAATCGCCGCCGCCTCCTTCGTTATTTAAAGAGCGAAGATGCAAAGCGTTACGACAAAATTGTTGATAAATTGAAGTTAAAGAAAGATTCAAATTAATTTTTCCCAAGCCCTGGCCTTTCTGGCAGGGCTTGATATTGTTTTATGGCAGAAAATACTATTGTCGAACCAACCTCCCAGTCTAATTCACAAGCCGCTTGGGATGTAGATGACTTCCAAAAAGAATGGATTCGTGTAAACGAGCAGGTTATTGCTCATCTCATGGCTAATCCTGATATCGAAAAGATTAAGCAGAAAGTGCGGTCTCAGGGCCATGTAAAGTTTGATGACCGTGACGAGTTCATTAATTTGGTTAATCAGATTAAGTATGATGTGATTTACAAAAAGTATGGCCCGGAAGGTAGTGAGGGTTACGAAGCCTTTCAAAAAGCTTGGCGACACTGGCACAGCCTAAAAGGCACGAGCATTCCGAAGCCAGAAAATATGTTTGAAGACAATATCTATCATTTACTGTTCGGCAGCACTCCTAATCCTGATGCGTTCCTAAAAGATTTTGATGTTAATAACTAGTTGTAATTAATTAATAATTAAGCAAAACACAGACACAAGTTCCAAGAGTGAAGTGTTGGAGGGAAGAATAATTGCAAAGCGGGCAGTAAGCTAGCGCCGCCGCGAAGCGGCAAAGCGCTGCCTGCGTGCAAGTATTCTTTCCCTTCATCCAACCCTTCACTTTTGGCCGCTTGCATCTGTTGCTTGCGAAAGGTATCTAAATGGATACAAAGAAAATTACCGCAAACATTGCGGGAGCTGACTGGCAGTTTGAAACTGGCAAGTTAGCAAAACAAGCCAGCGGAGCTGTTTTGGCTCGCGTTGGTGACACAGTTGTGTTGGCAGTCGCAGTATTAGGTAAAAATCCACGCGAAGGTATGGACTTCTTTCCTTTGCTAGTTGATTACGAGGAAAAGTTATACGCTGCTGGAAAAATTAAAGGTAGCCGTTGGGTAAAGCGCGAAGGTCGTCCGACTGATGAAGCGATTCTAACCGGCCGCGTGATTGACCGTTCCCTTCGTCCACTATTCCCAGAGGGAATGCGTAACGATGTGCAAGTTGTTACCACAGTGCTATCTATTGATGGTGAAAACGAACCAGACATGATTGCTGTGAACGCAGCGAGCATGGCTCTTCATATTTCTGAAATTCCTTTTGATGGCCCCGTGGCAGCAGTGCGCATTGGTAAAATCGATGGCCAGTTTGTGGCTAACCCAAACAAAGAACAGCGTGAGCAATCTCAAATGGATCTAATTGTTTGTGGGACTGCTGAACACATCATAATGGTTGAAGCTGGAGCAAACCTTGTTCCTGAAGAAGATATTGTGGAAGGAATCAAAGTTGCCCAAACACATTTAAAGGTTTTGGCTGAAGCTCAAGAATCTTTCCGTGAAGAAGTTGGAGTAGAAAAAGCCACTAATATTGTAATTAAGGAAGTTAATGCAGCTGTAATGGAGAAAGTAAAAGCATTGCTTACTGATGATAAAATCGAAGCCGCTTTGTATGTTAAAGAAAAATCCGTGCGCGATGTGAATGTGGCGGTTATGGAATCAGAAATTTCTGAAGCCGTTAAGTCGGAACTTGAAGCATCTCCTGAGATGGAGGACGTAAATATTTCTAAAGAAGTTCATAATGCAGTAGACAAAATCTTAAAGAAGTATCAGCAAAAGCAGATTCTTGAACACAGCCGTCGCGTTGATGGTCGTGCTATGGATGAAACTCGTCAAATTACAGCAGAAGTTGGCGTATTGCCCCGTACTCATGGTTCAGCCTTGTTTACCCGTGGTGAAACCCAAGTGCTTACAGTTACTACTTTAGGAAGCAAAGGCGACGAGCAGTTATTGGATGGCATGGAAGACCCGACTGAAGGACGGGCGAAGCGTTACATCCACCACTATAACTTCCCAGGATATTCCGTTGGCGAAGTTTCTCCAAACCGCGGTGCTGGTCGTCGTGAAGTTGGTCATGGTGCATTAGCTGAACGTGCAGTTGAGATTGCGCTTCCAGCTCAAGAAGAATTCCCTTACACAATGCGTTTGGTTTCTGAAACATTGTCTTCTAACGGCTCAACATCAATGGCTTCCACTTGTGGTTCAACTTTAAGTTTGATGGACGCTGGTGTGCCGATTAAAGATATTATCGGTGGAGTTGCTATGGGATTAGTTATGGATGAATCGAATCCAAGCAACTTTAAAGTATTAACAGATATTGCAGGTATCGAAGACTTTAATGGTCACATGGACTTTAAAGTTACTGGTAGCGAAAAAGGTGTTTCTGCTTTGCAACTCGACATTAAAGTTAAAGGTTTGACCGCAGAAATTGTAGCCGAAGCTTTGGCTGCTGCGAAGCCAGCGCGTATGCACATCTTAAGTAAAATGAAAGAAGCGCTTGATGCGCCTCGCCCAGAACTTTCTCCATACGCACCACGTATTACTAGCTTCAAGATTGACCCTGAAAAAATTCGCGAAGTTATTGGTAGTGGTGGTAAGACCATCAATGGAATTATTGCGGAATGCCCTGGCGTGAAAATTGACATTGAAGATGATGGTTTGGTAATGGTGACATCAACTGATGCAGCCGCTGCAACCAAAGCTGTAGAAATGATCCAAAACATTGTTAAAGAAGTTGAGCCAGGCGAAATTTACGAAGGTAAAGTTGTGAAGATTATGGACTTTGGTGCGTTCGTGGAAATCCTTCCAGGCAAAGATGGTATGGTGCATGTGTCACAGCTTGCTAATTATAGAGTGAACCATCCAGAAGATGTGGTTAAGGTAGGCGACACTTTGAAAGTTCAAGTTCAAGAAATTGATGATCAAGGCCGTATTAATTTAACTCACAAACCTTTCGCACCTGATCCAACTCCAGAGCAGTTGGCTAGCAGTGGTGGCGATCGTGGTGGTCGTCCTAGTGGTCGACCTTCGGGTGGTCGTGGTGGGTTCGGTGGCCGCGGTGGGGGAGATCGTCATGGTGGTGGTGGTCGAGGTGGATTCCCATCACGCGCTCCACGCCAAGGCGGCGCTAACCGTTAGATAGCGTAAATCAAAAACAACTCTTACTTAAGAGTTGTTTTTTGTTAGCTTGACCAATAAGGGATTTTATGGTAAATTTAGGCCTGGTTTTGATATCAAAAAAACTATGGAGGACACCTTATATTTATGTTTCGTAACTTGTTAGGCTACAACGTAGCAACTGGAATGGGATTCCCAAAAAATCCCCTCGCTCTTTGGATTACTCGTCGAGCGGCAGAGTATTGCCGAGAAGGTTATGTTCCCGGACAGGCGGCAGTGTTGACTGCTAGCCCAAAGATTAATTTTCTTGATAAACCCATTCGGGTGATCAAGGATCGACGAAAGATCCCTCGTACCGACACAACCCAAATTTTGACGGTTAAGATATTCGATGGGAAGCCCACCCTCGTCGATTCTAATGGTTTGGTATTTACCCGAAATCCTGACCCGACCACTGTGCCCACAGTGATTATCGAAAATCCCCAGACCAGAGTCTCTAACGAGACCGATGCCTAACCCGAAGGCGAAAATTTTTAAACAGCAAGACTTTCCCGAAGTTTTGCTGTTTTTCTTATGTTTACCTATTTATCTTAAGCGTTATCTCAGCTATAATACCATTTATGTCACAACCTTATTTCGAAATACTAAAAAAAGATGAAAACTCTAAAGCGCGTGCGGGAGTAATTCACACTGCGCATGGCGATGTTCATACACCGCAGTTTTTACCTATTGGTACAAAAGGCACGATCAAAACTGTTACTAGCGAAGAAATAAAATTTTGGGGAGCAAGTATGGTGCTGGCTAACACCTATCATTTGTGGCAGCGACCTGGCGATGCGTTGATCTACAAGGCCGGCGGCTTGCACAAATTCATGAACTGGAAGGGTCCGATCTTTACAGACTCTGGTGGTTTCCAAGTTTTTTCTTTGGCAAAGATGCGTAAGGTTTTGGAAGCTGGCGTGTTGTTTCAGTTTGATATGGATGGCAAGCAAGAAATCCTATCACCAGAAAAATCCATAGACATTCAAGCGAACCTAGGTAGTGATATTTGTTTAATTTTAGATGACTTCCCAGGATTTCCATTTGAATACGAACGCAGCAAGCAATCTATTGAATTAACTAAGCGCTGGGCAGAGCGTGCTGTAGCTGAGCACAAAAAGATTTTAGAGCATGGAGATCCGGTTAACCCTGGGCAAAAGTTGTGGGGAATCGTTCAAGGTGCAAGCTTCGAAGATTTACGTAAGCAATCAGCAGAGAACATGACTGAACTTGGCTTTGAAGGTTTTGCTATTGGCGGTGTTGCAGTTGGTGAGCCGCACGAAGAAATGATGAAAGCTGTGAACTTTGCTATTCCGCATTTGCCTGAAACTGCACCGAAACATTTGCTTGGTGTTGGCACTCCTTTTGATATTATTCAAGCCGTAGCGCGTGGCTGCGATACTTTTGATTGCGTTATTCCAACCCGGGAAGCTCGTCATGGTCGTCTCTATATAACTGCTCGCGACGAAGAGGGCAAAGAAGGTTACGAAACTATTGATATTCGTTTGTCCAAATATGCAGAAGACTTTACACCTATCGATTCAACTTGCAACTGTTATGGGTGTGTTAATCACACTCGGGCCTATATCAATCACCTTATGAAAAGCGGGGAAAATTTGGGCGAACGGCTGGCGACTATGCATAACCTTAGATTTTATTTAAATTTGATGGAAAAAGTGCGTAATGCTATTCAATATGACTATTTCGCTCAAATGTTAGCGGATTTTCGGGATTTAACTAAAAAACTTTAGAAAAACTTTACATGGATTTTATCAGCCCTTTGCTATGCTGGGTAAAAGTACTAAAATAAAGGAAAGGATTTGCCATGGAAATAAAACAAGAATTCAAAAAACTACATAGCGAGTTGGTAAAACTTAATAAGCGACTAGGCAGCACTGTCACCAAAGAAGATGCGAAACGATTCGCCACCAAGGACGACTTGAAAAACTTTTCGACCAAGGATGACTTGAAACAATTCGCCACGAAGGATGACTTGAAAAACTTTTCGACCAAGGATGACTTGAAACAATTCGCCACCAAGGACGATTTGAAAAACTTTGCCACCAAGGACGATTTGAAAAACTTTGCGACCAAGGACGATTTGAAGGCGCAAACAGAAGAGTTGAAAGAATTCGCCGAAGAACAAACCGATAAGTTAGCGCAGGTTATTGCTGAAACAATCGATAAGCCATTAACCAAGCATTTAAAGGACGTTTCTTTAGATGGGGATTTAAGTATGCGTGTGTTGCATTTGGAAAAGGATGTTCGCCAAATTAAGAAAACTATACATGCCTGAAATAAAAAATCAAATTAAGAGACCGTCCACAGTAGCTCCAGCGCCACAACCACCGCAAAAACTCTTTGAGCTACCAGAGCGGCGGCGAAGTTATAGCAAATTTATCTTTGCTATCCTAGTCCTTGTCTTTTTAGGAGCAGTGAGTTATTTTGCATATTCTCAATACACTAAACCATCTTCAGCACCAGTGGTGCAAGCACCTCCTGAACCTGAAGAAAAGACTATTCCAGAAGGCACAGCATTTTATTTGGGCCATGATGAAAAAAACACAGAAACAATTGTTTACAAATATTCTCCCAATTCCTCTGAGCCAGATGAAAAAATCGGTACCATCCCAGAAAAAAATATTATTGTCTTAGGTGACTATATCAACCCATATACGTATGTGACAAGCAATACCGATGGGAACAAATTACAGACCTTAGATGCAACCACTGCAAAGCTGCAACCTTTGTTTGATTTGCCAGCGCAGGCAATTACTCGTGCAGTATCAGTTTCAGCAGACAAAAAATATTTAGCTTACAGTCGTATATATGGATCGGAGACAGAAACTGGTCATGGCGAGCTTTGGCTTTATAATCTAGAGACCAAAGAGCAAAAGAAATTGGGTGAAGATTTTGCCTTAGCTTTGTACCAGACCATGAATGTTTCGGCTTGGCGCGATAATGACAAGCAACTAATTTTGAAAGTATGGGTTGCTGATGGCGCAGGTTATGCTGGTAATATTTATACTGCGGATGTTCAAACTGGGAAGTTAGAAAAAGTTAATGAACCAGATGTGCTTGGTCAATTGAGTCCGAATCACGATCTAATTCTTTACGATGGGTGTGTAACTCCAGATGCAGCCGCTCAATCAGCTGAAAATGGCTATGAACGTGCCTGTGCATCTGGTGCTGAGTTGTTCACTTATGATTTCACTACTAAGCAGGTAAAATCGGTTTATCATAATTTACGTTACGATACTAATGCTAACAAAAGCACTTTGCGTACGTTCATGAGTTACCTTTGGCAAGATGATAAAACTATTATTGCTGCAGTACCAGGCGCATTATTGAGTATTCCATTGGGCAGTCCAGAAAAAACTACTGAAATTTTTAGTTATGATCGAGTTGACCCCGCAAAGTTTAAAGATAATTTCGTATATTTAGAAAAAGCCAACTCGGGTACAATTATTTTTAGCAGAGAGGATAATTGGTATATTCTCGATCGCATCTCGCAAAAGTTGGTAAACCTTTCTGTGGACGCTCGTAAAGAAACAATTTCGACCTGGTTGAATTAGCCTGAAATTGCTATAATTTCGGTATGTCTAAAACTGAAAACTCCTCTGAATTGATGGAAAAAATTGTTAGTTTGGCCAAACGGCGTGGGTTTGTATACCCGGGCTCGGAAATTTATGGTGGGCTGGCAAACTCCTGGGATTACGGTCCTTTGGGGGTGGAATTAAAAAATAATATTAAGCAGCTTTGGTGGAAGCGTTTTGTGCAGTCCCGGCCAGATATGGTTGGTATTGATGCTGCCCTAGTAATGAATCCAAAAGTTTGGGAAGCATCTGGGCATGTGGCGACTTTTTCCGACCCTCTTGTAGAGTGTAAAAATTGCCACTCTCGTTTTCGAGCCGATCAAATTGATTTATCAGCAAAGTGTTCAAGCTGTGGAAAGGCTGATGGTTTTTCTGCTCCAAAGCAATTTAACTTGATGTTAAAGACTTTTCTTGGCCCAGCAGAAGAACAGGCTAATATAGCGTACTTCCGACCGGAAACAGCACAAGCAATGTTTGTACAATTTAAGAATGTGCAACAAACTTCCCGAAAGACTGTTCCTTTCGGTATTGCGCAAATCGGTAAAGCATTTCGCAACGAGATCACCCCGGGAAACTTTGTGTTCCGCACCCGTGAGTTTGAACAAATGGAAATTGAGTATTTTATTCCAGCTCCAAAAAATGATGATGAGTGGAATAAGTATTTCGAAGAATGGCGACAGCAAATGGGCTCGTGGATTAGCGATGACCTTCAATTAAATAAAGACCATGTTCATGAAGTAGAAATTTCCGATGAGGACCGTGCGCACTACTCTAAGCGTACGATAGATTTTGAATTTGAATATCCGTTTGGTCAAAAAGAACTGTATGGGCTAGCCTACCGCGGTGATTTTGATTTACAAAATCATATTAAAGCATCGGGGGAAGACCTTAGCTACCTTGATCCGCAAACTAATGAAAAATATGTCCCGCATGTGATTGAGCCGTCCATGGGTGTTGATCGATCATTCCTAGCAGTTTTGCTCGATCACTATAAAGAAGAAGGCGAAGGCGACAGCAAGCGCATCTGGTTGTCTTTACCGCCAAAGCTTGCACCTTACAAAGCCGCCGTATTCCCATTGCTAAAGAACAAGCCAGAGTTAGTGGAAAAAGCAAAAGAAATTTACGAAGAACTTTCTAAGCACTTCATGGTGGCTTGGGACGATCGTGGTAATGTAGGGAAGCGTTACTACAGTCAAGATGAAATTGGAACGCCATTTGGTATTACCGTGGACTTTGATTCCTTAGAAGATGGTGCGGTTACTGTTCGTGATCGCGATACCGCTCAGCAGCAAAGAGTAAAAATTGCTGATCTGACCACATGGCTACAAGAGAAATTAGTTTAATGGGTGCATCAAAAATTAAAAAATTACAGAAAACCCTCAAGACCCCTTTGTTGATAAAAGACCCAGGGGACTTGTTTTATTTAACCGGAAATACCTTTAGCGACGGCGGTTTGCTGCTGGTTACTAAAAAGCAGGCAGTTCTTTTTGGCGGGTTTTTGGAAAAGGTTGATATTAAGACCGATTCAATTCGCAATATCAGCAAGTGCTTGGGCGCTAGTAAAACTCTACAAATTGATGATCAGACCAATTTACGAGAGTTTAATTTTATAAAAAAGTTGCTACCAAAGCGGAAATTAATGCCTGTAGTAAGCCCGGTGAAACAGCTTCGCTTAATAAAGACTTCAGATGAGTTAGCTAAAATGCAGTTAGCGTATCAAATTACTGTAAAAGTATTTGTTTCGGTGAAAAAGGCTTTAAGGCGGAGCAAGCCTTGGACGGAAAAAGAACTAGCTGAATTTATTCGTTTGGAAGGGTTAAGGATGGGTGCGGATGATATTAGTTTCCCTGTGATTGTGGCTAGCGGTGCAAATGCTGCAGTGCCGCATCATGTACCAACAAATAAAACAATCAAAATAGGGGAAAGCGTGGTTTTGGATTTCGGCTTTAAAATTAAGGGTTATTGTAGCGATTTCACTCGCACAGTTTTTCTTAAAAAGATTTCGCCAGAAATGGCGCAAATTTATTTAGCTGCAGAGGAAGCTTACCGAGAAGGTTTTAAAACAGCACGCCATAACGTTGTTGCGAAAACTGCAGACTTAGCAGCGCGTAACACACTCGCTCAATACAATCTTGATAAATACTTTATTCATAGTTTAGGTCATGGCACAGGAATTGATGTGCACGAAGCTCCGCACATCCATGCTAATTCAGAAGAGGTTCTTAGCAATGGCATGGTGTTTAGTATTGAGCCTGGAGTTTATGTTCCGCGTTTCGGTGGAGTTCGAATTGAAGATTTGGTATATTTAAAGAATGGCAAAGCAAATTATTTTGCTAAAGCGTCAACAAAATTAAAAGACATGATTATATAAATGAAGTACCACAAACGAGTTTTAAAAAACGGGTTAACAATTATTGAAGTACCAAGCAACGATGCCGAAAGTGTTGTTGTAGACTTTTTTGTAAAAACTGGTTCGCGCTCAGAGACTGCAAAAGAAAATGGCATCTCGCATTTCTTGGAACATTTTTTGTTTAAAGGTTCTAAGAAGTATCCCAGTGCTATGGCGATTACAGAATTAATTGATGGCATGGGCGGGGAGATGAACGCATCAACTGGTAAAGAAGCCACGCAGTTCTACATCAAAACTCGATTTGTGCACTTACCAATTATTTTTGAGGTGCTCACAGATATGCTTCAAAACCCTTTACTCGACAAAGAAGAACTTGAGCGCGAAAAAGGGGTTATTGTAGAAGAGATTAATATGTACCGCGACACCCCAAGAGTTAACGTCGGCAATATTTTAGAAGAAGTCATGTGGCCTAACGATCCTTTGGGAAGAGATACCGCTGGTTCACCGGAGGTGGTTAGAAAGTTTACCCGTCAAATGTTTGCCAGTTATATGGATCGGAATTACCAACCTGGAAATATGTTGGTGGGAATTTCTGGAAAGTACGATCGACAGGCTTTAAATAGGTTAATTGCTAAATATTGGAGTAAATTACCTGCTAAAAAATGGGATAAATGGACGGTCGCTAAGGATAAGCAGACCAAACCACGCCTTAAGGTGCAGTTCAAAAAGACAGAGCAAGCTCATTTTGACATGGGCTTTAAAGCCTACAGCGTGGATGATAAACGCAACCCTGCGGCACTAGTTTTGGCAGCAATTTTGGGGGGTGGTATGAGTAGTCGTTTGTTTATGGAAATCCGGGAGCGCAGGGGTCTTGCCTACACTATACGAGCTGGCGCTTCGCAGTATCAAGATACTGGCGCTTTCTACATTAGTGGCGGAGTGCGAGTGAGTAGTTTAGAAGATGCGCTAAAAGCATCCTTGGAAATTTTAAAGGACATTAAATCAATTCCTGTAACTGAGCGTGAACTCGGTAAAGCTAAAGCTTATTTGAAAGGGCGCACTACTTTGTACTTAGAAGATAATCAAGCAAGACTTGATTGGTATTTAGAGCAGTCAGCGTTTCAAAAAATAGTAAAGTCTCCACAACAAGCTTTTAAGGAAATAGACGCAGTTACGTCAAAGCAAGTGCGCGATGTAGCTCGTGATTTATTCCAACCTAGAAAAACTTCTCTGGCTATTATCGGTCCATATAAAAGTGGGGCTAAGTTTGAAAAAATTATTAGTAAGTTTTAACTTTATGCCAGCAAAAAAATCAGCACCAAAAGTTGCAGCAAAAAAGGTTGTCAAAAAGAAAGGTAAACTTTCTGCAGCAAAAATTTCAAATGACCAAAAAATTCCTAAAGTGGCATTGCCCAAAACTGGACAGCCACTAATTGGCTGCCATGTTTCAATTGCTGGTGGTTTACAAAATGCGCCTGCGCGTGCTGCGCTTTTCGGCTGCGAAACTTTGCAAATTTTTTCTCGCAGTCCCCAAGGCGGAGCAGCAGCCCCTATTACGAAAGAAGTAGAGCAAGAGTTTAAGCAGAACTTGGCAGGCAGCGGAATAGAAACTTTCGTGATTCACGCTCCTTATATTTTAAATTTAGGCTCGGCCAAAAAATCCACATACCACGGTAGCATCAATTTAATTCGAACAGATTTAGAGCGTGGCAGCAAGCTAGGAGCCAAGTATGTCATGTTCCATCCCGGGAGTTTCAAGGATCTTGGTGAAAAAGAAGGCATGAAGCAAGCTCGGGAAGGGATGAAAAAGATTTTGGATAAATACACTGGCACCACACAACTTCTTATTGAAATTTCCGCTGGATCTGGGGAAGTCATTGGTGACACCTTTGAGGAAATCGCTGAGTTGATGGATCCGGTAAAGAAGCATAAAGGCTTTGGTGGGGTTTGCTTTGATACCCAGCATGCTTTTGGTAGCGGCTATGACCTGCGTACCCCCGAAACAGTTAAAAAAACCTTCACCAGCTTCGATAAAGCGATTGGTTTGGAGTATTTGCGCATGAGTCATGCCAATGATTCCAAGGTAGAATTTGGCTCGCATCGCGACCGACATGAGCATATTGGTGAGGGGCATATCGGGGAAAACGGATTTTTAGCTATATTCGAATATCTGAAACAAAAAAAGTTAGCCATTCCCTTGATCTTAGAAACTGAGCATGATAAGGTTGAAACAGACATTAAAAAACTCAAGGCTTTAAGAGTTAAGGCCTGGAAATAAAAGGTAAAAACATGAGTGGACCAGAAACCGGTTTTAATCCAACCGAAATGAGCGCTTTGCCTCAGCAAACAAATGAATTTCAAGGAGATGTTACTCCTGTGCCAGAGTCGAGAGATGACAGGAAATCAATCGCAGCTAAGCTATATAGGATTGTAAGAGAGGTAGAACAAGGAAATTAATTATGGACGAAAAAATTCAAAAGATAGTACATCTGATTCAGGAATCTGACTTAGACCAAACTATCAAAGACATCTTAATTCGGGATTTACAAACCGAAGGGTTAACTGACTTTTTACGCGAGCAGATCAAAGCTTATTGCCTTGAGGGTATTAAGCGATTGGATGTTACAATCGAAGACGCCAAAAAAGCTTTGGAAGAATCCGAATCTGGTTCAGAAAATCCAGCCTAGTGGCTGGATTTTTGATTTTATGTAGTATACTTTAGATATGACATTCCATCTCGATTATTCAACAAAAGTGATTTTACGGGTAGTAGCTGTGTTACTGGCTTTGGCGTTTTTGTGGGTAGTCCGTGATATCGTAATTGTAATTTTGCTTTCACTAGTGCTTGCTTCGGCCATGGAGCCAATGGTGGATTATTTGAATCGGCGCAAAATTCCTCGTTCAGTTAGTGTGCTGGGCGCGTATGTAATAGTGATTGCAATTATTGTTTTGATTGTATCGTTAATGGCCCCTTTGGTAGCGGAACAGTTTAAAGTTTTGACTCAAAACTTACCGCAATATACTTTGGAAATGCAAGCGCGCTATCCGACCATCGCGGCTTTCTTTGGGGATTTTGATGCTAATGCAATTTTGCATTCTTTTATTTCTAGTGGGGCCGGAGCAGACGCACTGTTTAGCAGGACAGTTGGACTGTTTAATGGGTTAGTGGCATTGGTCTCGGTTTTAGTAATTTCCTTTTATTTGGTTGCTGCTGATAGAGGTATGAAGCACTTTATTCACGATCTGGTGCCAACAGCCCAACAGGATGTAGTGATGAAACTGATAGCTAAAATTCAACATAAGATGGGTCTGTGGGTGGCAGGACAATTAATTTTAAGTGTATTTATTTTTTCTTTAACTTTTATTGGGTTATCGATCTTGGGGGTTAAGTATGCTCTGTTCTTGGCCATTATTGCCGGCCTTCTCGAAGTGGTTCCATATGTAGGACCATTTCTATCTGCTATCCCAGCCGTTTTCTTTGCCATGGTCCAAAGCCCGGCTTTGGTAGTTGGAGTAATAATTTTATATGTTGTGATTCAGAAAACCGAAGGGTACGTGTTGGTACCAAAAGTAATGGAAAAGACTGTTGGTACATCACCGCTGGTGGTGCTCCTGGCTTTATTGGTTGGGTTTAAGTTAGCCGGGGTATTAGGCCTGCTTTTGGCCGTACCATTGGCCGGTGCTATTACAGTGGTTATTGCTGAATTGTTCCAGGAAAAACCCGCCCATGTTCCAGTAACACAGCCCGACGTTTGACATAACATTAGAAATAAGCCATAATTAACCCATGAAATTTAATAACTGCCAAAATCAGATTCACGGCTCAACCCTTTCTTACCCAATGGGTGTTTTTTCGTTATCTGGCCAAGGCAGTGTTCATCAGAGAGTTTTAGCTTAATTTTCTTTCAATCAACACGACCTCGGTTAGATAACCGAGGTTTTTTGTTATCTAAATTTGAAAACACTAAAAATAAATGGAGGAAATATGGAACACAATGATAATAACTTTGTCCGGCCCATTAATTATTCTGGGCTATTAACTAACCTTGGGCCAATAAGTCCCGAGCATGATTTGCCATTTTTGTGGCAATGGATTAATGATCCTGAGGTTGCTAAGTATACCTTGGCGATCTGGCCCACTCATCTTTATGCTGAGAAAGAGTATGTTGAGAATTTGCACAAGAAAGACAATGATGCAACATTTGCTTTGGAAGCTAAAGAAGAAAAGAAATTCATCGGCATGATGGGACTGCATAACATCAGTTACCGAAACGGTACTGCTGTTACAGGTGCAATAATCGGTGATGCTGAATTTCGAGGAAAGCGTTATGGCGGCGATGCTAAAATGCATCTTCTGTACCACGCTTTCGAGGTCTTGGGTTTGCGGAAAGTTTGTTCGGCAGTGAAAGCTTACAACGTACGGAGCCTTCGCTACCTAAAAACTAGCGGCTACGAAGTAGAGGGAGTTCGTAAAGAAATGTTCTATTTCGAGGGTTGTTACCATGATGAAATTTTGTTAAGCATCACTCGGAAAGACTTTTTGCCAAAATGGCGAAAGTACAAAAAGGTGCTGGAAAAAGCAAATGATCTGAAATCGTGATTGAGTGGCGCGTAACTTTACGCGCCCCTTTATTCTCTATTTGAGAAACTAATCATTAATCGGTATAATGAGGCAATGACACAGGGAAATTCAGAAAAATTTTATATAACCACAGCGATTGACTACATTAATGGCAAGCCGCATATTGGTCATTCTTACGAAAAAGTAGCTGCCGATGTGCTAGCGCGTTTTTACCGTTCCAGACTTGGAACTGATAATGTTCGTTTTTTAACTGGCACAGATGAGCATGGGGCAAAGATTGCGGAGTATGCGGCTCAGTCGGAACTGTCTCTCGGTGAATTTGCCGACCAGACCTCGGCGTTTTTCAAAGTTGCTTGGGATAATTTGAATGTGTCGTATAATCGTTTTATCCGCACCACGGACGAAGATCATGTAAAAGTTGTAGAAGACTTCATTGCCAAAATTAAAGACAACGGCTATTTGTATGAGGACGACTACGAAGGGTTGTACTGTGTTGGGCACGAAGCGTTTTTAACAGAAAAAGATTTGGTTGATGGCTTATGCCCTGATCATAAAACTAAACCGCAAATCATTAAAGAAAAAAATTGGTTTTTTCAAGTTTCAGAGTTTACAGATGCGATTAAGTTGAAAATCGAAGCTGGCGAATTCAATATTTACCCGCAATCTGCACGTAAAGAAATTTTGAGCATGCTCAATGAAGGCTTTAACGATATTGCGGTGACCAGGCCGAACGTAAAGTGGGGTATTCCTGTTCCTTGGGATAAAGAGCAAACTATTTATGTGTGGGTGGATGCGTTAATAAATTATTTTACTGGCGCGCAAACAGAAAATGGAGCAAATTTTTGGCCAGCAGATGTGCATGTTATTGGTCCAGACATTGCAAAGTTTCACTGTATAATTTGGCCGGCCTTACTTTTGGCTGCTGGTTACGATATGCCAAAGGGCGTGGCTGTGCATGGGTTTCTGACTTTAAATAATCAGAAAATTTCTAAAACCACAGGCAATATTATTGATCCAAATGAATGGGTGGAAAAGTATGGTGCCGATGCGGTGCGTTACTTTTTGCTACGCGAAGTACCGTTTGATTCTCATGGCGATGTTAGTGAAGAAAAGTTGCGTGCGCGCTACGACGGCGACTTGGCTAATGGCTTAGGGAATTTGGTTAGCCGTGTTACAACCTTGGTTGAAAAATATTTAGATGGAGTGATCCCGCGTGGGACTGTGCCTGATCAGGTTGATGTTCCGGCAGCAATTGAAGAACCAATTCAAAATTTTCGTTTCCACGAAGCTCTCGCTGAGATTTGGAAAGAAGTTGCACGCGCTAATAAAATTGTTGATGAAACAAAATTATGGGAATTGGGAAAAACAGACTTAGAAGAATTTGCTCGTGTAGCAAAAGAAGTCTTGGTAATTATTGAAACCGTTGCCAAACAGTTATTGCCATTTATTCCAGAGTCTGCGCAAAAGATTTTGGATGCTGTGCAAGCCGAAAAAATTACTAAAGTGGAACCATTGTTTCCGAGAATTGGATAGCTATGCAAGTTGAATTTGAAGCAACTTTTGAAAAAATAGATAAGGACCAAATTCGCCAAAAGCTAAAATCAATTGGAGCGACTTTGGTGCGTGGGGAATACATGCAAAAGCGATCTGTTTTTAATATGCCTGCAGGTCATGATATTAAGGGTGGCTGGCTTCGAGTTAGGGATGAGGGCGATAAAATTACTATGAGTTTAAAAGCGGTAGATGGAGAAGGTATAGAAAGTCAAAAAGAAATTGAAATTACCGTTAGCAATTTTGATGACGCTGTGGCATTGTTAGAAAATATTGGTTGCAAGAAAAAGGCCTATCAAGAATCTTTACGTGAACTTTGGCAATTAAATAACGTTGATATCACTATTGATGAGTGGCCATTTTTAGAACCATTTGTTGAGGTTGAAGGGAAGTCGGAAAAAGACGTGAGAGAAGTCGCCGAAAATTTAGGTTTTGACTATTCCGAAGCTTTGTTTGATTCAGTGGATGCCCAATACAGCGAAAAGTACAATATTAGCAAAGAGGCAGTCAACCAACGCACTCCTGAGATTTTATTCGATATGGAAAACCCATTTCTTAACCGCACTGATCAATGAAATTCATAGACACGCACACCCATATAAATTTACGGGCTTTTAAAGACGATGCCGAAGCTGCTATTCAACGTGCCTTAGACGCAGGGGTTGCTATAGTTAATGTTGGCACTCAAATTGATACCAGCCGCCAAGCCGTGGAACTTTTAGAAAAATTTGATCAAGATGTATATGCAGTTATTGGCCTTCACCCAGTGCACACTTACGCGCATGATTTTGAAGATGAAGAAGAGGTAAAATTCAAAACCCGAGAAGAGAGTTTCGAGCAAGCATTGTATCAAGAACTATTACAGTCTCCGCATGCAGAACGCATTGTTGGAATTGGGGAGTGTGGCTTAGATTATTATCGCTTGCCAGAAGATCGTGATCATAAAGAAATCAAACAGTTACAGCGAACAGCTTTTGAAAAACAAATTCAATTTGCGTTAGAAAATAACAAAGCCTTGTGTGTTCACTGCAGACCAACAGACGGCACTGCCGATGCCTATGAAGATTTACTAGAAATAATCAAACAAACTATGTCGCAAAATCCAGAACTTCGTTTCGAAGTTCACTGCTTTACCGGCGATGCGGCAACAGCTTTAAAATTTACAGATCTCGGCGGCTTTATTGGTTTAAACGGTATTATTACTTTTGATAAAACAGAGCGCAGTAAGGAAGTAGTGCAGGCTGTGCCACTAGAAAATATTATTTTAGAAACAGACGCACCATACCTTTCACCAAAGTCTATGCGCGGCAAGCGCAACGAACCTTCTTACTTGCCTGAGGTTGCAGAGAAAATAGCTGAGTGGAAAAATATTTCTTTAGAAGAAGTTGCAGCTCAAACTACAGTGAATGCAAAAAAACTTTTTAATATTGCATAATGGAAATTGACGGACTGATCAAATTCATCGAGCTAACAAATCGATTTCGTGAAATTGAAAGGGTTATCTTAATAAAAGGGTCAGATAGATTTGAAAATGATCTCGAGCATTCGTATCAGCTTGCAATTTGTGCGTGGTATGTAATTACTACAAAGAAGCTACCGTTAAGTGTTGAGAAAGCCATGAAGTATGCATTGGTTCACGATTTGGTGGAAGTGTATGCTGGTGATGTATTTTTCTATGATCAAGAAGATCCAGCAGTGGCACAGAGAAAGAAGGAGAGGGAAAAAGAAGCTGTAGACATGTTGCGCAAAGAATTTCAGGAGTTCCCTGATATGGCTGACTTTATTGATAATTATCAGAATAAGTCTGAAGAAGAAAGCAGATTTGTTTATGCTTTAGATAAAATTATCTCGCCTATAAATATTTATCTTGATGGCGGACGGATATGGCATCAACACAATATTACATTGGAGAAGCTTTATAAGGCCAAAAAACCCAAAGCCGATGCTTACCCGGAGGTGGGGAAATATTTTGATGAGCTCAAAGAAATTTTGGACAAGCATCCAGATTTTTTCCCGGGAGAAGTTAAGTGAACTATTCAAGAGAGCAAGCAATAGATTTAATTTTGCAGCACCGACCAGATTGTCCTAGGGAGGTTGTTGAATCTTTGGTGCTATTGGATGTAAATTTTTTTGGTTTTGACAATCAAATACACGACGGGCAAATTGTTGTGCATAAAGATTTAATGCAAGACACTTTGGATTTGTTTCAATTCATGCTAGAAAAAAAATTTCCACTGCAAGAAGTTTCGCCAATTGTAAAATACAATTGGGACGATGAAGTATCGATGTCGGCAAACAATAGCTCCGCGTTTAATTATAGGACTATCATTAATACAGATAGGATTTCTTTGCACGGGCTTGGGCGCGCGATTGATATCAATCCAAAAATCAATCCAGTGATAACTGGGTTAAAGCCTGAACAAATCAAAATTACCCAACCAGCGAATGGTACTTACGACCCCTCTGCGCCAGGGACTTTATTTACTGGTCACGAGGTAGTGGAATTTATGAAGGCGCGTGGTTGGGAATGGGGAGGTGACTGGCACGACCAAAAAGGTTATAAAGATTATCAGCATTTTCAAAAGCCAAGCTAAAGCTGATATAATAATATTGATCGGTAACTTTCAGAAACCAAAAACAAATGACATTTCACGAACACTTTCACCTACCACATTATTTTACTGCGAAAATTCGCGGTCAGATTGAGCACTTGTATGCATCAGTGGCAATTGCCAATTTGTCCCAAGCAATTATTACCTTGTTTGAGCCAATTTTTTTATACCACGTGGTTGGTTTAACGGTGGTGCAGTTGTTGTTATTTGTTGCAGCAGTATACGCACTTTATATTTTATTGATTCCTTTCGGTGGCAAAATTGCGGCAAGGTTTGGATACGCGCATGCTATTTTCTTTAGTATTCCATTCCAAGTATTATTTTGGTTTTTGATTCTAGGTTCAGAAAAAAATGTCTTACTGCTAATCCCAGCAGCTCTGGCCTTCGCTATTCAAAAGTCTTTATATTGGCCAGCTTTGCACGCCACGCTAGCCCGGTTTTCGAAGAAGAAACAAATGGCTCGTGAGTTTAGCATGATGTATGCCATTATGAATCTAATGCAAATCGTCGGCCCAATGATCGGCGGATTTTTATCTGCAATATGGGGTATCGAAGTGATTTTTATCATTAGTTCGATAGTTTATTTTTGTTCAGCTATCCCGTTATTTTGGTCCAAAGAAAAATTTATTTATAAACCGTATCGATTTCATGACACGTGGGCATTATACAAAAAATATCCCACAAGATTTTTTGGCTATTTGGGCTTCGGAGAAGAAATGTTGGTGTTAACAATTTGGCCGGTATTTATGTTTATGATACTTAACAACTACCAAGACACTGGTTCTTTGGTAACAGTTGCGACTTTGGTGGCCACTGGACTTGGTTTGTATATAGGGTTTTATACAGATAAACATAGCAAACATTCATTGCTGAGGGCAGGGACATTAATTTACGCTTTGACTTGGCTGGCACGTATTCCGGTAATTTCTGCTTTCGGAGCATTTATTACTGATGCGTTATCGCGCACGACCAAGAGCTTGGTGTTCATACCAGCATCAACCATTACTTACGAAAACGCTGAGAATACTCACATCATGCCTTACATTGTCGGTTTCGAGCAGATGTTGTCAGTCGGTAAGCTTTTTGCGGCTTTGTTGGGTATGGTTGTGTTCGCGGCAACCGGTAGTTTTGTAGCGCTATTCATTTTAGCGGCCGTGTTCTCATTATTCTACTTTTTGATATAAACATTAGTAATATCTGGTTGTGTTTGTAAACCTGGCGTTTCCTGGTATATTTAAGAGTATGAGATTAGACTTTTTAGAAAAAATTGATCCAAATGTAGCAGATATTATTCACGCCGAAGAACAGCGCCAAAAAGAGGGAATTGAAATGGTTCCATCGGAGAATTACGTGTCGAGCGCGGTTTTAGAAGCTTTGGGTAGCGTGCTAACGAATAAATATTCAGAAGGTTATCCTGGCAAGCGCTATTACGGCGGTCAACCGAATACTGATGCAATTGAGTCTTTGGCAATTAATCGGGCCAAAGAATTATTTAAAGCTGAACACGCCAATGTGCAAACACATTCGGGGGCACCGGCTAACATTGCGGTGTATTTAGCGTTATTGCAGCCGGGCGATACAGTTTTGGGTATGGATTTGTCGCATGGTGGTCATTTAACGCATGGCCATCCTGTCACTCAAGCCGCCAAGTTTTACAACTTCATTCGTTACAAAATGAAAGATGTTAATACTGGTGAAATAGATTATGATCAGCTGCGCGAAATGGCGTTAAAGGAAAAGCCGAAAATTATTTTGGCTGGCTTTTCTAGTTACCCACGAGAAATTGATTATGCAAAAATGAAAGCTATTGCTGACGAAGTCGGGGCAGTAACTATGATGGACGCCGCGCATATTGCAGGACTTATAGCAGCAGGGGAACTGCGTAATCCCTTTGATGATGGTTTCGACATAATTACTTCTACCACCCACAAAACTTTGCGTGGTCCGCGCGGCGGTTTGATTATGTGCAAAAAAGATTTTGCTCCAGCAATAGACAAAGCTGTGTTCCCGGGTTTGCAAGGCGGCCCGCATATGAACAATGTAGCTGCTAAGGCGGTAGCATTTGGTGAGGCTTTGCAACCAGAGTTTAAAGTTTATGCCAAGCAGGTCCTGAGTAATGCACAAGCTTTGGCGAGTGCACTGCAAGAGCGTGGTGCTCAATTGGTGACTGGCGGCACCAGCAATCACATGATGCTAATTGATACAGTGGCATCTTACAATTTACCAGGAAAATTTGTTCAGGACCTACTCGATGAAGTGGGAATTACTCTGAACAAAAATGTTTTACCAGACGATCCGCGTGGTCCGCTCGATCCGAGTGGGGTCAGGCTGGGTACCCCAGCGATTACTACTCGTGGCGCAAAAGAAGATGATATGGTTAAAATCGCAGATTGGATTGTACAAACGATTAAAAATCCAGAAGACAAAGTTTTGCATGAAAAAATTAAAGCGGAAGTGCGTGAATTCAGTTTGCAAATTCCTGTGCCAGGAGTTTAATAATGGAAATATTTCAAGCGTTTATTTTGGGAATGGTTCAAGGGTTGGGTGAGTTTTTGCCCATCTCCAGTTCGGCACACTTAATCCTTGCGCCGTGGTTGTTCAAATGGACCGACCCAGGTTTAGCTTTCGACGTTGCATTGCATTGGGGAACGCTACTGGCTGTAGTCGCGTATTTTTATAAGGAAATATGGAAAATATTTCTCGGTTTTATGCGTTCCCTTACCAAGAAAGGCCGTGATATTAAAAATGATATTTATCAGCGCCTAGCCTGGCTGCTGATCTTGGCATCAATTCCTGGAGCAATAATAGGAAAGTTGTTAGAACAGCAAGCAGAAACAAGTTTCCGTAGCCCCATTTTAATTGCCGGCACTTTGGCGGTGGTGGGCGTAATTTTGTGGCTATCAGATTTATACGGCCGGAAGCAAAAAGATATTGAACATATTAAGTGGTTGAATGCGCTTATCATTGGATTTAGTCAAGCGCTAGCAATTATCCCTGGCGTATCTCGAAGTGGCGCGACTATTACTGCTGGACTTCTACAGGGATTCAAAAGAGAAGATGCGGCCAAGTTCAGCTTTTTAATGTCTATCCCCATTATACTTGGGGCCGGAATTTTTAAATTACCTGAGATTGCTAACATTCAAAATACAGGTGCCTTAGCGGTTGGATTTATTTCATCAGCAGTGTTTGGGTTTTTGGCTATCAAGTTTATGCTTCAATATTTAGCACATCGTACTTACGCGATTTTTGCTTGGTATAGATTTGCCCTTGCGTTAATAATTGTTTTGGTTTATTACTTTCGTTAAAGTCGATAAGTGCAGCATGTTCCTATGATTAAGCATTCTACTTACCTTGAATATCAAGAAGCGCTTCATGGGAATAAGTTGTTCCGTGCGTTCTGGGAATTTTGGGGGAACCATTCTTTTGTATTTTTTGTTGCCGCTGGTATTTACGCGCTTGCCAATCCAGAATATGCAGTCGCTGCCAGACAATTATCAATTTTATTGATTGCTGCTCTACTAATTGCTCGTGGCATAGTCGTGACTATCATCAATGCCATATATGAAAGACAAAGGCCATACCAAGTCTATGGTTTCGTCCCAATTACTTCTCGATTTTTTTCATTCACTACACGGATACCAAATTCATTTCCATCGCGGCATGCCACAGTTTTCTTTGCCTGGTCTACTGTGGTGAGTTTGTTTTTCCCGGGGTTGGGTGCTGCTCTTGTGGCCGTATCTCTTGCAACAGGCGTGGCGAGGGTGGTGTTGGGGTACCATTGGTCATCAGATGTCATAGCAGGAGCTTTAATAGGTACTTTGGTGGGGTATTTAACTGTTTTGATTGGTCACCCTTTACTATTTACTTAAAGGTTAAAATTTGCTAAAATTGTAAGGATTTTAGTAATTAGCCGGCGTGGTGGAATGGGATACACGAACGACTCAAAATCGTTTGTCCTTACGGACATGTGGGTTCGACTCCCACCGCCGGCACCAAAATAAATGTATTACACAAAACCCGTCAAATGGAATAGAGAAGTCTTGGCTTATCTTGTTGGTGTGGGTTTAGGTGATGGAAACCTATCTAAGGTAAACGGTAGAGCTGTTAGGTTAAGGATATCTTGTGATTTAAAGTATCCTTTTTTGATTACAGAAATTATCGCTGCTATTAAATATGTTTTACCAGAAAGCAGTGTTGGTTTAGTTCCCAATAGTAGAAGGTGCGTCAATATTGTATCGTATTCAAACTACTGGGAAACAATACTTGGCTGGAAAGCTCTATTGGGTAGCAAGTTTGCACAGAATGCTCGCGTACCCGATTGGATTTGGTATAAAGATGAATATGTTAAAGCTTGCTTAAAGGGATTGATTGAAACTGATGGATCAATTTACAATGATCGCGGATATCCCATGGTTATGTTTACTAATGTTGTTAAGGATTTAGCAATGGATGTTTTTGAAATGATGCAATGGCTTGGATATAAGCCTAAGGTTTATAGTATGTTGCCAAAGTCTGAATTTAATAGACAGAGATTTTATCATGTTCGTCTTTCTAGACAAGTGCAAGATTTTTTAAATTTAATTCAACCAGTAAAAGCTTGATATGGACAGTATTGTACCGCACCAGCAGCCCCCTGAGCCGCAACCAGATTTTATTGAAGAGTTTGATGATCTAGTATCAAGCTCTGATTTTGTTGCCACACAACAAGATGCACCTGTGGTGGATACCAGTGTACCGATGGAAGCTTCGACGGAAGCACCAACCGAAAAAGTTTCTTACGCGGATAGCAGTATTCAAGAATTGGATATTGCGTCGATTGTAGCTAACCCGTATCAGCCACGCACACAGTTTAAACCTGAGGCTCTCCAAGAATTGGCCGACTCGATTAAAGAGCATGGCGTGATTCAGCCTTTGGTAGTGACAGAAACTCCAAATGGTTTTGAGTTGGTAGTGGGGGAGCGACGTTTTCGTGCGTCACAGCTTGCAGGCTTAACCAAAGTGCCAGCGATTGTGAAAAAAACTTTGCACGATCAAACTAAGTTAGAAGTTGCGCTCATTGAAAATATTCAACGGCAAGAATTAAACGCCATCGAAGAAGCGCGCGGTTATGATCGATTAATTAAATCTTTTAACTTAACTCAGGATCAGGTTGCAAAAAAAGTGGGCAAGTCTCGCAGTGCTGTGGCCAACACCTTGCGATTATTAAACTTGCCAGCCGAAATTCAGCGGGGTGTTATTGAAGGAAAGATTACCGAAGGCCACGGTCGCGCAATTTTAGGATTAGGCGACAGCATGGAAAAAATGATTTTGATGTATCAGACTATTCAAGATCAAGGCTGGAATGTTCGCCAGGTGGAAGCTAAGGTGCGTGAAATCACTGTGAAGCGCAGGATCGATGCTGCCACCCCAGATCCAAAACTAATGGCTATTGAAACCGAATTACGTGGCAAGCTGGGTGCGCAAGTGAAAATCCAACGCCAGGGCCGCGGCGGTAAAATTACAATCGACTTTTTCAGCGATGAAGATTTAGATGAAATCTTACAAAGAATTCGCGAAGAGCAAAGCGGTAATATAGATCAAGATAATTATTTAGTTGTTTAAAAAAACTTGGCCACTCGCCAAGCTTTTTTTAAAAGTGGTTCAAGAAATTTGCCTCGGGGTTGGTTTGTAGAGAAGCAAGAAAATTAAGCCGGAAAATAGAATCATTACTGATGAAACCATGAGCGGAGCACTTGGTGTTAACCATGCTGCAACATATCCGGAAAGCATTGGTGCGATTGATTGTGCCAACGTATTGATACTAGAATTCACGCCTAAAATCTCGCCTTGCTTATCGGGTCCAGCACTCCGGCTGATTAATGACAAGAAATTTGCTTGAACTAAGCCAATGAACATGGCAAAGAAAGGCACAATGAAGAGTAGCCCAGAACTGGTTTTGGGCACAAAGAATAAAGCAATGCTACCAGCTAGAGCGATTAAGCCAAACCGCAGAATACTATGTTCATTAAAATGTTTTGAGATAGTACTGTTTACCACTAATTGCGAAAATACAATCCATAAACCAATGTAGGCGAAGAAGTCACCTACATTGCCTTGAGTAAAATCAAATTTACGAATTAAGAAGATACTCGCGAATGTAAACAAAAAATTAAATCCCGCTTGAAACAAAAAATTACTAACAAAAGGAACTCGTAAGGACTTTGCACGAAACGCAGCAATAATGTTGCGTATAGATTTTAACCACTGAATATATACGTGCGGATGAATTTTGGGTAATGTTTCCGGGAATAGTACTAACACTGATAGGACGTTTATAAAACTTAACCCAGCGGCGAACCAAAATGGAGTGGCCGGATTAAACCAGTCCACTAGATTTGGGTCAGAAAGCTTTCCGCCTAAGTATGGGCCAATAATTAATCCTAGACCAAAGGCCGCACCAATAAACCCGAAATTACGAGCCCGCGTTACAGGAGTTGAGACATCGGCAATCGCGGCTTGTGCAACAGAAATGTTGCCACCAGTTAAACCATCAACAGCGCGAGCGACAAACAACAAAGGGATGCTGCGAGTTAGAACTCCAATGGCAAATGCAATATAGGAGAAACATGTGCCAGTCAATGAAACTGCCAAAACTTTCTTTCGTCCGAATTTGTCTGAAATCTGACCCAGAATTGGCGTAGCCACAAATTGCATCAAAGGATAAATACCCACCAAGAAACCCAGTAAGATATAGCCAGTGTCTATAGACATGCCAGGGGGTAAAATTGAAAACACTGAGTTTTCGTTACCAAGAAGTTGTGGTACCACAGGAATTAAAATACCGTAACCGAGCATGTCTACAAAAATTGTAAACAATACTACTGGTAACGGCCTGCGGCGTAAAAGTGATGCGAGTTTTCCCATAAATTTAGTACCTCGGTATTATATCATGCCACGTTCCAAAGGTGCTATAATGAGAAAAAGAAAGGTTTATATGAACTTTGATGATTACCAAAAGGAATCTAATAAAACCGCTCAATACCCAAAGGAGCAAGCTTTGTACTATTGTGGTTTGGGCTTAACAGGGGAGGCGGGCGAAGTTGCTGAGAAACTAAAAAAGGTCCTGCGAAACGATAATGGCGTTTTGTCAGATGAAAAGAAGACCGAAATTCAAAAAGAATTAGGTGATGTATTATGGTACATCGCTCAGCTATGCACTGTGATGAATATTTCTATGCAAGATGTGGCCAAGGGAAATTTAGCTAAATTATTTGATCGGATGGATAGAAATGTTTTGAAAAGTGAAGGGGATAATCGGTAAATGAAAAAACCATCAAAAAAGTACAGTCTCATAATCCGCAACTTTACCTTTGGAGTAGAAGATAGTTTAGTTTCCACTGTGGGATTGTTAGCTGGAATTGCTTTGGCTGGAGTTGGCCGAGAAACAATTGTCGTAACAGGTTTAGTGTTGATTTTTGTCGAAGCATTTTCTATGGGCGTGGGCAGCTTGTTGTCCGAGCAATCCGTAGAAGAGTACGAATCGAGCAAGGAAGTGTCTCTGGCAAAGCCAGGCATTGCAGCTCTGGTGATGCTTGTGTCGTATATTGTAGCTGGGTTAATACCTTTGGCGCCGTATGCTTTTTCTACTTCGGTGAGTGCGGTATATTGGTCCGTTGGGTTAACACTGCTGGCATTGTTAGTGTTGGGCGCATTTAATGCTCATTTGTTCAAAGTACGTTTGTGGAGAGACGCAATTCTTACTTTAGCCATGGGCGGCCTTGCTATTGTTGTGGGCGTTGTTGTTGGTCAGGTGGCTAATCACTTTTAACTTGCGATGTTATGAAAGTCACGACTTTAGTAGTAGTTCATGATGATGAAAAGATTTTACTCGGTTATAAAAAACGTGGATTTGGTGCTGGTCGTTGGAACGGGTTTGGCGGCAAGTTAAATGATGGAGAAACCTTAGAGCAGGCAGCGCATCGCGAGTTGGAGGAAGAAATTGGGATTACTGCCAATAGCCTTCAGTCACGCGGTCAAATTGTTTTTACTTTTGAAGATGGCCATGAGCCAGTTGAGGTCAATATTTTTACCCTTGAATCTTTTTTGGGTGAACCAGTAGAGTCTGAAGAAATGCGCCCGCAGTGGTATTTGCATGCAGACATTCCATACTCTGAAATGTGGCCAGACGACGAGTTTTGGCTACCATTGGTTTTGCAAGGCAAGAACGTGACTGGCGCTGTTCATTTTGACAGCCCTGGCTCGCAAAATATTTTGCAAAATAGTTTTGAAGAACTAGTTATATAATTATGTTTAAGTTTAAATATTTTTATTTTTTAATTTTAACTTTCGCAATTGGTGGTTTAATTTTTGTTGCGCCGGTAAACCAAGTTCATGCGCAAGAAATTATCCCTAACTACCTGACTAACATTGTTATTAACAAAGACGGTAGCGTGAATGTTTCTGAGGAAATAACTTATGACTTTGGTAGTACAGAACATCATGGTATTACCAGGAATATTCCATACAAATACAAAGCGCGTGGTGGTAACTATAAGCTACGCATAAGCAACATTACTGTGACGGATGATAAAGGTATCGCTGTACCATTTACTAAATCAACGGGTGGCGGGGAAATTCAATTGAAAATTGGCGACCCGGAAACTTTTGTAACCGGGCAGCATATTTATAAACTATCGTATACAGTTAGGAGAGCAATCAATTTTTTTGGTGATCACGATGAGTTTTATTGGAACGCCATTGGCCAAAGTAGCGAAGTGGGTGTAACAAAAGCGCAGGTAACTGTGACTGCACCAGCTCAAATGAATCCAGTTGTTTGTTATACCGGCGCTGCAGCAAGCACTGAGCAAAATTGCAGCATAGTTGGCGGTAATACTAATACCGCAACTATTACCCTGACAAAGCCATTGTCGGCGAAAGAAGGAATTACTGTTGTCGCTGGCATGCCGGTTGGTAGTATCGACAAGCCAACCACAGCTCAAAAGCTGAAAGATATTATTTTGGATAATGGCATTTTGGTTTTACCGCTGCTCGTGCTAATTGGTATGTACTATATTTGGCAGCGGTTTGGTAAAGACGCCAAGCGGAAAAATGCAATCGTTGCTCAGTACGAAGCACCGGATAATTTGTCTGCCATGTATGTTGGCGCATTAATGCATAGCTCGGTGGCAAATAAAGACATTGCAGCCGAAGTAATATATCTAGCCACTCAAGGGTATTTAAAAATAGAGCAGTTAGATACCAAAGCTTTGCTTGTGTTTAACAGCCATGATTATAAATTTACAAAATTAACTAAACCAACCGAAGGTCTTGCTCCACAAACCCGAGCGCTATTAAATAAAATCTTTGCTTCAGGCAAGAACGAGGTGTTGTTATCTGAATTAAAAGGTGATAAAGATTTTGGCACCGCACTGGCTGGAATTAAACATAGCGTTATGAAAAACTTGGTAGCAGATGGTTATTACCGTGCTAATCCAGTAGTGGTCAAATCTGCTTGGCTCGCCGGAGCGTTCATTGGCGGGGCAGCTCTAACTGGATTTTTGGGATCATCAATTGGATATATTGGTGGTATTGCAGGGGCAGCTTCTTGGATAATCTTGTTGATATTCGCATACCTTATGCCGGCACGGACTCAAAAAGGTGCAGACACACTTGCGAAAATTTACGGTTTGGAAGATTATATGTCTGTAGCGGAGAAGGACCGAATGGCCTTCCATGATGCTCCAGAAAAAAAGCCTGAACAGTTTTCCATATTGTTGCCATTTGCAATTGCTTTGGGTGTTGAAGCCGCTTGGGCTGCACAGTTTAAGGGCTTAACTCAAGCGCCATCGTGGTACACTAGTACTAGTAGCCAAGCTTTCAATGCCATGGCTTTTACAAACTCGTTGAGCAATTTTTCTGGCTCCATGCAATCCGCTGCCAGCTCAGCAAGTTCAGCCTCTTCTGGTGGAAGTGGATTTAGCGGAGGCTCGAGTGGTGGAGGTTTTGGAGGCGGCAGCGTTGGTAGTTGGTAATTAATTTAAAGAGTATGAGTTTTCCGTTTAATTTTATAATTATTCCAGGAATTATTATTGCCACTGCGGTTATCGGTGGCAAGCATGCCAGAAAAGGGGTTGATTCTTGGTATAAGCATTTGCACAAACCTAAAGGTACGCCGCCAGGAAAGTTAATTGGCGAAATATGGTTTTTCTTGTACGTAATCACTGGCTTAGCAGTTTTGTGGTATTGGAATGTATCTTATCCTGGGTGGACCAAATATTTGGTTGGGGGAGTATTACTGATAAATGCTTATTATAATGCGACTTGGAACAAGGTTTTCTTTGTTGAGCATAACCTTGGTAAGGCCCATCAATTTGCCAAACGCCTCTTCGTGACGGCAGTGATTGCTGCTGGTCTAATGGCTGTGCATTCTTTCATTGCTGCATTCCTCATGCTGCCATATATTGTTTGGCTTGCTTATGCCACCAAGCTGGCTAGGCAAATTCAGAAATTGAACCATCAGCAAAGTCATCAACAAAATAATTAGTCATGTTTAAGCAATCTCCAGGCATCTGGAGATTTTTTCATCACGTACTCATTCTGTTTTCAGTTTTGAATAGTATATTGAAAGTGTTCCTGCTTTTGAGTCTGGTTATATTGCGGGAGCAGAAAGGATTTCCATGTTCGGAACAAAATTGGTCAACCATTTAGTTCGAGAACTCTGGGACGACGCCTAGCGAGGTTTATTATGATGTATGAAAAGAATGCAGGGGTATTTACAATTGAATAAGCGAGGAATTTTGCATTGCAAATTATGAAATCGAATCACGCAATATTAGAAGGGAATCTCTCTTCGGCTGCTATCCACGCAGCAATTAAAAAGAAATATAAAAACCGCCTCAGTAAGAGAAGCGGTTTTTATGCTGCGACTTTGGCGGTCTTTGACTTGGCCTTAATGCAGCGCGTACAAGCTTTAACTCGGTTTCCATCTTCGTTACGAGTCCACTGAGTGTTTGGCATCAATCTGCGGATTGAAGCGCGCATAGAGTGGGATCGTTTGATAGTTTTTGAGTAAGTCTTGCCGCAAATGGTGCACATTCTTGGCATTTCAGTAAAATTTAATACTTGCTAAGTATATACGAATATATTAAAATTGGCAAGAGTTTGGAGTTTTTATTCAGGAGGAGTGCCAAAATGTCTTTAGAATTGGTGTTATCGCGAATGTTTCTTGCCTTGCTGATAATTTTTCTGTCAGGACTATATGCCGTTACTTCGCTTGTATCACTAGCAATAATCAGATATGTGAAAAGTAGGTTATTTGGAAATTACCAGACTTTCCCGCCTGGATTTATTTATACTTTCTGGCTTGGATGCACTTTGTATCATGAAGTGTTGCTGATGCTGCAGATTTCCGAGTATATTAGCTTTAGGGATAGCGAACTCCTGTTTTTAATAGGAGCCACTACCTTGCCTTTACTTGCAATGGTTTCGCTGGGCCGAAATGATCCAGCGAATCGCCTCTGAAAAGGGGCTTTTATTTTTGTGCTAAAATAAGTTTATGGAAATTTTCATTACCTTAGTCATTTTAATATTTTCGGCCATTGTTCATGAGGTGTCGCACGGGCTTATGGCGGAAAAGTTAGGGGATAGTACGGCGCGCGATGAGGGGCGCATTACTTTAAACCCAATTCCGCATATCGATCCTTTTGGTTCGATTTTGCTACCAGCTTTGCTTTTATTTTTGCATAGCCCGATTGTGTTTGGTGCAGCCAAGCCTGTGCCTGTAGATTTCAATAATCTTAAACCGCGTAAGCTTGGTATGGCATTAGTCTCCCTGGCGGGACCTTTGAGTAACTTTATTTTGGCCGCAGTGTTTTTGTTGATTTTAAAATTTGGCTCACCACTACACATTATTAACGAAATTTCTGGGCCAATTCTTACTACTGCAGCCTTAATTAATGTAGTGTTGGGAACTTTCAACTTGCTTCCAATCCCACCTCTTGATGGCAGCAAAATTGTGGCATCATTCTTGCCAGACAAATTAATGTACTGGATCCTCTCCATGGAGCAGTATGGATTTTTTCTAGTTATCATTTTTCTGATGCTGGGAATTTTAGAGAAAATTTTGGTACCAGTAGTAACTTTGTTTTTCTCTCTGTTTGGAATTAGTATTTAAGATAAAATAGACAAAAGAAAAATACTCCCATTCTTGCGAAGGGGAGTATTTGCTTGTACTCGGGAAGTACATTGCTATTGTATGGTGAGGTGCGCGAACGGGTTCGCTGACTTTAATGGATTATAGCCTAAGCGTCCAAGGGCGCTTGTGAGCATCTTGGCACAGATTTTGCCGGCTGATTCTCTGGCAACCACCCTCGTGATCGGCTTAACTAAGTTTGCCTCGTCCTTGATGAATATAATTAGGTCCTCCATGTTGATCCACTTACGGGATGTGCCGTGAATTCGACTTGAGGCGCTGTTCCCTTCGGACGCTAAGCGCCTTTCGTTGAATACGAAGGCGACTTCACCTCTTTCCAGTTCGATTCTGGGTTCGTCGTATGCCATCATCAAGCTCTTGTCGAGCTCTGATCCGGGAACAAAATTATAGAAATCGATCGGGAGCTCTGGCGCTCGGTAGCGCAGTGTCATTTTACCGCTGACTGGTTTGAACTTTATCCAGTCGCCGGGTCGCATTGTGAACTCTCTTTCTTTTGATTCCGCTGGTATCGCTTTTAGCTGCACCCATCGGTTTAGCTTCGGCGTTATTTCGAGGGCAGCGCAGGCTTCGTTGTTCAGAGGTCTGTGTACTCCGGGGATCTTAAACAAATACTCAGATGATAGAATTAGGGTCGTATGAGGGGCAATACAATTGCCGTTATTTTCCATAATGTATTTAATCAGCAGATTAGGCTCGCTACACCACCAATATATCCTCTTATTGAAAGTTGATCCTGCTGCCTTCGGGATTGGCAACAGATTCATATTATACATCTTTTTAGCGGAATTGTCAACGAGTGGCTGACTATTTGCTTTTTTCCTGAAAAGACTATATAATATCAGCACAATTCATTTGAAGCCCAAGCTGACCCGAAAGGGGAGGCTCAAGAATTACTGACACATTTGCTCGCTATATGGGAATTTACTGGCATAGGCTTCGCCAGAGTACCAAACAGCGAAACCTTAAGAGAATCGACTCTGGGTCGATTTTTTATGTGCTAATTAACGGGACGTCTCGAAAGAGGCACGTGTCATCCCACAAAGAAAGGGACATCTAAAAGATGCCAACTATTAATCAATTGGTTCGAAAAGGCCGCAAGCCTTTGAAAGCCAAGAGTAAGTCTCCGGCGCTACAACGCCGCGTAAACTTGCTGAAGAACAAAACCATCAACATGCCAACCGGCAGCCCGTTTATGCGCGGTGTATGTTTGAAGGTTTACACAACCACTCCAAAGAAGCCGAACTCTGCGCTTCGTAAAGTGGCGAAAATTAAATTGACCAACCAGATGGAAGTTTTGGCTTACATCCCAGGTGTTGGTCATAACTTGCAGGAACACAGTGTAGTAATGATTCGCGGCGGTCGTGTAAAAGATCTTCCGGGTGTTCGTTACCACATCGTTCGCGGTAAGTTGGACACATTAGGCGTTGACGGTCGAAAACGCTCTCGCAGTAAATATGGGACCAAGCGTCCATCAGGAGTTTAATTAGATGCCACGTAGAGCAAGAAGTTTTGAAAAACATTTACCGCAACCAGACCCAAAGTTTGCTAGCGTTAAATATTCCAAGTTCATCAACTATTTGATGGAACGCGGAAAGAAAACTACATCTCAACGCATTTTTTATGATGCACTTGAAATCGTAGAAGAAAAAATGAAGAAAGAAAAAGATGCTGAAGTAACTGATGCACGCCAAGTGTTCGACATTGCGTTGAAGAACATCGCCCCGTTGATGGAAATTAAGGGTCGCCGTATTGGTGGATCTAACTATCAGGTGCCAATGGAAGTGCAAGAACCACGCCGTACCTCTTTGGGCATGAAGTGGATGATTGCTGCAGCTCGCGCTCGCAAAGGTGCGCCTATGCGCGAAAAGCTAGCTCAAGAAATTGTTGATGCATTCAACAAGATTGGTGCTGCTGTGAAGAAGCGTGAAGATACTCACCGTATGGCTGAAGCAAACAAAGCGTTTGCTCACTTTGCAAGATTTGGGAATAAGAGAAAATAAAAAAAGAACGCTGATGCAGAATTGCATGAACGTTCTATGAAGGGTTGCCACAGGCTTTACCTTTCAGAATTCGATAGTTCCTTCAACCTCAGGTGTTCCTTCTCCTCTTTGTGAAGGTCTGCTCCACAATACGGACAGAATTTGATACCTTCCACACAGGTATTCGCTGAATCCTGTCGAAGCAGGTAATAATCATCTCCTTTGCGACCAATAGTTGTTACTTGAGGGGAGAGTGAGCTAATACCATTAGGTAGAGAAGACAAAGAAAAATAACAGCTTTTATTTATATTATAATGGATATCCATAAACCTCCTGCGACGATCCTATTATGGTCGGAATCACACCAAATTTGATTTTCCATTATTTTAGCATAAAATCATCAATCTGTCAAGTATCAAGAAATCCTCAAAATAACCTAAATATCTAATAAATAATTAACAATGCCTAGAGAATATCCAATTGAAGCGACCCGAAACATCGGGATCATCGCTCACATCGATGCCGGAAAGACTACAACTACCGAAGGTATCTTGTACAACACCGGTATGATCCATACCATTGGCGCAGTTCACGAAGGTGAAACTGTGACTGACTGGATGGAACAAGAACGCGAACGTGGTATTACTATCACCTCCGCGGCAGTTACTTGTTACTGGACACCCCAGTACATCAAGATGACTGACGAAAACGTAGACAAGTACAAAATCAATATTATCGACACACCTGGCCACGTAGACTTCACTGTAGAAGTTGAACGGTCTTTGCGTGTGCTTGATGGAGCCGTTACCGTGTTCGACGGTAAGATGGGTGTTGAACCTCAATCCGAAACTGTGTGGCGCCAAGCCGACAAGTACGGCGTGCCTCGCATGTGCTTCATCAACAAAATTAACCAAACCGGTGGTGACTTTTACAAGTCTTTGGAATCTATTCACAATCGTTTGACCAAGAACGCATTTCCGGTTCAGCTGCCGATTGGTTTTGAAAAAGACATTATCGGTGTTGTTGACCTTATCGGGATGAAATCTTACACCTACAAAGATTACACAGACAAAGAATTTACAGTTGGCGAAGTGCCAGCCGACATGAAAGAGAAAGCAGAAAAGTACCGCCACGACTTAATTGAAAAAGTTGTTGAGTTCGACGACCAGTTAATGGAAAAATATTTGGGGGGTGAATCTTTGACTGAAGAAGAATTGCTACAAGCAATTCGTAAAGCGACTCGCTCCGGTGATTTCTATCCTGTGTTTGGCGGCGATGGTCGGGGAATTATTGTGCGAACTTTGCTGGACGGCGTTACAAATTTTTTACCCTCACCTTTAGATAAGGGCCCTGTTAAAGGTCACAATCCAAAGACTGGTGAAGAGCTGGAACGCAAGCCTTCTGACGATGAACCTTTTACCGCTCTTGCCTTTAAAATCGCTACCGATCCTTTTGTCGGTCGGTTGGCTTTCTTCCGCGTTTACTCTGGAACTTTGGAAGCAGGTTCTTATGTATTAAATGCTCGTACTGGCAACAAAGAGCGTGTTGGTCGAATTGTGCGCATGCGTGCTGACCAACGTGATGAAGTGAAAGAAGTATTCGCAGGCGACATTTGTGCGCTAGTAGGTCCGAAAGACACCATCACCGCAGATACTTTGTGTGCAGAAAATTCACCAATTGAACTAGAGAAAATCAAATTCGCTGAACCAGTTATTTCTATGGCCATTGAGCCAAAGACTAAAGCTGACCAAGAAAAAATGGGTATTGCTATGCAAAAGCTTGCTGAAGAAGACCCAACCTTTAAAGTTAGCTCTGACACTGAAACCCAGGAAACTATTATTGCTGGTATGGGTGAACTTCACTTGGAAATTCTTGTGGATCGTATGAAACGCGAATTCAAAGTTGAAGCTAATGTTGGTAAACCGCAGGTTGCTTACAAAGAAAGCTTCAAGAAAACTGCTACAGCAGAACACAAGTTTATTCGTCAGAGTGGTGGTCGTGGTCAATACGGTCACGTGTACTTGCGTGTTGAACCCCAAGAACAAGGTAAGGGTTATGAGTTTATTGATGAAATTGTTGGTGGTGTAATTCCAAAAGAATACATCAAGCCTATCGACAAGGGTATTCAGGAATCTGCTGCTAACGGTGTTATTGCTGGTTACCCACTCGTAGACTTCAAAGCAGCAGTGTACGATGGTAGCTACCACGAAGTTGACTCATCTGAAATGGCTTTCAAAATCGCTGCTTCTAAGGCACTTCAAGAAGCTGTTCGTAAAGCAGATCCAATTTTGCTTGAACCAGTGATGAAAGTTGTTGTTACCACTCCAGAAGCAAACATGGGTGATGTAATTGGTGACTTGAACTCGAAGCGTGCGAAGGTACAGGACATGGAAGATATTACTGGCCGCAAAGTTGTTACCGCTTTTGTACCACTCGCTGAAATGTTCGGTTACGCAACGCAACTGCGCAGTATGACCCAAGGCCAAGCCTCTTCTATTATGGAATTCGATCATTACGAAGAAGTTCCAAAGAATGTGGCTGCTGGTATTATTGAAGCCCGCGCTGGCATGAACGTTCGTAAGGGACAGTAAAAAAAGTGATGCAAATCAAAAAGGCTCCGGCATTGTGCTGGAGCCTTTTAGCTTCATATTTTTTTATTTGTCTTCTGGGACTTATTATACTTCTTGATATGGCAAAGCCTTCCTTTCACAATATGCCATAATTATATATCATAACAGTATGAACTTAAAAGATTTTTTAAATTTAGCTGGTCAGCAGGGGAAAGTCGTTGTAATCGATGAAGACGGCAATGTGAAGGGTGTGTTTTTGTCTTTTGATGAGTATCAGAAAATTTCTGGCAATAAATCTTACGATCAACAGCAGGAAGACATTGCAGAAAAAGCCAATCGGGAAATTTTGCAGGCCCAGCTAGAAGAGGTAATAGCCGCTTCCGATGGTGGAACTGCAGTGAACTTGCCAGAGCGAATCGATTCTGTTTTAAGCAAGCGCGCGCAAGAGTTGTTTAAATCAATTCCATTTGATGAACCGGGCATGCAGCCGACTCTCAATTCGCCACATCGTGATTATCGAACTCCAGAAGTAGCTACTACTAGTGACGAAGAAATCAGTACCAACTTTGATGATATTTAAATAAAACAAAAGAACAGTCAGCTTGCGACTGCTCTTTAGTTTCCTATAAGACTCTGCGTTATAATGCGAGGCGATTTTTTTCCTGTTCTAATTTGAAATCGACCAGAGCGACTTTTCTCCTGTTTATACTGCCTCTCTTTTTGCTCTCGCGACGGCGTATTTCATTTAAGATCACTTCCCCTTGATTGTCTATCAGGTTCAGAATAGCTTTTTGCCAACGAGGGTCTTGGTCGAATTTTTCGACTTTCGAGCCCATTTGAGTAGATTCGTCGTATGCATCAAAGCTACCATAGAAATCAAGCTCCAAAAGTAATTTATTAGAACCTTTTTCTTTGATGCTAATCCCGCCAGATCCGTACATGTTTAGCCCAGTGTTTGCATCGATACGGAATTGCCCGATCTCTACAAAATTTTTTACATGGGTATTGCTACTGTGTACTTCTCTGAAGGTAATTGTACCTAGCTCAGAAAGCATATATTCAGCGAAATCATAGACTTTCTGCAGAAACTGTTTGCGCTCAGAAATTCGATCTTTCAATTCCTTGCGTTCGTCTTTATTCATATTTAATCCTCCAATTTATATACCAATATACTTTTTATAGATTGCATTGTCAATTTATTTTCAACTTGACACAACTTCAAAAACTCCCTAGAATACATTGTGATTGGCGCCAAATAGCGCGCCAGTTTTTATATCATTAAGTTGCTATAAGAACTACTAAACAGAGTTTCTGGATTCCGATCGTGCAAACCGAACGATAAAAAGAGAAACCCTCCCTTTTTCCTCGCATCGATAGGGGAAGGAGAGAGGGCGTCTCGGAACCTGTGAAAAGTTTTTTAAGCTTAAGGAAATCAAATGGCAGAACAATTTGATCGCTCCAAGACTCACGTTAATGTGGGAACCATTGGTCACGTTGACCACGGTAAAACTACATTGACCGCTGCTATCACTACTGTGTTGGCAAAGTCTGGTAAAGCTAAAGCCCGCGATTACGGCAGCATCGATAATGCTCCGGAAGAAAAGGCTCGTGGTATTACCATCAATACTTCCCACGCGGAGTATGAATCCGATAAGCGCCACTACGCGCACGTTGACTGTCCTGGTCACGCCGACTACATCAAGAACATGATTACCGGTGCTGCTCAAA
>CAZYQT010000004.1:0-71122 GCA_964650255.1 uncultured Candidatus Saccharibacteria bacterium
TTCCCTGAAGGCAAGATAAAAGCCACCAGCGTTTAGCTGGTGGCTAGTTTACTTTCTCTGGAGCCGTTGTGCGGGATCGAACCGCAGACCTTCTCCTTACCATGGAGATGCTCTACCAACTGAGCTACAACGGCATAAGAGCGGCAGCACTACCTACTAACAGCACTGCACATCTCAAATAGTTTACTTAGTTTTGTGAATTTTTTCAATCGGCACAGCTGTCTTTGCTTTAGACTCTAACTCAAAACGCAAATCTGAATACTTTTGGTTACCAGGATCAAGCTCAAGAGCATCATTTAAGGCCCTCACTGCTGCCCGGTATTTTTTTTGTCCCTGGAGAGCTAGGGCCAAATTGTAAAACCGATTCGGATGACTAGCATCCAGCTTCATAGAAGCCAAATACGCGGCCTCAGCCTTCTTAAACTCTTGATCGTGCAGTTGGGCTAAACCAAGCTTGGCAAAATAGTTACTGTTGGTAGCATTATGCTCAGTTAGATAATCGTAGACATTGGCAGCATCAGTATATTTACGAGCTTCAATGTAGAACTGCCCCAGCTGATCGTAATAAGCTAGCTCTTTAGGATGCCGCTTAATTAACTTAATATAATACTGCTCACCGCGCGCAATTGGTGGCTTAACTTCAGCTTCTTTATCTTTCTTAAGAATTCGTTTGAAGTTGTAGTTAATTTTTGGCGCATGCTTAAGCCCTTTAGCTTCCAGCATAAATTGCCAAATCTTGTGCCACACAACCTGCATTATAGACTTAAATTTTGATGCCGCCTTAGTGGGCAAGCCTTTTTCTGCCAGCAGCTCGCCTGCTTGGCCAGAATCATCAGCTAATTGGTCTTGCTTATGCTCACCCACTGCTTGTGGTAATCTGCGCACAACCATAATAATGACCCCTAGAATAGAGACAATCAGTATTAAGTTGGCAACCAGATTATATGGCATTTAAATTGTAGCGATAATTTAAGTTTCTTTAGACTGCGAGCTAATTTCCTAGAACGAAACGAGCGAAACGACGGACCTGAACATTCTCCCCCATCTTGGCAGTGCTTTCGGAAATAAGGTCAGAGATTTTCTTGTCCCCGTCCTTTACGAACGGCTGTTCCAATAGACAGCTTTCCTCAAAATACTTTTCGAGCTTGCCTTCTATCATTTTATTTATAACATCTTCTGGCTTACCACTTCCAGCGGCTTGTTCTTTGTAAATTTCTTGTTCTTTTTCAATTACTTCTGCAGGAACATCTTCTCGGCTTACATATAACGGATTTGCTGCAGCAATATGCAACGCAAGCTCCTTAGCCAAAGCCTTAAAATCATCGGTGCGGGCAACGAAGTCAGTCTCACAGTTTAGTTCCACCATAGCGCCAATACGGCCACCAGCGTGAACATAAGTTTCAACAATACCTTCTTTAGCCAAACGATCAGCTTTCTTGGCAAGCTTAGCTAGACCTTTTTTACGCAAAATTTCTAATGCTTGGTCACGGTTGTCACCAGCTTCAGTTAAAGCTTCTTTAACATCAATAATACCTGCGCCGGTTAATTCGCGCAGTTCTTTAATTAACGAATTGTCAGACATAGTTTTTTTGTATTAATAATCAGTTTCTATTCTGCAGATACTACAGCTGGTGCTGTGGCAACTGGACTAGCAGCTTTCATTTCTTTTACACCAACAGCAATCGCTGTGGTAATAAGTTCGATAGCAGCAGTTGCATCGTCGTTACAAGGAATTGGGTAATCAATACCTTCTGGGTTAGAGTTGGTATCAACAATTGCAATTACTGGTACTTTCATTTTGCGAGCTTCTGCTAGAGCAATGTCATCATAATTGATGTCAGCAATGAACACAGCTTGAGGAATGCGCTTCATATCCTTCATGCCGGTAAATAATTTTTCCAGCTTTTCGATTTCGCGCTCAACCATTAAACGTTCCTTTTTAGTGTACCGGCTTTCTAGTTGGCCAGAGGCTTTCATCTCTTGCAACTTTTCGAGCTTGCGTACAGTTTTTTGGATTGTCTTCCAGTTAGTAAAAGTTCCGCCCAACCAGCGAACGTTGATGTATGGCTGACCTGCGACTTTTGCTTGTGCTTCAATAATACTTCGCGCTTGGCGCTTAGTACCAATGAACAAAATTGTGCCGCCGCTTTGAGCCACAGAGCCTGCGAAATCAACAGCGTTAGCTAGGGCTTTACGGGTCTTTTCCAAATCCAAAATATGGATGTCGTTACGCACCGTAAAAATGTAAGGCTTCATTTTGGGATTCCAGCGGGAAGTCTTATGCCCAAAATGGGCGCCGCTTTGGAGCAACTCTAAAAGAGATATTTCTTTCATGTTGTTACCCTTTCTCTTCTATTTCGCCGATCGCTTCAGGTCCAGACGGCCCCTGAGGACAGGATAACGTGCGAAATATGTTTAATTAATTACTGACATATTCTAACACCTCTTGACGGAAAATGCAAATATGCGTATAATCAATAAAGTTAATCAATAAACCTGCTTTGTATCGCCATATTTTTGGCCCAAGCAAGGCACGAAAGGTCCCTTATGAAAGCTGGAATTCACCCAACTTACCACACTGATGTGGCTGTTACCTGTTCCTGTGGCAACAAGTTCACTACTGGCTCAACAGTAGAAAGGATTGATACTGAAATCTGCAGCGAATGCCACCCATTCTACACAGGCAAGCAAAAACTACTTGATACCCGTGGAAACGTAGAGCGCTTCAAGAAACGCCAAGAATTGGCTGCTAAGACTGCAGCTGAAAAGAAAGAAAAGAAGCCTCGCAAGGCTCGTAGTACAACTGCTACCAAGAAAGTTAAATAAACTTTAAGAAAAGCACCGAAATTCGGTGCTTTTTTGTTATCCCAAGTATTGTTGACAATAATAGAGATATGTGCTATTATGTCATCACTTTGGTGTGAACATACCTCCACAGGAACTAAAGTTAAACGTACAGTGTAACTAGGGTGCACAGAACGATGGGTACGTGGATATAATCGGCCCAGTGGAAGACTTACCGCTTAAATGCAATATGCGGTATGCACGGTAGATGTACACGAATTCTACCGACGCTACGATGGCCAGCGATCTATTTAGGCCAACTGCTGTTTGCTCTCAAGAAGTACTTCCCTTGAGATCATTCGCAGAGCGCGGGCGTTCAATGCAAAAGTACTCCAATGGAGGAGTCAACGCCTGTAAGTGTGTGAGAGAAGACCTTTAATCTCTCACACACTTTTTTTATCTTGTTTTTTATCAATATAATCAGTACAATTATACAGTTATGAAACCAGGATTTCAGAAAATTTTAGATGAGTACAATGCACTGACAGAACAAATGAGTTCTGGCGGTGATTTTGATATTGCCAAGCTTGGCCGTCGCCAAGCCGAGCTTTTGCCAACAGTAGAAAAAATTGTACACTTGCAGGCTGCGGAAAGTCAGATAGAAGACAACAAACAGTTGCTAGACAGTGATGATGAGCAGATGCGCAAAATGGCTCAGGAAGATATTGAAATGCTGGAAGCGGAAATTGTTCAACTTACTGAAGGTATTGAGACTGACCTTATTCCGAAAGATGAAAACGATGACAAGAACATCATGATTGAAATGCGCGCTGGTGCAGGAGGTGATGAATCTACTTTGTTTGCCGCAGAAATGTTTCGGGCGTATGGCAAGTACGCTGAAGCCCAAGGTTGGAGCGTGCACATTGACTCATCTTCTCGTTCAGATGCTGGTGGCTTTAAAGAAATTATTTTTGAAGTTAACGGCCGCGCCAATGCTGCGCTTGGGCCATATAGTAAATTTAAGTACGAATCGGGTGTACATCGAGTTCAACGTGTTCCAGAAACTGAAAAGCAGGGCCGAGTTCACACCTCGACTATTACCATTGCCGTAATGCCGCAACTAGAGGCAAAAGACTATGTGATTGCAGATAAAGACCTGAAAATTGAGGCAACGACCTCTCAGGGCGCGGGTGGACAAAGCGTTAACACTACGTATAGCGCTATTCGGGTGGTTCACATCCCAACCGGTATTGTGGCTCAGTGTCAGGACGAGCGTAGCCAGGCTCAGAACAAAGAAAAAGCTTTGGCAGTTATTCGCGCCCGTGTAGCAGCCCACTACAGAGAAATTGAGGAAAAGAAAATTACTGATGCCCGCCGCAGCCAAATCGGTACTGGTGACCGTAGTGAAAAAATCCGCACATATAACTTCCCACAGGACCGTGTTACTGACCACCGCATTAATCAAAACTTCAACCAGATTAATGTAATTATGGAAGGTCAGTTTGAGCCAATCATTTCTGCCCTAGAAAAAGCTGATCTAGAACTGCGCAAAGAATCAATTGCAAAATGACAATTGCAGAAGCTTTAAAAAAATACCAAGATATTGAAGCAGACTTACTCCTTAGCCATATTTTAAACAAGACTAAGGAGTTTTTGCATATGCATCCAGAGAAAAAATTAACTGAAATTCAAAGAAAAAAATTTATTCTTTTGGCAAATTATAGGCGCCATGGAATACCAATTGCGTATTTAGTTGGGTACAAGTACTTCTATGGCTTGAAGTTCAAGGTAACTCGCGACACCTTAATCCCCCGCCCTGAAAGCGAATGGCTCGTAGAAAAAGCTGTTGGCATAATCGAAGCTAAATTAAAAAAACCGCGCAAAGAAAAACTCAAGGTTTTAGATATGGCTACAGGCAGTGGTTGCATTATTGTTAGTGTCGCAAAGCAAAAATACACCAACCCTGTTCAGTTCTTCGCTGCTGATGTTTCAGAAAAAGCCTTGTCTATTGCAAAGTCCAACTCAAGAACTCATAAAACAAAAATAAAATTCATCAAAAGCGATCTCTTCTCTAAAATTGATGATGAATTTGATTTAATAATTGCTAACCTGCCTTACGTTCCAATTTCTGACTACAAAAAGTTGAAGGCTAATTTAAAGTATGAGCCGAAACTCGCCATTACTGACGGCACCGATACCTTCAAATTGCTCAAGAAATTTCTAGACGAAGCCCAAAACTATTTAAAGCCAGGGGGTGTGTTAATTATTGAGGTTGATCCCAAATTCTTCAAAGCTGTAGATGGTAAGCATTGGCGAGTGGTACGAGATTACAAGAAACTCAACCGCTATGCCTTAATGAATGGCTCAGCCCTAAAACAAAAACTCCGGAAATAATTCCGGAGTTTTTCAATTGCTAGGTTATTCTTTGGCTTCTTCTTTCTTATCTTCACTCTCTGGAGCAGCATCAGCTTCAGCAGATGGTTCTGGACCAACAGCAGCAGCTACTGCAGCAGCTTCATCCATTTGCGCATTAGCAGCTTCCTCAGCAGCCATATCGCGTGGAGGTTGTACTGTGGCAACCACTTCATCTGGTTCAGCCTTAATTTCTACTTTATCAGAAACTTTCAAATCGCTAACAAGAATTTGCTTGTCGAAGTTATCCAAGACAGAAATATCGATGTCGAACTGGTGAGGTAAATCACCTGGCAAACATTCTACTTCTACTTCGTTCAACACTTTTACCAAAGTACCACCCAAAGCTTTCACTGCATGGGATTCACCAGTGAACTCAATTGGAATTGTAGCGGTAAGCTTCTCAGTCATTTTCACTTCGTAAAAATCAACGTGAATTGGGTCCGTAGACAGATAGTGACGCTGCACATCTTGGATCAAGACATTGCGCATTTCACCGCCTGGCAATTGTAGCACAATAATAGTGCTTTCACCGGCTTTACGAAGAACTTTCTGGAATTCAATCTGGTTAACACTCAAATGGAGGTTATCGATTTTATGACCGTAAAGTTCGGCTGGAATAAAGCCTTGGCGAGAAATCCCCTTAGCTGTGCGGGTATTTGTATCGCGGGCTTCGGTTTGTAACTGAATTTTTTCCATATCAAAATATTAAATACTGATGTATTCTATCAAATTAGCTGAAATTTGGCAAGCCCCAGGGCTTCGGGCTCTACTTCTGAGATTTGAACGCTTTTATAAAATCCCCGTTAAACTTGCGCAGTCCATTGTGGACACTAATGCAGTCATCAATATTAAGGGATGGGTAGTCGCTAAATTTAGTGCTATCTTTGCTAGTTAAGTCTGTTTTGGCAATCACAGTAAAGATGTCTTGGCCATTAATGTCGATATTGAACATCACGCTACTTTTGCATTTTTGACAGTCAGAGTGAATCAAGAAGCGAGCCTCAGCTGTTTCCGCGTCTGTATCGCTATCCATAATTTTAATGCTAGAGAAATCGTACTTAGCATTACAAACCGGACAGTGAAGCATGAAACCAAGCCAAGTTAAAACCTTTTTTAAATCGAATTTTTTCATATACCTCAATTATACACTGACGGAGATGAAAGGCAAATTAGAAACGCAAAGTCTTTGATTGCCTTGCGATGTTTTGTACAATTCCGAGCGCCAAACAGGTGACCAAAAACGAACTTCCACCATAAGTAAGGAATGGGAGTGGAATTCCTGTCACAGGCAAAAGCCCGATATTCATACCAATATTAATTAACACTTGGGTGAGAAATAAAAACAAAATGCCGCCGGTAATGTACATAGCCAAGTCATCACGGGCGTACTTCATAATTTTTAAGAGCCGTCGGAACAACACGTAATACAAAAATAGTAGCACCCCCGCACCAACAAAACCAATCTCCTCCGATGCGGAGGCAAAAATAAAGTCAGTCTGTCTTTCTGGCAAAAACTTAAGTTGACTCTGCAGACCACGACCTAATCCACGCCCAAACACTTCCCCACTACCTACAGCGATGATCGCTTGCCGCACATTATAACCCTTCCCCTTAGGGTCCTTGTCTGGATTTAAAAATACTTCAACGCGCTCCTTCTGATAATCGCGTGCAGCAAACTGCCACGTTAATCCAGCAGCCACGAGCATGAAAGCTAAAAATATTAATATATAAGTCTTCTTCAACGGGCTAATTAACATGATGCCGAACCATACTGCCATCACAATTGCCGACGACCCCAAGTCAGGTTCAAAGAAAATTAACCCTGCTGGCACTGCAGCGTAAAAGAACATCAGCAAAAAGTTTTTCCAAGAATTAATTTGCCCTCGGTTTAAATATAGCCATCGCGAAAGACCAATCCCAACAATCACCTTGGCTAATTCTGCAGGCTGCAACTGGAAGAACCCAAAGTCGATCCAACGAGCACTCCCACGAATTGGGTCACCAAAAGCAATCAGATAAATTAAAAATAAAATTAGTATCAAATAACCCCAACGGTTAAGCTTTGCCAAGCGGTGATAATTGTATGAAGCAAAAAGTAAAAATAAAATTACCCCTGCGATCGAAAAAACCAGTTGGCGATAAAATATATTTAAAGTCCCGCCCGACAAAGATACAGCGTATTGAACAGCGAGCCCTATTAAGAGCAACAAGCCGCTGACAATTAGCAGCGGCGTGTCAAAGTATTTTAACCGGTTAAAAATTGAGGTCATCGTCGAATGGATTGTCTGTTGGAGGAGAATTGTCCACTGGGACTTTATCTGTAGTGATATTCTGCGGGTCTAAAGGGTTAGTAAAAGGTATCACCTGGACCTTTTTTACTTGAGACTTGTACAGTCCTGGCCAAAGTTGTTTGTAAGCCCGACGACCATTAGGTTTGAGCTGGTTTTCATCACGCTGACTTACTCCAATAATTTTCCCCGATTCATCGTAAAGCAAAAAGACAATTCTAGCTGTACTAATTTGGTATGGGCTGTCATTTATAATCGAACCTTCTACAATGAAAGTAAGAGGATTGGCTTCGTCAGTCAAAATTGGCTCAGAAGCACGGAGTTTTACCTCGGGAACATTGAGCTTCTTTTGCCACTTTACTTCAGACAGCTTTATGGTGCCGGAGGTAATTGCAGTAGAGCTATCAATTTTTGGGAATACAATATATTTTTTGTCATTCGGGACCAAGAAAAACGTCCCGCTCGGGTTATAAACAGTTTGCTTATTGCTATTAAAAAAGGAGGCTGTGTAACTAATGTTTGCAGCCGAAAGCTCGATGTTCGGATTAGTTATCATCACCACAGCGCTATAAGTACCGTTAGGATTTTGCAATATGGTCATAGGACCGACTACGGGCTGCTGGGTATTTTTCTTTGCAGGATGTGCAACTAAAGATTGTCGCCCATACTTTTGAGCAAGATATTGCTCTGTGCCTATTCTGGCAATTAGATATGCGGGAACAATACTTATTGCCACAATCAAAATAACCCACTGTTTCCAGCGAGGCATATTCTTGAACTGCGTTACAAACGAAAATCCCCCCTCTTGGACCCCGAGTAGTGCGCCTTGAACATTAACTTGAACAGACTCTTTTATACCAGCCATTTGGTTATGTTATGATAGATTTAGTATATCAAAAAATCCTTTGTTTTTCTAATGTTTACCCATCTCCACTGCCACTCTCATTACTCCCTATTAGACGGATTATCCAAAATCCCCGATTTAGTCGAAGCAGCCAAGGCCGATGGCCAAACAAGTCTGGCGATCACAGACCACGGGGTTATGTATGGGGTGATCGATTTTTATAATGAGTGTAATTCTGCGGGCATAAAACCGATTATTGGGATGGAAGCGTACATTGCGCCACGCTCTATGGCAGACAAGGAAGGAAAAAGTGATGCCGATTACTTCCACATGACTCTGTTAGCAGAGACATATCAAGGATACTTAAACCTAATTGCCCTGACTAGCATTGCCCATCAAGAAGGGTTCTACTACAAACCCCGCTTAGACTTAAAAACTTTAAAAGAAAATGCTACGGGTCTGATTGCGCTGTCAGGCTGTCCTAGAGGACACATTCCTCGTGCATTCGGACAAAGCGATGCTGCAGCTGAGGACCAGCTCAGGATAATGTTAGACATATTCGGCCCTAACAACTTTTTTTTGGAACTGCAGAGAAACGCGAATGATGGTCATGAAATTCAGCCTAATGAAAAGTTAGTAGAACTCGGTAAAAAATTTGGAGTTCCAACCGTAGCAACCCAAGATTGCCACTACATAAGCAAAGATGATGTCGAAGCCCAGGACATTATGGTCTGTATTGGTACCGGCAAGACCGTAGATGACCCGAAACGCCTGGACATGCGCGGTCACGACTTAAGCTTGCGTTCTCAACACGAGATGGCAGAAGTTTTTAAAGATTTACCTGAGGCCATTGCGAACACTCAAGTAATTGCTGACCGATGCAACGTAACTATTCCAATTGGGCAAAGATTATTTCCGAAAGTAAAGCTCCCGCCGGGGACTACACCAGAAGAGCAGCTCACTAAAGTTGTAAATCAACTCGCCGGCCCACTCTATGGAGTGAACAATGTTGTCCCGCTTGAGATTCAAGAACGAATTGACTACGAACTAGATATCATCAACCAAAAAGGATTTGCTCCTTACTTTTTAATGGTGGCAAATGTGGTAAAAGGTGCGCATGAATTAGGTGCAATTACCAACACTAGGGGTAGTGCTGCGGGTTCGATTGTTGGAAAGATTTTGGCAATTACTAATATTGACCCGCTGTACTATCAACTACCATTCGAACGATTCCTTACAAAAGACCGTCCGACTCCACCAGATATTGATTTGGATATTGCTGATGACCGTCGCGATGAAGTAATCGCTTGGATGACCAATGAATATGGACACGATAAAGTCGCGCAAATTATTACCTTTGGGACAATGAAGGCACGCGCTGTTGTTCGCGATGTTGGTCGTGCCTTAGCTATTCCGTACGGCAAATGTGACCGCATTGCCAAAATGATCCCAATCGGCAAACAAGGTTTTGAAATGACTCTAGAAAAAGCCCTTGGCTTAAGTGTTGAACTCAAAACTATATACGACACGGACGCAGAGACCAAACATATTATTGATGTTGCTCGCAAACTAGAAGGGTGCGTTCGTCATGCTTCAGTGCATGCGGCTGGAATCGTAATTACACCAACACCGTTAATCGATAACATCCCGGTACAAACTGAACCAGACGGTAATCGATTAATCACACAATACGACATGTACGCGCTCGACCCTAATGCCAATATTGAAGCGATAGGTGCAATTAAGATTGACCTTCTCGGAATCCGCAATCTTTCTATTTTAGAAAAAGCGGTTAAGCTTGTAAAAATCCGTCATGGTATCGATATTGATATTTTGAATCTCCCCCACCCCGACCCAAAAACTTTCGACATGCTATGTAAAGGGTTAACGTTTGGCGTGTTTCAATTAGGATCATCTGGTATGACTCGCTACTTAAAAGAATTGCGGCCAAGCAACATTTTTGAGATCTCCGCTATGGTCGCACTATATCGCCCAGGTCCAATGCAATTTATTCCTGACTACATTGCTCGCAAACACAATCCAAAATTAATTTCCTATCTTGACCCCGAACTGGAACGTATCCTTAGTCGTACCTATGGGATTTTAATCTACCAGGATGACCTTTTGATAATTGCGCATGATCTAGCTGGATATTCCTGGGAAGAGGTGGATAAATTCCGTAAAGCAGTGGGTAAAAAAATTCCTGCAGAAATGGCCAAGCAAAAAGAGAAATTCATCAAGGGGTGTATTTCGACTTCAGGCTGGACTGAACAAAAAGCCAATCAAATCTGGACATGGATTGAACCGTTTGCAGCTTATGGTTTTAACAAATCACATTCAGCCAGCTACGCACTGGTTGGGTATCAGACTGCTTACATGAAAGCCAACTTTGGGGTGGAGTTCATGGCCGCACTTATGACCGCTGAGTCTGCTGATGAAGATAAAATTTATGCCGCCGTTGAAGAGTGCAAAAAAATGGGCATAGCAGTTTTACCGCCAGACGTAACAGAAAGCTACGGTGACTTTACTGTTGTTGGCGATACAACTATTCGCTTTGGATTACGTGCGATAAAAAACCTGGGTTCTGATGTTGTTCGAAAAATTATTGATTGTCATAAAGCGAAAATTAAATTTGACAGTTTAGAAGATTTTTTGATTAATTGTTATACAAAAAACTTAAACAAAAAATCTTGGGAAGCCCTGGTTAAATCGGGAGCAATGGACAGCTTTGGAGAGCGCGGTCAACTCCTTGCTAGCACCGAACGAGTGCTCGACTTTTTACGAGACCATTTTAAACAAGATAATTATGGCCAAAACTCATTGTTTGGAGCCAGTTTACAAATTGGTAAGTTAAAACTGCAGGATAATTTTACGCCAGCCACCAAAGAAGAAAAACTGGGTTGGGAAAAAGAGCATCTCGGATTATTTGTATCCGCTCATCCTTTAGATTCCTATGCAGATGTACTCAAAGGATTTACCCCAATTAGTTCACTGATAGCTTCAGAAGATGGACGCAATGTGTTGATAGGCGGACTAATCTCTAAGTTTAAACGGACCCTAACTAAAAAGAACGACCCCATGGCTTTTTTTACCCTCCAAGATTTAACCGGAAACATGGAAGTACTGGTATTTCCAAAAATTATGGTCCAAGCCCTACCATTTTTGGACCTAGATAGAGTCGTGCAAGTTAAAGGTCGGATTTCAGATAAAGATGGAGAGCGCAAAATTATCGCCGAAGAAATTAAAGATATCGTGAGTGACGAGCTCTACACGATGGCACTGTCAGAAATGGAAAAACACAAACAAATTGTTATCCATATGCACAACATTCACAACACCGATGCTCTCAATCAAATTAAGGATTTACTGGCAGCCAATCCTGGGAATGCCCAGGTGTACTTAAATGTTGGCGAAGCCGGAGCTGGGAAAACTATTAAAACTCAGTCCCAAGTCAGAATTTCGCAAGAGTTGCTCGTTGAGTTGCGGCGAGTGCCAGATGTGGTGACGATTACTGACACATTAAATTAACACTTGACTTTAACGAGGAAATTATATATTATGTGACTGAAACAGACTTACTGTCTATTTCTTCTCAAAGTGTCAATTCGTTGACCATCTCGATTGTTGTACCCCGTGTCAGGGTTCAATAGGTAATTTGCAGCAATCGAGTTGCACTATTTGTTTCTATCATATTTCAAGAGGGTTTATATTCTTTGCCACGTTCAGTTTACTGTTCGTTTATGTTCTCCGCTTGCCCGCCATTCAAGTCCATTAGGCGGGCCTTTTTTTGCCCAAATTTTAGGTATATGCTATATTTACATTAGCCTTTTAAGGTAAGTTCATTGAGTGGTGATGCGACTACCAACCGCGGAGCTCAAACGAATTGAATATCTAAAAGTCCTAGCTATAGAGCTGGGAGAACTGGGACGGAACCGTCTATTAAAAAAGACCCCGGGAGATACTGATCAACAAGTCCTCAATAATTGATCAATATCTTTTGGAGTCTTTTTGTTTTATTAACTAATTTATTGTATGCCAAACCAACAATCTACAAACTCTGGCAATCTTACCAACAAAAGACATTCCCTGGCGCATCTTCTCGCTAGCGCGCTTTTAGAAATGCAGCCGGAAACACAGCTTGGCATTGGTCCGGTTATTGATAATGGTTTTTATTACGATGTCATTACCCCCAAACCAATCACTCCGGACGATTTGCCGAAACTACAAAAACGTATGCAGGAATTGGCTAAGAGCAAACTCGGCTTTGATCGCGAGGAAATGTCTTTTGAAGATGCCAAAAAGTTTTTTGAAGAACGCAAACAACCGTTTAAAGTTGAACTGATTTCCGATTTAGAAAAATCAGGTGAAGTGGATAACGTTAGCTTGTATAAAACTGGTAGTTTTGTGGACCTCTGCCGTGGTGGTCACGTTGAAAATACATCAGACATTGATCCGAACAGTTTCCAGTTAGATAAAATCGCTGGGGCTTATTGGCGCGGGGATGAAACCAAGCCTATGATGACCCGTATATACGGACTAGCCTTTAACAATGTTGATGAACTTGGCGGTTACTTAACCATGCGTGAGGAAGCTGAGAAGCGCGACCACAAAAAACTTGGACCGGAATTAGACTTGTTTTTATTCTCAGACTTAGTCGGTTCTGGATTACCACTCTGGACACCGAAAGGGACCTTAGTACGAGACTTACTAGATAACTTTGTTTGGGAAATGCGCCAAGCGCGCGGTTACGAACGAGTTACTATTCCCCACATCACCAAAAAAGATCTGTACGAAAAAAGTGGTCACTGGGACAAATTCAAAGATGAGTTGTTTCGCATTAAAACTCGTGAAGGCCATGAGTTTGCAATGAAGCCTATGAACTGTCCGCATCATACCCAAATATACAACCGCAAACGCTGGAGCTACCGCGAATTACCACAACGCTATGCCAACACCACCATGGTTTATAGAGATGAACAATCCGGAGAACTTGGCGGATTGAGCCGTGTGCGCAGCATCACCCAAGATGATGCTCATGTCTTTTGCCGAATGTCGCAGGCCAAAGAAGAAAGTAACACCATTTGGGATATTATTGAAACCCTATACAAAACTCTCGGATTTTCTGATTTAAAAGTGCGACTTTCTAAGCGTGACCCTGAGGCACCGGAAAAGTACCTTGGCAGCACCGAGTCCTGGGATTCAGCAGAAAAAACTCTACAAGAAGTAGCTGATAGCCGTGGAGTGGAGGTTATTGAAGGGATCGGTGAAGCAGCATTTTACGGACCAAAGTTAGACTTCATGGCAAAAGATGCCTTGGGCCGAGAACATCAAGTAGCTACAATTCAGTTAGACTTTAACCAGCCGGAACGATTCGATTTATTCTGTATTAATGAGTCTGGCGAACAAGAACGCATCGTGATGATCCACGCAGCGATTATGGGTTCCTTGGAACGATTCTTGGCTGTTCTAATTGAACACACAGCTGGTAATTTCCCAACTTGGCTCTCGCCTATTCAAACAGTTGTTGTGCCAGTTTCGGAAAAGCAAAATGATTACGCGCAAAGTGTGGTTGAAAAACTTAAAATGCAAATTCCTGATTTGCGCATCGAGCTTGATCTTCGCAGTGAATCTATGGGCAAACGAATTCGCGAAGCATCAAAACAAAAAGTACCGTACATTTTGGTTGTTGGCGATAAAGAAATTGAAAGCCAAAGCGTTTCTGTGCGCGGCCGCGGTGATGAAGATTTAGGTACTCAACCGCTGGATGATTTTGCTCAAAAATTAAAAATAGAAATTTCTGAAAAGCAATAACTAAAACCCCGCATATGCGGGGTTTTTAAATTGTTAATTATTCACTTTGACCACTTCTATATTCTACCGGGACAGCCTTACCTTGCGCATCTATAAACTTGCCCTTATCTAAGGGCAAAAGTCCTGTCTGGGCAGCCCATACAACTCCTACTATTACTAAAATCATTGCGATAGGCGCAAAGATCGCTAACCCTATCATCATGCTTCGACCTGTGTTTGGAACTTCAATGTCAGCCTTCAAAGTTTTAAATTGTTTGAACAACACATAACTAAACGCAACATAAAATGGAGCGGTTGCAAGACTAACAAGATAATTTAAAATATCACCGGCACCATTGGCACCAGATGCGTCTAATATTTTCGTAAAAATCGAAACAACGATTGAGACACCGATAGCAACAAGGATTAACACAATAATCCGACCGAACACTGGCCACCAATACCCTTTTACATATTCTTTGCTGGCCAATAGAGCGTTTAGACCTTGCTTATGATCGAGTAGTGCAAAATAAGTACTGAAAACCAAGAACACAGACATTATAATCCCTGGGATAACTAGCAAGGCAAAGGCACCAAAGGTTACCAAGCCCTGCAGGATTATGACGATGAATAGCGAACGGATAAATGCTTTAGATTTGTGCAAAGCTTTCTGCAAACCAACTTCGCCAGCAGGCAAATCATAAACAAATATTTGCGCGCCTTGGACCCAAATAGAATAGGCAATTACTGCGACTACAAACACCAAACCAATCAACACTGAAATAATTATTGTACCAGGATTAGTGGGGTCTTTTTGCAACCAATAACCTAGTCCAATAGCAACTAGCCCGGCAACAACCCAAACAGCAATATTCAACAGTTGCAATAAGAAAGAAGTCTTAAATCGGGAGGTGTATAAATCCCACGTATCTTTAAACAGGATGCCGACACCGGGTAATTTGCCTTCAAAAGCACTGAATTGCCCATCTGAATTTTGGTTGTTTTCGTTGCTCATATAATTATGTTGTTTACTAATCAGTAAGTTTATTATAGCACTTTTGGCCTAGGTAAGCACTTTTACCCCGGTTTTAGTAACCGCGATTGTATGTTCAAAATGCGCAGCTAACCCGCCATCGTGGGTGCGGACAGTCCAGCCATCGGTATCAAAAAATACCCTGGGTTTTAATTGGCAAACCATTGGCTCAATGGCCAATACCATGTTTTCAACTAACTCAATCCCCTTACCAGGCTTGCCGTACCCTGGCACAGACGGGTCTTCATGCACAGCATAACCAACGCCATGCCCAACAAGATCGCGAACTGTAGAAAAATCTGCATCTTCCACAGTGCTTTGAATGGCAAACCCAATATCACCAATGTGATTTCCTGGCTTAACAACCTTCAAAGCATTTTCTAATGCTTGCTCCGTAACTTTAATAAGCCGTTCAGCTAAATGCGAAACTTTACCCACTGGCACAGTTATTGCTGTGTCCGTATACAACCTTTTATATTCCATGCCTATGTCGAGGCCAAGGATGTCCCCTTCTTCTAAAATATCCTGTTTTGATGGCACGCCGTGGACCACTGCGTCGTTAATCGAAGTGCACAAACCAGCAGGGAATGGATTTCTGCGATCGCCATAACCAATAAAGCTAGGGCGGCCGCCGGCTTTGATCATTTCCTTTTCTGCGAACTCGTTAATTTCCCAAGTGGAAATACCGGGTTTGGCCTTGGCGGCCGCCCGGTGCAGAATATCACGAAGGATCTTACCACCTTCGTTTATTAGTTTTATCTCATCGGGAGTTTTAGTATATCGTTTCATAACTCGCTAACTTTGTCTGGACAAATATTCATCAATGGCTTTTTGAATACGCTTGCGCACTTCTGTGCGCGTACCTAAACCATCAATATATTTAAAATCGTATTTTGATTTAAAAAACTCAACCACTTCAGCGATATTTTTTCGGTAATACTTTGCCCGATTGCGAAGTGCTGTAATGCTATCATCAGCGCGTCTATTGAATTTAGTGTTGTAATAGCCTTTGCGCGCTTGAATTCTTTTGATAACTTCAGCCGCTGGAATTCGCAAATATATTACTAACGGATCTTTGCGTTGGGTTTGTTTTAAATACTTAGCTACAAGTTTTGCTTCGCCAACCATTTTTGGGTGGCCATCAAATAAAATTGATTTCGATTGTGGCAACCCCAGCACTACATCACGATTTATTTTTCGAACAATGTTAGTAGGAGTTAATTTCCCTTGGTCATTATTCTTTTCCATGACTAACTCAGCAGCTCGATCCTTTTCACGCAGCAAAGTTAGTGCTCGCCCCATGTCGTGATCATACATTTTATACTTCTTGGCAAAATAAGCTCCTTGAGTGGCCTTTCCCGCACCAGGATCTCCCAAAAGAATCATATTCAGATGCAATTTTTTGCCAGTATTTTTCATGATTAGACGTCCAGCGCCGCATTTATGCGATCAGTAATTTCTTGAATTGTGCCAACGCCATCTATAGTATGTAGATCACCAATACCTTCTAAGAACTTTAGCACTGGCTTTGTTTCTTTATCATAAGTATCCAGCCGAAAGTTGATTTTTTCTGGAGTGTCATCTGTTCGGAACTCATGATGAGCGCGCTCAAGCAAACGCTTCACCGATTCCTCGCGAGGAACATCAATGTGAATAGCAGCAAACTGTTTGTAACCATTCTGGCCCAGATAATTGATTAAATGCAGGCCCTGCGGCACAGTGCGCGGCACACCATCAAACAACAACCGTTTGTGCTTAATTACTTCAGGAAGTTCGGTATTTAAAACGCGGAATAGTTCTTCATCTTCAAGTAGTTTGCCATTATCAATTAAATCTTTAACTTTACGGCCAAATGGTGTGCCTTTCTTGGCTTCCTCGCGCAAGATAGCACCCATTTCCCAATAAAAATAGCCCAGACGCTCAGCCAGAACTTTTCCTTGAGTTCCTTTTCCTGAACCTTGCGGCCCGATCATGAATATAGCGTCGTATTTTGGTATGTCCATTGCCATAATTATAAAGTTTTTACAGCCTTTCTGCAAATTAAGTGAAACAGTGCGCTGAGTAACTAATTATGGTATAATATAAAAAATTTCTAACGAAACTAAAACAAAAACATGAACCAGATGTTCCTGGAACTCACCGGCATTCTGATTGTCGCGGGAATCATTGCTTATGTGCTTCACTTTTTAAGGCAACCTAGCATTATTGCTTACATAATTACCGGTTTACTGATCGGCCCTTTTGCATTGTATCGTTTGCAACACGGAGAAATTTTACACAGCCTTTCGGAAATTGGTATCACACTCCTGTTGTTCATGGTGGGGCTAGATCTAGATATCTCCCAACTAAAAAAAATTGGCAAATCTGCGGTCCTAGCAGGGGTTGGTCAGGTTATTTTCACCTGCGCTGCTGGTTTTGGCATTGTGACTCTGCTCGGCTTTTCTCTAGTACCGGCGATATATATTTCCCTGGCACTAACTTTTTCATCAACGATTATTGTAGTGAAGCTGTTGTCGGAAAAGAAGGATATGCAAAGCTTGTATGGCAAGCTAGCAGTGGGAATTTTTTTAGTCCAAGATATCGTTGCAATATTTACACTAGTTTTAGTTTCCAGTTTTACCAATACTGGCGCTACTGTACTGACTAGTTCTGGAATATACGGCAGCATCATATTAAGCCTAGCCAAAGCTTTTATGATCGGTGTGGTTGTGATCACCTTGAGTCGAGTGGTTTTTCCACGGTTACTAAAAACTTTAACCAAATCCGATGAGCTAACCTTGCTCTTTTCCTTAGGATGGGCTTTGGGCTTAGCATCGCTGTTCAGCTCCTCTTTTATTGGCTTTAACGCTGCCATAGGTGGGTTTGTGGCAGGTCTTGCATTGGCAAATACTGGTGCTCATTACCAAATTAGCGGGCGAATTAAACCTCTCCGAGACTTCTTTATAATTATTTTCTTTATTGTCTTGGGTTCGCAATTAGTGTTTACAGAAATCCATGCGGCGATTTTTCCGGCGCTCATACTGACGGTCTTTGTGCTTATTGGCAACCCGCTAATTGTCACTATTATCTTAGGATTTCTGGGTTACAAGCTGCGGACTTCGTTTATGACTGGGGTTACGGTAGCGCAAATTTCTGAATTTAGTTTAATCCTAATGACATTGGCCCAAGCTTCTGGTAGCGTAACCGAAACGCATGTTACCATCGTCACTCTTGTCGGAATTACCACAATCGGTATCTCATCATACGGAATTTTATTTTCTAATAGGCTATACGAGAAGTTAATCAGCCGAGTTGCGCAATTCTTTGAAGGGCGCACCAAACCAACCGAACGTGCGCTGGGTGACACTGTGTACAAAAGACATATTTTAGTAGTAGGTGCGCATCGCTTAGGGGCCCACATGATTAACGCTCTAATAAAACAAAAAGAGCAATTTATTGTTGTTGATTTTAACCCAGACGTTACCAGCCACTACGAAGAACAAGGCATACCAGCAGTTTGCGGAGACATTTCCGACCCGTATATCCAGGAAGTAGTAAATTTAGAGGATGCCAGAATGATAATTTGTACTATCCCCGACTTCCATGACACCCTCGCTTTAATCGAGGCTGTTCGAAATAACTTCCGAAAACGTCCTAAACTAATAGTGGCGGCAAGTGACGAAGAAGAGGCTTTAGAACTTTATAACAAAGGGGCTGGCTATGTATTGTTGCCCCACTTCGTTGGAGCCATGCATTTAGTGCATGTAGTTGAGCAGAGCGCCGATGCCCGCAGTCTAGCTAAACTCAAAGATCGCCATCTTAAAACCTTACAACGATCCATCAAGTCCACTACATAGCCGCCCTGATAGCCTGAGGCGGCTTTTTTTGATACAATCTGTCTATGTTTAACCTCTACAATACACTCACCCGCAAAATTGAACCGATCGAACCTACTGACGGCAAAACCATCAATCTCTACACTTGTGGCCCAACGGTTTACAATTTTGTGCATATTGGGAATTTGCGCTCGTACATTGCAGCCGATTTGCTTTATCGTGCACTGGTTTACAATGGCTACGATGTAAAATATGTCATGAATATTACAGATGTTGACGACAAGACTATAAAAGGTGCGATTGAAGAATTTGGCCCTGAAGCTACTGTGCAAAATTTACATGAATTTACTACGCGCTATTTGGAAGCTTTTCTGGAAGATTTAGGAGCGGTTAATATTGATGCAAACAACATTCGCATGATTCGCGTGTCAGAAGTAATTCCGGAAATTCAAGCTTTCATTTTAGAGCTTATTGAAAAAGGCTATGCCTACCAAACCGATGACGGGGTTTACTTTAGTATCGAAAAGTACCAAGCGGATTTTCACGACTACGGCGCTTTGGTCGGAGAAAAATTTCTTGATGGCAAAAAAATTGGTGCCCGCGTTGCTGTTGATGAATACGACAAGGACAATTTGTCGGACTTTGCGCTTTGGAAAAAACACACCGATGCTGATGCAAACATTTTTTGGGATCACCCAACTTTAGGTAAAGGCCGCCCTGGTTGGCATATTGAGTGTTCGGTAATTAACAAAGTTGGTTTTGGCAATAGCGCGATAGATATTCACACTGGTGGTGTTGATTTAATTTTCCCTCATCATACCAATGAGATTGCTCAGTCGCAACCACTGGGTCCATTTGTAAAACACTGGTTCCATGGCGAGCACTTGCAGGTGGCGGATGAAAAAATGGCCAAGTCCAAGAAAAACTTTTTCACACTTCGTGATATCGAAGAAAGAGGTTTTTCTGGCTTAGACTTGCGTTACACATTCCTACAAAGCCATTACCAAACTCAAAGCAACTTTACATGGGAAGCCTTGGAAGCTTCGCATGCGGCTTTAACAAAGTTAAAAAATACTGCAAAGACTTTGTCACAATCCGATACAAGTGATTCCGAAACAAATGACCCAGCTTTTACCAATAACTTAAACGATAATTTAAATATCCCAAAGGCCCTAGCTACTGCTTGGGAAAATAAATCTAACCTACTTGAGTACGATACAGTTCTTGGCCTTGGCTTAAGCGATTCAAGCCACCTGGAAGTGCCAGATGAAATTCAAGTCCTATTGAACGAAAGGCAAATGGCCCGCGACAATAAGGACTTTGCGAGATCCGACGAGCTCCGCGACAAGATTGCCACCCTAGGTTTTGAAGTTAAAGACACTAGTGAGGGGCAACAAATAAATCAGATATAAAAAAATAAAGGTCCGAAGGGGCCTTTATTCATAAGTGATCTTGTCATGTTCATTGCGGCTCAAGGCAGGAGACATTGCGGGCAATGTTTCTTACTTCGGAATTCGCAAGAGTATTTTGGTCGTACTCAATTCGGCAAATCTTGCCTACTATGCTTTTTCCGAGAGCACTTTGATTTTCAAAACGGATGCTCCCCTGTCCCTCAAAAGTCACTACTGAAGTAACGTGAAGTGGTTTATAATCTGTTTTGTTGACCATCCTTAGGATCAAACCAGAGATTACTTTCTTCTGTGTGGTTACGTTCGGTGATTCCATCGGAGCAACAGTGCTATTTTGTGGTAGCTCCACCCGATTCGATTGCTTGCTTAAGCAGCAACTCGAAAATAAAACAACTAAAATTACAAAAGCTAAAGCAATTCGCATAACTGTTCATCATCCCCTTTTAAATTGTTGTGAAGTTTTTGCAATTATATGACATTTTATGCCTTCCGTCAAGGACGAAATAATTCAATATTTATAAGCGCTTAAATAAAAAACTGAGGCAACTGTTTAAGTCGCCTCAAGTTTAATAAAACAAAGGTTGTCTAACGATTATGCTCGACTCTCAATTCGAGACCGTACTCACTCAAGTACTGAACCACCTCTTGAAGGCAAACCCGACCAAAGTTCTTCGTGCCCATAAGGTCACGGGGTGTCCGCCTAACCAGATCAGCACCAGTGCGAATATCAGCATTAAGTAGACAGTTCGTTGTCCGTTGGGAGAAATCAAGATGCCTGGTCTCGGTGTCCAAAAATTGCTCAGTCGTAAGTTTGGCAAATTTTATTACCTTTTCCACGACCTTTTCTGACTCCGCGTCAGCCACACTTCCAAGCTCAAGATAACGATCGGCCAAAGAACTCCTGCTCGCTTTCAAAATCAAAGCGCGCTTATTGCCACGCTTTAATGAATCAAGAGCATGCCACTCGGCCGACCTAATCATACTCGCACTTACCTTGTAAATCCGGCTAAGTTCAGCGTAAGTTTTAGGGTTGCACCCAAAACCAAACCTGTGAACCAACAAACTTTTACGTTTAGGTTCAAGCATGTTCAATGCCGCATCTATCAATCTGTGGTCGACCGGATTTTGGATTGTTGACCAACGACCGTTAATCATTTGTTCAACCACCCGAGCAAACATATCCTTAGATTGTTCAGAGATTTTTTCTCGAGCCAGAATCATGGAATCGAGCTGTTCTCTTACTGCGGTACTCAGCTTTGGAGTTTCCGATGGAAACAAAGCTTCCGCAAGATTAACATACGGGTCACTTGATGCTACCCGCTTCGGCATCGCCTGCACGATCTGGCGCCAAGCTGGTGCAAAATCATCACCAGGTCGTTCGAATTGCCAATAGTCAAAATAGAGCTTTTCGAACAACTCAGTTGCCAAATCGGCGTTGATCTTACCTTTCACCCTAATATAGGGCACTAAGTTTGATGGAGCCTGCAAGACATTGGCATAGGCCCGCAGTGTGTTAATAAAAGTGAGCGGGTATGGGATGGATGGCAGATTTAATATTCTGCGCAATTGAGCCCACCTTCTGCGCACCTCATCGCGGTTGAACTTGCCATATAGAACGATTAGGTTCATAGGCACCCCCAGGGTTATAAAACAAGATAACGAATCTCTTAATGAATCTTCCTTAGACATAATTTCCTCCGTGTAGTTTGAATTTTGTACGATTAGTACTTTTGATTTTACCAACTATACCACAAGAGTATGCGATAGTCAACTCTACCACGCTACCCAAAAATCCGCTACAATGAATAAACTATGGCTACTACAGGCAACAACTCCATAGACCGGCTGCCGCCTCAGAATCTAGAAGCAGAAACTGCTCTTTTGGGCTGTTTAATGCTAGATAAAGATGCGATTATCCAAATTGCTGACCAAATAATAACAGATGATTTTTACGACTATCGTCACCGCCTTATTTACGAAGCAATTTTAGAATTATTTGAACGAAGCGTTTCCATCGATGTGCTTACTGTTTCCAACTCACTGGCTGAAAAGGGCCAAACAGATAAAGTCGGCGGCACCAGCTATTTAACTACATTAGTGAGCGCTGTGCCATCTGCCGCGCACGCCACTTACTACGCCAGCATTGTTCGCAAAAAAGGCACGCTTCGTCGCTTAATTCAGTCTGCATCAGAAATTACTAACTTGGCATTCACCGAAGAAGGTGAGATTGAAAATATTTTGGATAGCGCTGAACAAAAACTGTTCAACATTTCCCAAAAGCATTTAAAGCAAAACTTTGTCTCTATTAGCAACGTGCTTCACGAAACTTTTGAGCGCATTGATCTTTTGCACAAAGATAAAGACCAAGGTCGATTGCGAGGCCTCCCAACTGGCTTCTTCGACTTAGATAAAAAACTTGGCGGCCTGCAAAAATCTGACTTGATTATTCTTGCTGCGCGTCCTTCCATGGGTAAAACTTCTTTGGCTTTGGACATTATGCGCTACGTGGCAGTCCACACCAAAACTCCGGTAGGAATTTTCTCTTTGGAAATGAGTAAAGATCAGTTGGTGGATCGTCTACTTGCTGCACAAACCGATATTGAGTTTTGGAAAATTCGTACTGGCCAACTTGAGGATGCAGATTTTGAACGCCTTCAAGAAGGTATGGGTATGCTAGCTGACTCGCCTATTTATATTGATGACACTGCTAGCGGTAACATTATGGAAATTCGCACCAAGGCGCGTCGTCTTCAGGCTGAACACAATTTAGGATTGATTATTGTCGACTATTTACAGTTAATGGCTGGCCGAAACACGGAAAACCGCGTACAAGAAGTTTCTGAAATTTCTCGTTCGTTGAAGATTTTAGCTCGTGAGTTAAACGTTCCGGTATTAGCTCTATCTCAGTTGTCTCGTGGGGTGGAAAGCCGTCCAGACAAACTACCTCAGTTATCTGACCTCCGTGAATCTGGTTCGATTGAGCAAGATGCAGACATTGTTATGTTTATTTACCGCGAAGATATGTACAAAGCTCCGGATTCTCCAGACACGGGTGTAGCGAAGATTTTAATCAAGAAACATCGTAACGGTCCGACTGGTGATATTGACCTTAACTTTGATGGCAGCAAGACCAGTTTCAGCAACCGCACAACTGCGTTCGACACAAGTCCACAAGCAGTTATGGAGACTCTGGCCACTAGCAGTGCTGAAGAAGAAATTTAAACAAAATTTTTAATGTTAAAACTCCCATCATCGCTTGAACGAGTGATAAATGAATTTGGCAAACTTCCTGGCATTGGGCCTAAAACTGCCCAACGCCTAGCTTTTTATTTGCTCAAAAAAGAATCTGTAGATATTAACGGCTTGTCAGATGCTGTCCGCGCTTTGAAGACAGATATTACATTTTGCACGCAGTGTCACAATATGGCCGAAACTGATCCATGCAGTATTTGCGCAGACCAAAACCGTGACCACACTTTAATTTGCGTTGTAGAAGAACCTTTAGACGCCCTTGCTTTAGACAAAACCGGGCAGTTCAAAGGTGTTTTCCACATTCTTGGCGGCGTTCTTAACCCAATGGAAGGGATTGGTCCAGAACAACTCAACATTGCATCGCTTCAAAAAAGAATTACTGACCTTGGTGTAAAGGAAATTATTATTGCTACTAACCCAACTCTTGAAGGTGAAACCACTGCAATGCACATTTCGAAATTTTTGAAAGACACAGATGTGCGCGTAACCCGCATTGCCCGCGGCCTACCAATGGGCGGCGACCTCGAGTATGCAGACGAAATTACCCTATCTCGAGCACTTGAAGGGCGAAGAGAATATTAAAAAACCGCCAACTGGCGGTTTTTTTATTACAACTGCTTCGGAGTAATAGTAATAGTTATGGTTTGGCCGTTTCTCTGAACTTGAAACACCTGCGGTTGATTTGGTGGAGTGTTGGATAGTGCGTCAACCAATAAGAAATCATCATCAATAGTTTCACTACTAATATCTGTTATAATGTCACCCTTTTGTAGTCCGCCAACTGCAGCCGGACTCCCCACAACAACAGATGTAATTTGCGCACCTGGAGTTAGCTGCAATGCGCGCGCCTCAGCAACAGACAAGTGCTTGTAACTAAAACCGTAACTAGGGCGCAAAGCTTGGTTGTTGTCGCGGAAAAAATTGTTTGCAAACAATCTGATAGCATCAGCCCCAAGCACATCTGTTCCATCCCACATTCCGGCCAGCTTGCCGCTTAAGTCTATAGCGGCTTGACCTGGTGCCAGGACTCCAACAGGCTGAATACTTATTGTGCGCTGGTCTCTATCGCTATTAAATTCCTTACCAGAGACATCTGCAGAATAAGCGTGCATGTAGCTTTCTAAGAAAGTGGACTTATTTTGCGCCATAGCATTTAAGATTAACAGAATTTTTTCACCTGGCCTTAAATCTGCGCCGCTGACTGGTTCAATTGTAGATAAATTATTTGCATCGGTGTCGAGCATTACCAAGTTCGTAGCTGTGTCTGGATAAGCTTTTTTAACCGGATAAATATCGCCGTTATTAAGAATAACTGCATAAGTTTTATTGGGTACAGGCAAAGCGGATTTCGATGTGACAAAATAACCATCCGCAGTCCAATTAATTGCCCCACCTGACAAAACAACCTTAGCATTTGACCCAGTGCCATCGTAATACACGACTAAAGACAACTTAGATTTTACTGCACTTGCCGTTTCTACCGCATCATTGGCATCACTAACGCGCACTGTTTCGCGGTTGGTAACAACGATTGGCGCCCGTGGGTTAAATACATTCCAATTACGCAGACCTGGAAGCGTAGCCAGTCGGGCAGACAAAAAATTTCCAAACAGAATCTGTACAGCCAAAGCAATCAAGCTAGCGACTAAAATAACAATAACGATTTTATATTTGCGCATAAAAATTAAGTTTGAATACTCCACGGCGTAGAAATAAACATTATCAGAGCCAAAGTTAATGCTAACACCAAATGGAATTGAACTTGTTTCCGTGTGAGGGTTTTATATAAGTAATGATAGTAAATAATCCAAAGAACGTACAGTAAGTTAAAAGTAAAGATGGCTAAAGCGCTGTAATGAAGCGGTAGGAAACTAACTGCCCAAAATAATTCAGTGACAAAAAGGCCTAAGGACAAAGACGCGATCCACTTAATTAAGGGTGGGTCTGGAACTAATTCAAAGCTGGAACGTACTAAAACCGACACACTCACAAAGACAATGAATAAATATAACACCCCGGGCAAAAGAAAATAATAACTAGAGCCAAAGATGGTTAAAAGCAACGCGGCGCTGGTTAATAAAAATTCATTCCACCCTAATTGCTGGCCAGTATTCCCAGCCAAACTTTCGAAGAAAAAAATAATGGGCACGCTTATGAGTAAAAACAAACCGCGTCCTACCCCGGATGGAATTAAAAAGAAAATCCCAAACCAAGTTACCAAAAAGTAAGGCAAGCGCAACCACACCCAAACATTCCATTGCTCCTGCTTGCGCATGTACCATCGGTTATAAAGAGCTACCGACACTACAAACAATGTAAATGCAACGACCATAAATCGAAACACAGGATTTGGGGAAGCATAAATTTGCGCACTCACCAAAAATAGGATTGCTATAACTGCACTGATTATTAAATGTAGACGTTTTAGAGACATAAGTTATGTTTGAGATTTCCGATTTCGATGAATCCACAGCACGGCCGCAAAAATGGCCAAGACCATTGCGACCACTGCATTAATGCGAATATTGGCATAGGTAATGCTCCCTACTCGCAAAAATTCCAGGAAAAACCTCATCACATTATACAGGAATAGCCACAGTAGGAAAAGCTGCCCAGGTCGCAATTTTAAGCGTAATAATAGCATCAAAATAACGATTGACCCGGATGCTTCGTACAGAAATAATGGATGGAAAAATTGGGCATTTTCGAAAGGGGCCAAACGAAACTGCTCGGGCACAAACATTTTCCAAGGCAGGGTGGTTGGATTACCAAACAATTCGTAATTAACAAAGTTTCCAAAACGTCCAATAATTTGACCAAGAACAACGCCGGGAGTAATCCAATCCAACAATTGCATCATTGAGTATTTAGAAAAGTACTTCCGATACGCCACCAAACCAATAAAACCTCCCAAGTCTGCTCCGAAAATACTCAACCCACCATTCCATACTGCAATAATTTGCCTGGGATGTTCGAAGTAAAATGGGGCCTCAGAAAATACATGATACAACCGTGCGCCAACAAAACCACAGACAAGCACCAAAAACAAAAGGTTGTCCGCATCGGACTTTTCTATGCGGTACTTATGCCGAAGCTTCATTAGCAACCAATACCCAGACAGAGCTGCCAACCCAATTAGCAAACCATAGTATTGCAAATGTAAGCTACCTAGAGTTAAACTTTGTGGCAATATAATTTGACCGGAAAAGATCGGTTGAAGGATTAAAACAAAGCTAAAAAAACCGACTCCTCCTAAGGCAAGAGCGGTTGCCACTACGCTGAATATTTGTTTTTTGTCTGAAATCATAACAATTGATTAAAACAACACTTCTTGTCTTAATACTCCAACCCGACTAATAGGTTCTTGGCAACTAATTTGAACTTCACGAACACTAAAATAATCACGGTATAATACCTTTTGATTTTTTAGTGCGTAGTCATACACTTCTTTTGTGACCCTTACATCATCAAGACAATATTTCTTTAGGAGATCAATACGCCCATTACGAAAGTACAACAACGCTTCCAACCCATTACCGGATTTGCCGGAACCAATCGTCCCTTGAGCGACTGCCTCTAATTTAATCCTATGACCTATTGCGGTTTCAATCTCTTCTAAAAGATCGTATGCTGGCAGTTGAGAGAGATCAAAATTCATATATGGCTGCAAGACTGGGAAATCAAAATTCTTGATGTTAAAACCAATCACTTGGTCTGCGCTTTGCAGTAACGGTGCCAAACGTGGAAGTTCCTGTTCTTCATAAATAGAATACTGATCTTGGCTATAGTCATAGACCCCGCACACGGACACCTTCATAAGGTGGTGCTTGCCACGACCGCCGACTTCTTCAAAAGATTTTTGAGTTTCCAAATCCAAGACCAGTTTTTTGAGCATTTTTTGTTTTTGTTTCTTTTATTTCTCTAACTTAACTTTATTATAACTTGATCTAGGTACTAAGTGAATTGTGGACAACTATTTATGGCTTAAATAAGCCATATTTAATAATTATTAATTTTATTGCAAGGATCTCTTGACAATTGAGAGTTTTTGAAGTAATATATCAGTCCATAGTGGCTGATGGTTCGCGATGCCAATTGCGGCCGCAGTTGCTCCGGGGGCAACGGTGTGGGAGACGTTGCCCCTAAAAAATCACAAACAAGATGGAGGTAAATAAAATCGGAACGCCAATTAGTTTCAAATCGCTTGTCAAGCAACAGCAGATAGGAAAATTGGCGAACCTGAGTCAGGCACGTTTTATGAAGAGCTGCTAATTTTGCTCCTCATGTGCCTGGCTCTTTCTTTTTGCCTATTTTTATTGCTTCTGCTATAATAACTCTGGCTATGAAGCTTATGACACAGCTGAGCCTAACTAAATATATCCCCCACCAGGGATACTAAGGCTTGTCCGGCAACGGCAAAGCGAAGTAAGGTGGCACAGCGCAGCTATCCAAAGATTAAGCGCCCTTACAAACTACTCAAGTTGGGTATTTTGTAAGGGTTTTTAATTTAAACTTTATTTATCAACATTTTATAAAAATATATGGAAAGAACTTTAATAGCAGATTTAAAATCCCAAGCTGGCCAAAAGGTCCGGCTCGAGGGTTGGGTGCAAACAATTCGTACTCAAGGCAGTATTCAATTTATTGTGTTGCGAGATATTTCTGGCACCGTCCAAGTTGTGGTTTTTGATAAAACTCTTCTCGAACAAACTAAACACCTCTCTTTGGAAAGTGTGGTTGAGATTATCGGTGAGGCTAAAATCGAAGAAAAAGCATTCTCTGGTGTAGAAGTTGCGGCGGAGCAAGTAAAAGTGCTATCTGCTGCTGAGCCAGAACTACCGATTCCGATTGTGGAAAAAGGCAACATGAACGAAGCCGATCGGGAAGTTCGCTTGGACTGGCGTTTCTTGGATTTGCGCAAACCCGAAAAACAACTTATTTACAAAGTTTGGACAGAAATGGAACGCGCGTTTGTAGATTTTCTGACAGAACGTAGATTTATTGAAATTCACTCTCCGAAGATGATGAGCACTCCTAGCGAAAGCGGCGCCGAACTTTTCGAAGTAAAATACTTTGATCGCAAAGCTTACCTTGCTCAATCCCCTCAGTTTTACAAACAAATGGCCATGGCTGCGGGCTTCGAACGAGTCTTTGAAATTGGGCCAGTGTTTCGAGCAGAACCATCATTTACCACTCGCCACGCCACTGAATTTCAAGGTTTTGACTTTGAAATGTCATTTATTGATTCCCACAAAGACGTCATGCTAATGGAGGCTGAAATGCTTGCTTACGCAATCGCCAAAGTGAAGGAAAAGTATGGCGAGCAAATTAAGGAAGCGTTCGACCGCGAAGTTGTTGTTCCAACTACACCATTCCCAGAAATTACCTTTGCAGAAGCAAAGAAGATGTTGGCTGAAAAAGGTATTTCATCAGAAAAAGAAAATGATATTAGCCCAGAAGAAGAGCGCGGAATTTCTGAGTACATTAAGGAAACTCAGAACCATGAATTTGTGTTTATTACAGAATTTCCACATGCTGGCCGGGCTTTCTATCATATGCGCCCAGATGATAAGCCAGAATTAACCAAAGGCTTTGACTTGCTATGGAATGGTATTGAAGTCACAACTGGTGCACAGCGCGAACACCGCTACGATATTTTGGTAAAACAAGCTGAAGAAAAAGGCTTACCACTGGAATCGCTGCAAACATATTTAAACTACTTTAAGTACGGCTGCCCTCCACATGGCGGTATTGGCGCAGGCCCTGAGCGTATGATTATGAAGCTTTTGGGACTGGAGAGCATCCGCGAGGTTTCTTACTTGTATCGCGGAGTTAAGCGGTTAACCCCTTAAGTTTTTTGAACAAAAATTATTTAAAAACAAAATGTTTACCCCATTCGACGAAAACAACAAACCAGCGGCCTCTCAAAAATCTGTTTTAAAAAATGTGTTTGTTGTAATTGGTATTCTAGCCGTATGCTGGTTGTTACTGTTTTTGTCGCCAATTGGTCTATTAGCAGTACTGCTGTTAGTGCCAATACTTTATTTTGGATTACCGATCGCTGTTATTGGAACAGTAATTTATCTTGTTTATAAACACTCTCAAAGCTCAAAGCAATCTAAAAATATTGTCCAGCCTCAAGACATAAATAGCCAGGATCAAAACAAAATTGTCACACGTTAAAATCCAACAATTTGAAGGACCGCTAGATCTTCTGCTATCGCTCATCGAGCAGCAGCAGTTGAACATTACGGAAATTTCTCTGGCCGAAGTCACAGAGCAGTTTTTGGCGTATGTTAAAGAGTTGGAAAAAATTGATGCCACTCAACTTGCTGACTACTTAGGAATTGCAGCCAAGCTCTTAGTAATAAAATCCAAGGCGATTTTACCAAGTCTTGAAGTAGAAGCCGTCGAAGAAGAGCAAGAAGAAGATTTGGCCAGCAAGTTGTTGCGCTACAAACAATTTAAAGAGGCTGCAAAATACTTTAAACAACTTGATGCTCGCGGCCTTCAGAGCTTTACCCGTACCAGAGTTTTCTCCGAACGCATCAATTTTTGGCCAGACCCGGCCGTGGATGCCCCAGCCTTGCGCCAATCGATTGCCAAAGTCCTCGATTCCTTGCGGGAATTAGACAATCTACCGAAAGCAAAAATCCGAGAAGCTATTTCTATTCAAGAAAAAATTCAAGGACTTCAAGCACAGCTGTCTGGACAAATTGAAACAAAGCTCAGCGAGCTTATCGGCAGCGCAAAAAATAAAGAAGAGGTCATCATCACTTTTCTAGCATTGCTAGAATTAATTAAACAGCGCATGTTTACTGTATCGCAAAGCGACCTATTCTCAGATGTGACCATCACCAAATTTAAACCTACTGAGGTTGAGATGGTCGTGGAAGAGATTGCTGTTGCCGACGAAGAGAGTAGCGACGATGAAATAGAAGAAGACAAGGAAGAGGATGACGAAGAAGACGACGAAGAAGACGAGGAAGAAGACGAAGATGAAGAACAATAATGATATAATTTCTTTATGAACGAATTGACCAGCAAAATTGAAAGCCTCTTGTTTGTTTCCAACAAACCACTAACACTAAAACAACTAGTGAAATTTACGGGAGCTGCAGAACCACAAGTTAGTAAGGCCTTAGAAGAATTAGGTAACATGAGAATAAATACCGGCATTGTGCTATTAAATGCAGCCGATGGGTATCAGCTCGCTACGAACAGCGTTAACAGCGAGGCAGTAAAAGATTTTCTCAATGCAGACTTACGCGAATCCTTAACTGAAGCTACAGTTGAAGTACTGGCTATTATTGCTTACAGACAACCAATTTCTAAAGCAGAAATTGAATCCATTCGTGGGGTTAATTCACAATACTCTTTGCGCGCCCTCTTAATGCGAGGCCTTATTGAAAAAATCCCAAATCCTAGTGATGCTCGGGGGTCTTTGTATCAAATTACTACTGAATTTTTGCAGCAGATGGGCATTACATCTGTTGCCGACCTGCCAGACTTTGCTGAGCTAGTTAGCAAAATCCAGCTTCCTGAAGTTGTTGGCTTAGCCGAGCAGCCTGTTGAAATGGTTGAGGATGAAGTAACGCATACCGAAGAACCAGCTGAATAAAATTGGAGGGCTGGTTTTCAAAAAGAAAACGCAGCCCAAGTAAATTTTGAATTGGCGGTGAGAGAAAGCTAGATAGCTTAGTTGCCGACATAATACTCTTAATGCCGTAGGTAGGTTAACATGAAAAGTTTACCAGCCTCTAACAACCTTACACAAGTAATGTACTAAAACAGCAAGCCGTCTTGCGTTTACTTGCACTATCGGCCAATCCAAAAGACCTTCGTAGGTCATCCCCCTTGTTATTCAACACCACCCCTGTCTGGGATAATTGTCAACACCATCATAATACACAAATTTCAAAAATAAATGAAAATCGATTTTAAATCCCGCTCGGGGCAGGATTTAATTATTGTGGCAGTTGTTCATAGGATTCTTTTGGCGAGCTTGGCACCTCCCTATCGAGATGTACATTTTCGCACCCAACGGCTAACAGGCTAAAAATAGCGATGGCAAATAGTATTGGTTTCATTTGAGTAGCTTATATAAGCAGTATGGCATATTTTGTAGTTTTTTGGTAGAATATACTGGTTAAATATTAAATAATTTGGCGCCATCGTCTAGTGGTTAGGACACATGGTTCTCATCCATGTAACCGGAGTTCGATTCTCCGTGGCGCTACCAAAAGAAAACCCCAGCTGGGGTTTTCTTTGATTGCTGTAAATGGATTAGTTGGCTATCTGAATTTGACGAGCCTTTTCAATTATCTTTCTTTGATCTTTATTGGATTTCTTAATTACAACCTCAATAATTCGCTTCTTTTTCGTTGAAGATAAGTCATGAGAAAAGACCGAGAACTTACTTTGCTTCAGTTCCTTTTTGGGTTTGATATCAAAAATGTAGCGAATTATTCTATTCATTACTTTAGAAGTTCATTTAAATCATCTTCATTATACTGTTCTCGGATGTGGTTGTCAATTTCATCAATATTTAGCTCGGTTTTGCCTATGTCTCCATTAGCATCTTTGATCACTAAGTTAAGGGTGATTTGCTCTCTAAATTCTTCCTTAATAGCAGAAACGGTTTGCTTAGAAGCAAAATAGGCAGAAATAAATACAGGTTTAGTAATATTCCTTCCTTCAACTAACTCACGAGCTTTGGTAAACTCCCATGACACACGTGGATCTTGATAAATAAAATAGATTTCAGCAATACCTCTTGCCTCTATCACTTTCTTAATATTCTTTCTAGATATACCTTGATTGGCCATGGTTCCATCAAGTACAAAATTCTGTTGATTTTTTAATACCGCATGGAAAATTTCATCAACTGCAATACTTACTGCATTTTGAAATAGCCACGCATTTTTACCCTCATAAAATGAAATTTCTTTTCTAATCTCATCTGCGTCAATTCTAATAATCCTGCCATTAAACTCTTCAATCAAATTAATAGAAAATTCGGTCTTTCCCGCTCCAGGAGAACCGGCCATAAAAACCGAGGCTGGTTTTAAGTCAGCCGGGAAATCCTTGGAATCAGCATATTTAGCAATAAGATAATTCTTTTTTGCTCTGATTTCCTTGCTGGCAGCGGAGCTAATTTCTTCATCTGTCATTTGAGTTTTCTTAATTAGCAAGATTCAATAATTACACTTTATGACAAATTATGCAAGTGCCTCATTCCAAAACAATAGTTAAATATATAGAATTAGCGAAGAATTTTTTCATTAAAGGTTGATTCAAAATCATCCCGCAATTCCATATTCCCTTCATTGTAGAAGGGTAAACCAATCAAGCGAAAATCTTCATTTTCAATTTTTATATCTACACTATATCGGTTTTCTATTTCTAGAAGAAATTTTTCTTTCCAACCTTCCTTGGAATTATTAAACGTATCTTCAGAGTCTAAAAACTGGTCTCCTTTGGGTTCAATAAAAATTTGATAAAAATTTTCTTTTTGCGATTTTATCTCTCTTAAAAAGAGAACGAAGTCTGGCGAGAAAGCCTGTCCATCAGAAAAATTATAAATCTTAAAAAATTTTTCATTTCGAAATAGGATTATATCTTTAAACTTATTTTTTAACAAACTTATAGAGCTTTCAATAAAACGCAATAGAGATTCCTCTTCACTAGTTCCCCAGATTTCATTTTGAGCAAACCAATCATGGGAAGAAAAGTCAAAATCTCGCATTTCTAAAGCTCTTGCACTTTCACCGTCCAGGTTTAAGACTTTGTCATTTTCAAATACCTCTCGGATTAAATGTGCCTTAAATTCAGATGTCCCCGAGTATTCTTTTTTCTCCTTGCTTGCGTTTTCTAAGACCTTTCCAATAACAAACCCTGCAATGCTTAGCTTTTCGCTTTGTGATAACTGGTCCAGCTGTTCAGGGATGCCTTTTACCTTTACCTTGACCCCTCCGAGATACTGCTCGTTCAATATAAAATCCTTGACTGATTCTAAATTCCCAAAGATTTTCTTTAGTTCATCAAATCTACCGGTAGTGATTTTTGCCAAAGCTGTTCGTAAAATATGGGCCTCAAAATCAGTAATTTTAAATTCTCTTATCTCAGTTTTGACTTTAATCCCTTTTCCCTCACCAGTCACAAATAGATCCTTTTCTATTGCTTCTCTGGTTGGTAATTGAAAAATGTTCATTTCAGAATGATGGTCGTATCCTGCGTTAGCATCGGCAAGTGTGAAGACGTCGTCTCCTAGATTTTCTTTTCTAGAATTCAAAAAAATGTAGCCATTCTTCCACAACTCTGTTTCCTTAATCTCGCTTTTAACTTTAATTTCCTTCTCCACGGTTCGGGAAGATATGATTCCTTCCTTAATTAGTACACTTTCCAATTCTTGTATATAACGCGGATTAGTTACGCTATGATAGTAAAGCTGTTCCAAAATACGTAATTCATTCTGCGCGTCAGTATCAAACTTTCTTGTATAGGGATCAGTAAATTCGCCAACCGTGAATGGGTAATAGCGCGCACCACGGCCAATCAGCTGAGCCTCCTGTACTGTAGTTTTACCCGGTTTATTATTGGCAGCATCCCGACTATTATAAAGCCTTACAATATCAAAAAGATTTAAAACGTCCCAGCCTTCATTTAATTTTTCAGTCGCAAAAATAGCACGAACTTCATTACTGGATTCTTCTAAGGAGTTAAGTAATATCTGCTTTTGCTCTAAGTCTTTATCATCATCCACCGTTAAACAGTGTTCAGGTGCAAAGTCATGTTTAATTTCTTCCACTAAATCCTTTAGTGTTATTTTATGCTGATCGAAAAATAGAAAGGCTTTTTGCAAAGTTTCATCTTGTATATTTGATTGTTGCTCTAATAATTTTTTATTTAACCCTTCAATGAAGGAATGGAATACTGTTTTGAACTCGCTCGAAACAACTATCTGAGGATTGTCATTTGTTCGTTCATCTCTCTGTTTTGGCGAAGTTACTCTATTCGCTTTAAACATAATGACCGGCTTAAGCGCAATCTTATACTTCTCAGCTATTTTCCGACGATATTGAGAAATAATAACAGCTGAAAGCACGCGTTCCATCATTGGAGCATTAATTTGCAAGGTTCGTACATCTTTTGAAAATCCATCTAAACGGTACTCTTTAAGATCATAACGATAGATAGCTTTATCCTGGTATTTCTCTAAAATTTCTGGGTATTCTTGCTCTAGCCTAGCGGTTGCTGTGAATTCTAAAAGTACATTTTCATTTGCACTATTAGCATTCAAAATGCGCATAACCGTATTTTCCCAGTTACTTCGATCTTCTTCTTCAGTTTTGCTTAGTCGGCTATTAGTCTCAGCTGACAAATTATGCGCTTCATCTGCCATTAAAACAATTTTCTTGTCAGCAAAATCTTCATACGTCAGTACATTTTCGCGTGCTAAAGTAAATCGAGAATGCAGAAGCGCGGTGGTTGAAAAAATAATATTAATGTCATCATCATTCACCGCTTCGAAGTTTTCTACTTCTTTTATCTTTATTTCCTTAGTCCCTAAAATAATTTTATCGGCAAATAAATACTTTTGAGAATTAGAATCGGTGAAATTAGTCTTGGTTTTTTGGATGATATTTCCAAGTCTAGTAAAAAAAATAAAATTACGGAACCCTTGTTCATATAAATACAAAATATTAGCGGCCATTATTAATGTTTTACCTGAACCAGTAGCCATATTAAACATCAAATGAATAGGTTTTTGTTTTTGATGATAATCCTCGTAATAATAATAGAACCTACCCAATGCTTCTTTTTGATATTCACGCAATGAAAATGCTGGATTAAGATTGTTCAAAATATCAATCCTTTCCATTGTCTTGTCCTTAAAAACATCCGCTCCCGCAAAATCTTTGAGAACGTTAAACTTTTCGTACAGCATATTTATTTTCTACTATAAAAATCCTGATTAAGCGCTTTATCATCTTTGCTTACTCTATATTCTTTATCATCAATTTCGCTTAGATTGACGTAAAGCTGGTTTTTATCCAAACACTCCATCAGAAACTTCTTTTTATTTTCCAAACTAAGTTGGATAAAATCCTTAATATTCGCATCAATTGTTTTTGGTTTTATTTTAAAACTTAAAAAGGCACTTTCTTTCATTGAATGCCAAAATTCTAAAAGTTCTTTATCATTTTTAGCTTTCTGTATTTTTTCTACCCACTCATCATTCCATTTTGCAAGTTCCATATAGATAAAATCACCGCCACCATTCCATTGAACTAAGCTAGAAATTCCTTCTTGCTCTCCTTGAACCACAGAGTTCAGTCTATTTTTTAAAATTTCTATTTGCTCATCAATTTGTTCGAGTGTTATATATTGCCTGCCCATTTTGTGCGACACTGCTGCAGTCGTACCGCTGCCAGAAAAAAAATCTAGCACAATATCACCCTCATCAGTCGCAGAATTAATAATTCTTCTTAGTAAACCCTCGGGTTTCTGTGTCCTGAAATCCAAAAACTCATTGGAACCACTAATCAGTGGTTTTGTTATGTCATGGTCCCAGACATCTCTAACATAAACTTCTGAAAAATATCTATTAAATAGCTTATCCTTGTACCTATCAGGGACTGCTTGGTTATTTTTTATACTATCTGAAATTACTTTACGGTCTTTTTCAGAAAGTTGAGATAGATCTGGAGCGGTAACCTGAGTGTCTATAAAGGGTTTTTCATACTTTACTACTTCTTTTTCTGGATTAAATTTATAATTTTCAGTTTTACTATAAATAAAAATATTGTCATGCTTCTTAGGCCACGCCCCTTTACCCACACCTTGAATACGGTATCCCCAAATAACTTCATTAACAAAATTGTCTCTACCTAATACTTCATCACATAACACTTTAAAATAATGTGCCTCGTTGTAATCTAAATGAATATAGATAAGTCCTGTTGAAGACAACAACTCTCTAGCAATTTTTAAACGATCTTTTATAAATGTAAGCCAAGAAGAATGGTTAAATCTATCATTATATTTAAAGGAATCCTTTTCCGTATTAAATGGTGGATCAATGTATATTAATTGAATTTTCCCACCGAATTCTTTTTTAAGCGAAGCAAGTGCGAGAAGATTATTACCTTTAATAATTAAATTGTCAGTGATTATACCTTTTTCATTGCGGTTAAAGCCAACTAATTTATTCTCCCCGTTTTTATCTATGCGTTTGAAATTAGTAAAGACCTTTGGATCAAACAAACTATTAATATCATCAGAAGCTAATGTTTCATTATAAAAAATTTCATCGCGTTTTTGGTCTTCCTTAGTCATTCCGCCTTCTAGAACACAATCCTTGTATGGCCAAGCTAAAACTACTTCATTATTTTCGCTTAAATAATTGTTACCGCTAATAAGGCCGATTTTATTTTTAAAAGCAGTATAGGAATCTGGTAAAAATTGCTTATTCGACACAAAGCTAATAAACTTCTCTTTATCAAAAATTAGTGTTTTTTCTACTTCAAAAAAGAAATTCTGCTTTATGGCTTTATCGGAAAGTAAAAGTTTAATCAGGTCTGCATCGTTCTTGCGTGCCAATTCTTGTATTTGGTTTTTCAATAACACTCCGTCCTGAGAAACAAGACGCTCATCGCTTTTCAGTAAACCTGTAACTTGCTCAAAAATATTATTCATAATTTTACTCTAAATATACTTAATAATAACATTTCTTCATGTGTTGGTAAATCCTTCATAAACAAGCAAAAGCACCTATCCTATCAGTGATGCTATAATCAACCTATGAACATCTACCTCGACATCGATGGAGTGCTCCTGACAGATTCCCTATCTGACCGTGGCAATCCTACCCCGCACTCCCTGGAGCTCCTCAATACGATTACTGACCACCACACAGTCTATTGGCTCACTACCCACTGCCATGGCGGGGAAAATCGCGCTCCCGAACTTCTCTACCCAAAATTCCCTCCTGAAGCCAAAGCTTACATAGACAAAATCTTGCCTACAGATTGGGGTACTTGGAAAACTGATGCCATCGATTTTTCCGAAGACTTCCTCTGGCTCGACGATGACGTCTACGGAACAGAATACACAGCCCTAGCCAAACACAACTGTTCAGAAAAACTCATAAAAATTAATCTACAAGAGAATCCGGAGCAGTTGAAAGATATTATTCAAAAATTAACAGATAAAAATATATGAAATGGTTAAAAGAGAATTGGTTTAAAATAGCTATTTTGCTCTCAGTGCTACTTATATTCTTTAGTTGGTTATATGTGGCAAAAATAAAACCATCGAATATTCGTAAATTTTGTTTTAATATAGCTAAGGAAAATCCCTACGGTTACAACTATAAAGAATGTATTATTAGTTACGGGTTAACCCAATAATATCATGTCCAATAAATAGAACACCACCATAGGTTTGAGCCTTGGAATGATCCTGCTTGGATTGCTTATTGCTGCTATAGCTGTAATTGTAGCTGTGGCGATAAAAAGCTTCGTGAATGGTTTAAAAAACCATACTGTCTCGAAAAAAATATTAATGAGAAAAGTGTTGCTCAAATAGTCAAAGATTATCTATTAACACAACAATCCTGGTTATAGCATTATTTCTCAATACCCAGGGCTATGTATAAACTGGAATACACTAAGCCTTCATAGAATTGGCATGACATGTACTCTGGGTCTTCTTTAGTTGCTTTTTGATACCAATCCCACGATGCCATTGGATCGGAAACTATTGGCATCGTCGTAACTTTATAGCCAAGCTGAATAATTTTCTCAATGATTGGTTTTAAAAGGTTGAGATTATCTCCAATTATTTCAATTACTATATTCTTCTTATCTGCGATTGCCGTGCTTACCACATACTCACCTGCAAAGGATAAATAGGCTGACATTTTTGGATCTTCAGCATCGAATAGCTTATTCATCTCGAGAACTATATCGCCACCATCAAAATGTACGTAACCTGTCGGGAACTCTTGACGACGAGCAGTAGTTTTTCCAGCGGCTGGACCACCGGACACAATTACAAACTGCGGATGGTCTTCGGTCCTACCCCGTTCACAAAACTGTTCTACTAGTTCAAGAATTTTCAGCGTAGCATCGGTCTCAAATTGTACTATTTTTGGCTGTGATTCTGACATATATATTAATTATATCTTAATCCCGCTTATCTGTAACCTAAAACGAAAAATTGCTCCGCTTAGTACCCCACCCTAATAATAAAAAACTTTTTCAAAAAAGGGTCTCCCCCCTTCGGGTTGCAATTTTACTGAGCTACCGTCAGTAACGTCAGTTCTTTTCTAACTTGCTGCCATAATCATGGCAATAATGCCTCTCCAATGCTTGATTTCCTGAATAAGGGGGTTGTAATTCTCTTTCATGAAGACTACCAGCCGGCCCTTGGGCCGGTTTTGCTATAATACTAATATGACTATCCCCCAACTTTTTATAATCTTTATTGCAATACTAAATCTTGTTTCATTCATCCTGGTATATATTGATAAGCAAAAAAGCATTACTCACAGCGAACGATTGCCAGAAGTGGATTTCTTCGTTTGGGGAATCTTCTTTTCTTCATTTGGTGTACTAGCGGGGATGTTTGTATTTCATCATAAAACCCAAAAGCTAAACTTTGTTTTTGGTATTGGACTGTTATTACTCCAGCAAATTGCTTTGGCATACTTGATTATAAATCAGTTCTAAACGTATCCAATAAAAAAAAGCCCGCCCCAGCATAGCTGAGGCGGGTAAAACGAAAAGTTATTCTTTTTTAGCATCGGCTGCTGCGCCGTTTGCTGGCTTGTTTTGAGTTCCTTGATTATCAGACATTTTTTCCCTTTCTCTGCTTTCACAGGGTTAATACATCCCTACCTAAAACCAGTATAGTCCTCCCATATGAGCGGTACATGAAAATAGCTATACCTTGCATATTGCTAGCTTATTTCAAGGCATTATTTTCCATTTGCAAACCAAAAAGGTGTATAATTAAAGCAGATCATTAACCCAACAAAAAATGATATTAGTCCACGATATTTTTGTCTGCAAGCCAGGCAATGCTTCAAAATTAGCCAAACTGTTCAAAGAAATTATGACTAAGGATACCAATCCAGAGCTAGTCAACATTTTGACCGACATGACTGGCCAATACAATCGCGTTATTATGGTATCCCAGTACGACAGCTTGGCCGCCTACGAGGAGGCTTTCAAAAAATACATGAACCCTACCCCTGAAATGCAGGAAGCCATGAAAAAAATGGATGGTTACACAGACCTATATTTATCTGGGAGCCGGGAAATATATAAAATTTGGTAATTAATTAAACGATCATGAAAAAGATATCAATAGTATGGCTTGAGATAATCCAGCTAATCATTGGCTTCGAATGGTTAAAATCATCTTACGAGAAGTTGTTTGAGCCTGAGTTTATAGCGAACTATCCTAAAACCATGGAAGTTTTCGCCACCAAAACTCAATACCATTGGTATGGTAATTTTCTGAGCGGTTTTGTCTTGGATCACAGTAATCTATTTGGCAATTTAATTAGAATTGGCGAATTTGCAACCGGGCTGGGTTTGGTTATTGCTGCGATATTGATTATGTCGAACAAGGCCCTTCCCTTACTGGCAACTTGGGTATTGGTGATTGTTTGTTTTGCTGGTGCGTTTATGAACCTAAACTTTTACCTGGCCTCCAGTTGGTCCGGCCCGGCCGCAGCAGGTATTAATTGCACAATGGGCTTAATTCAAGTTGCTCTAGGAATTTTCTACATCACTAACCGACACAATTTAAAATCTAACATATGAACATTATTCACTTTGAGACGACCGATGAGGATCGCCAACTACTATCTTCCCTTGGCGACAACGGACAACACCTGGAAGACAAGCTAACCGCAGATACTGTGTCTAAAGCTAAGGACGCAGAAATAGTTAGCATCTTTGTTAATTCAGTGGTGGACCAAGCCGTTATCAATCAGTTACCTAACCTAAAATTGTTAATAACCAGGTCGGTTGGGTTTGACCATATCGATAGTGCCTATGCGCAATCAAAAGGAATTACTATCTGCAATGTGCCAGGATATGGCTCGTGTACTGTTGCAGAATTTGCTTTTGCTTTAATCCTCGGACTCTCGCGCAAAGTCTATCATGCGATTGAACAAGTAAAAGAAAAAAACGATTGGAGCATGTCGCAATTCAAAGGTTTCGATTTACAAGGAAAAACTTTGGGGCTTGTGGGTACAGGAAGAATTGGTTTAAACGTTGCGCAAATTGCCAATGGTTTTGGGATGTCAGTCATTGCCCACGATGCCTTCCCGCAAGCCGAAAAAGCCACTCAATACAATTTTTCATATACTGCTTCTTTAGATGAATTACTCTCTAAATCCGATGTTGTCACCTTGCATGTTCCTGCAACCAAAGAGACTCATCATTTAATTAATCAAACCAACATCGATAAATTTAAACCTGGTGCCATTTTAGTCAATACTGCTCGTGGCGATGTAGTCGATGCCGAAGCCATTTTGCATGGGTTCAACAGCGGTATCTTGAGCGGAGTTGGGTTAGATGTACTTGAAGGCGAGCACGAACTTAAGGAAGAAGCTGAGCTCATGTCGAAAGATGACCACATGAGCTATGAAAAATTAAAAGTACTACTTGAAGACCACGTACTGATTAATCATCCTAAAGTAATTATTACCCCACATATCGCTTTTAATACCGAGGAGGCAAAAAAAGAGATTATGACAATTACGCTAGACAATATTAAAAGCTTCGAACAAGGGCAACCTAAAAACGTAGTGCAAATTCAAAAATGAGTAAAAATTGGGTTAAAAATAAGGAACAGCTGTCCACCTCTGAGGAACGGAAAATAGTACTCGACATTGTCGAAGCTGGGTTAGACGCAATCGATACCGAGAAGGTTATTCGCGCAAGCGTAATCTTAAAGGACAACGAGCTCCGAATTAAGAACCAAACTTTCAGCCTAGAAAATGTTCAAAACATTTACATAGTTGGTTTTGGTAAGCCGTCTTGCTTAGCAGCATCGGTTTTAGATGAAATATTGGGAAACGAAATTAAAGGCGGTGTGGCGATTGGACTTGCCCCCATCGCCTGCGAGTATGTTCAAACATATGGTGGAACCCATCCCCACCCTTCAGTGCAAAACGTGGAGGTATCAGAAAAAATCTTAGAACTAAGCAAGAAGTTAACAGAGAAGGATTTAGTTATTGTCATTGTTTCAGGGGGCGGATCCGCTTTACTCTGCTGGCCCATGGCAGAGTGTGAGCAAGCCAATCGCCTATACAACGACTTTTTAACCACAGGCGGAGATATTAAAGAGCTCAATACTATTCGCAAACACATTTCCTTGCTAAAAGGTGGTGGACTTGCCAAGCAACTTTACCCAGCAACTGTAATTGGTCTAATTTTCTCTGATGTCCCGGGAAATAACTATGACTACATTGCCTCCGGGCCAACGTATAAAGACAGTACTACTGTTGCTGATGCGCAGGCAATTTTAGATAAATATAATCTTACCGGGTACACATTAAACGAAACTCCAACGGACGATAGATACTTTGAAAAGGTCACGAACATTCCATTGGTTTCTAACATGGAAGCAGAACAAGCTATGTCCGAAAAGGCAAAAGAGCTTGGCTTAAAATCAAAAATTTTATCGTACGAATTATACGACCCTCCAGAGCAAGTCGCTAAGAAATTAATTGCATCAGTAGATGCGGGCACGGTAGTTGTGGCTGGCGGCGAGCCTAAATCCATTGTCACAAAAAAAGACGGCAAAGGTGGCCGCTGTGAACGATTGGGAATAGAAATGTTGCCATTGCTCACTGAACAAGATACTTTTGCTGCAGTGGCCTCAGACGGACTAGATAATGGCCCAGCCGCAGGAATAATTGAGGATTGGTCAACTGCGCAAAAAGTTACTGCGCAAAATATTGATATTTCTGACTTCAAAGACAGGTGGGACAGCCTGGGGTTTTACAAGGAAACAGGCAATGAGTTGCTAGAGACAGGCCCAACCAATGAAAATGTTTCTGACTTAATGATTTTGTACCGGAAGGGTTAAAAATTTAATTTAACTAATGCGGGTTTTTTCTTTGTGCCCAAGCTCGGGTGGGCATAAAAACGCGTCACCTAGACGACTTTGGCACTCTTGGCAGGCGATCATCTTGCGATTACAATCATCAATAACACAGTTTGTATAACGTTCACTGGTTTTCCCGCAAACCCAGCACTTCCCTACTATCTCGTGCTTAGGATCATCAGTATAAAACCCGACTGCGATGCGGCTATCAAAAACGTAGAGCTTCCCAACAAAATCTTCATTGGGATATTTACGCATGTATGAGACGATGCCACCATCAAGTTGATAGACATTTTTAAAGCCTTGTTGTAATAAATAGCCACTGGCTTTCTCACAGCGCACGCCACCAGTACAAACAGTAAGCACAGTCTTGTCTTTTAGGTGCTCAATATTTTTCAAAAAACGTGGGAGGTCGCGGAAGTTATCCATTGGCGGTAAAATCGAACCCTTAAAATGACCGACCAAATGCTCATAAGCATTGCGCATATCAATAATATAGAACTCTTTATCTTCGGTAATCCAGGTATGCAATTCTTCTGGCTTTAAGTGAATCCCTGTTAACTTGTTAGGATCAATATCACATTCTTTTGGCAAACCGAGCGAAACCAATTCGTTCCGAAGCTTTACCGAAGTTTTTGGAAAGGCGTGTCCGTTACCTGGATCGCGCTTTATATGCGTGCCGGCAAATCTAGGGTCGCTAAATAAGTCCTCGAGGTATAAATCGATATTCTCAGTCGTACCCTCCATAGTGGCATTAATCCCCTCGCTGGCAATAATCGTGCGCCCTTTAAGACCCAGGCGTTCTTGAAGCTCTTTTTGATGAAGCATCATTTTGCCAGGGTTATCTATATGGACGTATTTGTAAAATAGTATTATTTCGTAATTGCTCATATTCTTGAGTATTTCAAATCATATTGTACTGTTTTTTGTTGTCAAAGTCAATAAAAACCGCATCTTTAGAATGCGGCCAAAAGCTTGTTCAGCAATTGTGGGTTATTTTTTGCGTTGATTAATTTCGGGCTGGTACCAGCACCTCATCAACATAAAGCTGGCGGGGGTCAACCGGTTTCCAACCTGGTTGCGACTGGTCATCGTCGTCAATCTCGGCCAAGTAAAAATTAAAAATTTTACTAAAATCTTTACTGTGGCCATGCCGATTATTTGCCCATTCTGCCCAGTCTTTCAGAGACATACTTGTTTCTGTTGCTGGGATAAAGTGAACATGAAAATTTTCAGCGTACTCTTGCATTACCAACGGCGGGAGCCGCAGGAAGTCTCGCAAGAACACTTCTGATAATTCCTTTTCCGCAAGCTCAAACATTGACTTAAGAGCGAGGAAAAAGTTCGCGTAATAATCGGATACGATGATCACGCAATGTTGGTTCTTAACGGCCTGTTCTAAGAACTTGAACATCACCACCCGGAACTGTCCAGGATTGGCTTTGGTCTTGGCCTTATATTCCGACCAGGCTTTTTGGAACGGTGACTGGTTTGAAAAGTTCCTTCGCGAGCCATGACCCGCAAGAGTTTCTAGGCAAACCCTGATTAGCTGGACAAAATGCCAGCAGTGAGGTGTACTCCCAGGCTCAAGGCCTTTACGAAAGTTCGTCTTGATTACTGGCATAATTAACTCCTCCTATTTCCCATTCGGGCCTTTATAATAACTGATCCTAATAAAAAATCAAGGGCTAATCTTGCCCTTGATTTTAGTGCCAGCTGGTTTTAACAATTGTTTCCAAGTCCGAATATTGGGGTGCAAAGCCTAGCTCTTTTTTTATTTTGGTATTATCTGCTACTGCGATAGCTACATCCACTGGTCTCCTGCCCACAAAACTTACAGGCAACTTCTTGCCAAGATGTTTTTCAGTTGCAGCAATTACTTGTTTTACAGACCAGCCGGTACCTGTGCCAATGTTATACAATTTAAATTTGTGTTCTGAGGTTTCAAACAAATATTTTACTGCACTAACAATTGCTTCAGCAATATCTAAAACATGGATATAGTCTCTCACCCCACTGCCATCGATGGTATCGAAGTCTGTTCCGTAAACGGTTAGTTGTGGAACCTTCCCATTTAGTACATTAGCTATGCTGCTAAACAAACTGCTTTCATGTTTAGAGTAAATCTGTTTGTCGAAATCTGAGCCGCTGGCATTGAAGAAGCGGAAAGCAACTGCTCGTAAATCCGTAGCTTGGGTAAAACTTTCAATGATTTTCTCTGCCAATAATTTAGATTGGCCGTATGGAGCCAGATTCTCACCGAGCGCTGATTCAGGAATCGGGCTAGTTTTTTGCACTCCGTATACAGCGGCCGTAGATGCAAACACGATCTTCTTAATTCCTGCATCCATAATGCTTTCAAGTAAGTGGGCGGTTTTAACTGTATTAGTATCAAAATATTCTAAAGGCTTTTCCAGAGACTCATTGAGATCGATTTTGGCTGCTAAATGAATAACAGCACCAATGTTGTAATTACTAAAAATTTTCTGCAGCATTTTCGGATCTGCAAAATCTCCTTTAAAAAATATGGTAGCCTTGTTTAAATTCTCCCTTTTTCCTGATGATAAATCATCGACAACCACGGGAACAAAACCAGCCTTGTTCAATGCCCGAACAACATGGGCCCCAATATATCCGGCCCCACCGGTTACGAGAATATGCGACTGCTCTAAGTTTGTCATACAGGTAATATAACAAAAAACACCCCTTCACTCCATAAGGAGCGAGGGGTGAGTTTTGAATTTAGGGGCCCGGTTAGGGGTCTGTCAACAAACTGATTAAGCGAAGATAAACTTGAAGATTGAATTACGCTTACGCATAACTACGAATCCAGCAGTTACAAGACCTGCGAAAGTTACAGCAGAGGTACCTGCAGCACCTGTCTTAGGGGCTTGGTAAACTTTTTCACCAGGAACATTAATTACAATGGTGTTACCATATGTATTACGTAATTGGTAAGAAAGGTTTTTGTCCAAAGTTTGCTTAATGCGAACCTTGAAAGTCTTCGTTACGGTTTCACCTTCGTGGATAGTCATGGCTGGGAAATTAATCCAATTGCCAGAGATCGTACCACCGTTGGTGGAAACTATATCAGCTAACGGTAACACCTGAGACAAGTCGTCTTCGAAGCGGTAGTTAGTTTCATCAGCAGAACCGTTATTGGTAGCCACTAAAGTGTAAGTAATGTAGTCGCCACGACCAGCATTTACCGATGTAGCGTCAACATTCTTAGTGTCGTTCCAAGCACGCTTGGAGATAACAATTTTCGGAGTACCTGGGTTTGTGTTCTTTACAACCACTTTAACACAAGCGTCGTCTTCTACTTGGCTAACATTGTTAGCAGTAGCTTTGGCAGTGTTACAGATAGTAGTTGAATGATCAGCATCAACTTTAGCGCGGAATTCTACAGTCTTGCTAGAGTTTGCAGAAATAGAACCAAAGTCTACAGAGAAGGTGGTGCTAGAAAAACTAGGAGTACCGTCACCAGATACGTTGTCATCAAAGCGCAAGCCATCTGGAATGCGGTCAGTCATACGAACGTTAGACAAAGTAGAGTTACCAGTATTAGATACAGTGATTTTGAAAGCCACTTTATCGTTGTCGTGGGCATTAACCTGAGAATCATCATAAGAAGTAGAGTCAGTAATATTCTTCACCCACTTCTGAATTTTAATCTTTGGGTTGCTAGTACCGCGACAGTCAGTAACATTTACTTGAGCAGTATCAGATACTGCTGAACCACCATTTACTTGAGCACGAGCAGTGTTAGTCAAGGTTGTACAGTCAGATGTATTCACAGTTCCGGTGTATTTCACAATCCGAACTTCACCAGGTTGCAATGTACCCAAATTCACAGTGCCTGGCAAAGAACCAGTCCAACCAGAAATTTGAGAGTCATCAGAAATTCCAACTGTAGTAGAACCACTATTCACGGAAATACCACTAACTCCATTGTCAGAAACAGTGACGTTAGTAGCGGCAGTAGTGCCAGTGTTAGTTACAGCAATGCGGTAACCAACACTTTCGTTGTGCTTAGCATTTACAGAATCGTAATATACAGCGCCACGACCAGTGTTTGGGTCTACTGTAAGGTTTTTAACCTTTTTTTCAATAGTTAGAGCTGGAGCAGTATCGTTAACAGCAACTACCTTAAACTTAAAAGTTAAAAATAGACTGAATTCGAAACAAGCATCCAAGTCACCAATACCATCGTAGTCTGAGTTACCAAGATTTAGGTGTTCGTAACCAGGGATTACATTACCCTGGAAGTCGTACATAGTACCGCTGTTAGGTGTCACCTGCAGCTTAGCGTTCGCTGGAGTATGTACTGTAAACGCCTTTGTGTAAGTATCCATCGGATTACCATCAGAATCCTCACCTGTGAAAGTCACCTTAATTTGATGATGACTACCTACAGTAGTGTCAGTCTGTGTAATTACGTGGACATTGCGAGCAACTGTCTGGTCTGGGTCTAAGTTGTTTGCAGCGCCGTTGTGGATATAAATCCCAGCAGCAGCTTCATCGTTAACATTTAGAGTTAAACCATCGTTCCAATCAGCTTCAGATTGAGACCACTGAGCGTTATCTGGGTGAGCAGTTGCATCAATAGCTGGGAAGTCATGACATAACGGTGTGTTTACGTCATCGTAAGTTACAGGCCAGTAGTTGAAGGTTGGGGTGCTACGAGGATTAGGACAATCCTCAGCCAAAGTATTAGCTGCACCATGAGTAGGCGCAAGAGCCATTACAGAGGCAACAACACTAACCATTACCAGGCTCGCAAAGATGCTGCGGCGTGGTACCAAACTTGCCTTTAACATTTGCATAAATTGCATAATGTGTTGTTCTCCTTGCTTTAACATACTGGTTGCCCGGCATGAAAAGTTAAGATAATTAATAAATTGGTTAATAATAACCGATTCATTGAAATTTCGACTTTTCAACAAATCCAATAAGTATACCTTATTTTATGATTTTTGTCAAGGCTATAACAGTATAATTGGTAATTTTGAAATTGATGTGAAAATCGGCTTAAACATAGGTAATTTAGTATTTACAAGATGAGTATTGTCTGCTAAAATTGCTAGGAAATTTAACTAATAGGGGGATCTTATCGTGAATAATTTAAAGGGTATAGGCATAATTGGGCCGACTTGTTGTGGTAAAAATGAAGTTGCCAGCACCATCACTCGTTACATTGGCACAAGAGAAAAAACCGCGGATTATCGGCCGAGAACATTTAGTACAAAAGATAAGTACGACGCCTTGTCTAAGGCGATTTACTATCGTAATTCTGACGAAACAGTACGCCGAGATCTTCGGCTGGCACTGGAAACAATATCACCAGGCACCTTTGTGGGCAGTCTCTTCTATGGAGCCATGCTTTTTAAGGATAGGAGCAACGATGAACGCACGCCGGTTGCAATAATTAATTCCATCGAAACACAGTCGCAGGCGGAACAATGGAAAGAACTTATTCCAGACTTTCATTTCATCTACGTGGAGTCGGATCTCGAAACCAGGTTGCACAATCACAACCTCTACAGAACCGACCCACACTCTGCGGAGCAATTTCTCAAATTATGCGAAATAAACGATGATGAGAGGATCGGTGCAATGAAGGGTCTAGCCACACCGACCAACATTGCAATTAACATCGGAGTGGACACCGGACTTAAAACTCTTCGGGAAGGTGTTCATAAAATTTTAGATCGAATTCTTTAAATTCACACTAACAAAAAAGGCTCGAGTGCAAATAGCGCTTGAGCCTTTTATCTTTTATTAATATTTACATTGCGTGCTTCCACAAAACTCCTTTGAACTCGTTGTTCACAATTAATGGCACGCCGGAAATAGAACGCACTTGCCGAGCAATGGTTTGCATTGGACAAGAGTGATTAATCCCAGTCTGGCAATGAGCACACAGACCTTTTAACTGGTTAACAATATTCTTTTTTGAAATCTCTAATTCAGACATTTTATTTCCTTTATTCTAAGTTACGGATTACTCCGACTACTTTTCCCTGAACCATCCACTCCTCTTTTGGATAGATGTTTTGGTAATCAGGGTTTTCGGCCTTTAGGTACGCACGATTTTTTATTTGAACGAATCTCTTAACAGTAGCTTCGTCGTGCAGTAAAGCTACCACAATATCATTATTTTTAACCTCGCGGGTCGGACGAACAATTACCAAATCGCCTTCGTGGATGCCAGCGTTTATCATACTGTCTCCCCTAACCTTCAAAAGGAACACATCGCGCCGGCCTTTTACCAGACTTTGAGGCAGGTTAATCCACTCTTCAATATACTCTTCAGCTAAATGCGGAGTACCAGCCTGAATGGAGCCAAGTAAGGGCACGCGAACTAATCCTTTAGAGATGCTATCGGTTAAACTGTTTAGAACTGTGATTCCCCTAGCTTTGCCATTGGTGCGAATATATCCGCCATCTTCCAAAGAGTTCAATAGCTTAGCGACCGCATTCTTAGATTTAACTTCCAAGTACTCAGCCATCTCAGAAACTGAAGGTGGCATATTGTTTTCGCGAATCTCGCGAACTATGAACTTGAGAAGCTCTTTTTGTCGATCTGTAATACTCATGTCTTTATAGTATACAATCGTTCACCCTGTGTCAAATATATAAAAAATCACTAAAAACAACAAATTTGATAAGTTATCCACAATTCCATATACTAGATAAAACCATACGTTCACGGAGGAAAAATGAAACAATCAAAAGGAAAATTATTGGATGAATTTAGAAAGGGTTTTCTAAATCTGTTAGGAGACGTGTCTTTCCCCGATCGGCAAGACAAAGCTATTAGTTTTATGACACCCAGGAAACGACACCCGGCTGGTCTTAAGATGCTTAATGTCGGCAACCGATTGGCTATATTAACAATTTTAGCCAAGGAATATCCGGAAAAAAAGAACTCTAGCCAGCACATCTCTCAGATTATTATATTTCGGCGCTACATATCTTCGCACTTAAAGTACGACCAGAAACCAATTCTGCGAATGTCGAAAAACCGCTCTGGCAAAATTGGGTTTGAAGCCCAATGCCCAGATGCTACCTACTCAGTCATCAGCACCTTTCATAGCCAGAAAACCCCGCTACAACTCTGGGCTGAAGTGTTTAAGTGTTTGAAGGTGGTCTTCGAAATTCCTAACTTTGAAGGCGAAGAGCTTCTCAAAGAAATTCCACGCTAATTCCTGCAGATACTAAAGACGAACTACCTAACCAGTAGTTCGTCTTTTATTTCTTAACCTTGCCCCAATAGCCATTTAATAAACTTTATCAGTACATCCACCACTGTCTTTAAAACTGGTATCGAGGCTGGGAGCAAAATTATTAACAAGATTAACCAAATAAAATTGCGCTTTACAGTTTGTATAATCGAATAGACTAAAAATACAACGACTGCAATCGAAATTATTGGGTGCAAGAAGCTAGGAAAAAATCCCAAAAACTGATTATATAAATCCTGCAAAAATTGCATTACTTTTTCTTTGGCTTATTAACCTTATCTACAATTACAATATGTGGATAATCTGAAATATCTTTGATGAAGCGGTCAAAAGTATCGCTACGAATTTTATATTCCTCTGGGGACATAATGGTGTAGTTAACATCAAAACCCATCATGGCTTTACACTGTTTTAAAAACACATCCAACTTCGGCAAGCTAATCTTTCCAACTAACAGCAAGTCTACTGGTAATTGCGGCTGTCCAGTGAATGCACCAGACAAAACTGCAGCTTTTACTTCGCCCAGTTTTTGAATCGCAACAAATAATTCATCTTCGTACCCTTTTTGGTTCTTTGTTAGGGAGACTTTAATTTGCGGTAAAAGTTTGTGCCGCTGGTTTACAATGTAGAGCTTAGCCCGGTCGCGAGTAAACTGCTTTATCATGCTGTCATGCAAAAATTCGCGAAGCAGTGGAGCAAGGGTGCGATCGGTAAGGTGCAAGCGCTTAGAAAGCTCTTTTGATGAAAAGCTGCGCTGCGGGGCAAGAAGCAAAAAAGCTAACAATTCAGACCCGTGTTTTGAGTCTAAGATATCTGCGTGTGTCATCATTAATCTAGTATATCATAAACAGACCTAGATTTTCAGACCCAATTCTACTTCTTTAATGTTCCAATTTTGAAATTAGCCAATTCAGCTTCGGGCTTGGGCTGGCCGTTATGCTGGCCGGAAAAAGCACTGGTTCCATCCTTACCACAAAGGCTTAGAATTTTCTGGCTACCACCTTTGTGTTTAAAAATATATTTAGTTACATCGTAAACCGATCCATTAATAACAGTCCAGCATTTTTGAGTGCTATTGGCTGCCGCAACTTCCGCCATGGTGTATTGCTTATCCGCTGTTGCAACGTTTGAATTTGATGAGCTCTTATTAACAACTGGGGTATTCGTATTTGCAGAATTTGAGTTTGAGTTTGATGTTGCCGCTGAATTACAACCAGCTGCGAGAAGTGCTATTAAAGCAAAACTTAAAAAGTACTTTTTCATTGTTGTTGATATTATTCAATACCCCGCGGTGCGGGGTATTGAATAAACGGAGTAAATAAATTATGAATAAATTGAGATTGGTTTTTGTTACTGGCGGTCGTGCTCACCAAAGCTCTGCTGGCCATCTTCTGTGATGGTATCAGGTACAGCTGAGGGTTTAACATTTTCCCCAGTTTCGCCGGTTAACAATTCTTCCTTAACCCCATCCTGGCTCATGTAGCCGCTCTGGGTTCGGTCAAACTGTTTATCCTGCATTTGTGCTTCTGACTGTTCGCTAGTCTGCACACTCTGCAATGTAGCATCGGCAGTTGTCTGCGCATGAGACTGATAAGCTATAGTTGAAGCTGCTCCTGCGGCAATTAATGCAAACGCCGCAAGTGGTATAGTGAATTTCTGAGATAATTTCATAAATTCCTTTCGTATTAATTTTTAACTGGAACGCTCCTAGGTGTTCATCTATTATTACAGCGCAACTGAAAAATTATTTCATTATTTTTAAGGTCTATCATCTACATCATTATCATTATCCTGGCGAAACATCCGCTCATCAGGCTCGAACTCGCGCACGCCAGTAGCCACTATTACATTACCGTTCCTGGTACCCAAAACAACAACTTTATCATTTACATCAAAATCTGAACCATATGGCAACCTGGTTTGATGATTAATCATCACCTCAAAAACCTGACCATTTGGATCTTTAATAAAAAAGCTGTGGTCTAAAATTTTGATAATCCTTCCCGGGGTAGTATTGTTTGCTGGAGCTGCCCCAAACTGAATATAAAACCGTCCTGCCACAGGCAAATTGTCATCTTGGGCTTGTTGATACAAACCGTTGTGAATGTGGCTGCGCTCCACCAAAAGGCTACCCGCACCAACTAAAATTATTATGCCGACAACGGTATATAAAGTTGGCTTGCCGTAAGCAAAGGCGTATCTGCGTACTAATATTTGCAAAACAATAATAAACACTATTGCAAATAAAATTAGCAAAATTGGTAGAGTAGTGAACAATTCTTTGATGCCAGGGCCGCCGAAAGCCATAGCAAACCAAGCCCCATTCTGATGCAGCATAAATAGTATGAAGCTGCCTACAAAAATTGATGCCAAAACTATTAAGATCCCACCCAACACGTAAAGCACAGCTTGCAATACAAAATGCCAGCGCGGTCGCATGTGTACCTTGCCCGCTTCTATGGCTTTGAGAATATTCTCCTGAATTGTTTTAGGGTCATTATGTTCTGACATTTGGGTGTAGTGATTGGTAAATTTTTTGGAGCATGGCTTTACCGCGGTTAATTCTTACGCCCACTGTGGAAGTTGGGATGTGCATAATTTCGGCAATGCTTTGATAATCCAAATCTTCAAAATAATAGAGCACCAGTGGTTCACGATATTTTGGATCTAATTTGTCCAAGCATTCATCGAGCATAGTTTTTAGTTCTTGCTCATGTAGCTCTGTGTCCGGACGCTCCTTTGCAATCGGATGCGGGAAAAGTGTATCGGGGTCAAAAAAAGATAACGGCTCTCTCCCCTTTTTCTTAATCGCGTTAATAAATTCATTGTGAGCAATGCGGTAAATCCATGGAGAAAATTTTTGACTAGTATCGAAGCTCTGTAAATTTGTATATGCTTTCAAAAAAACATCCTGCACCATGTCCTGCGCATCTTCGTATCCGAACAAAAAGCGTTGCGCATAACGCTTAAGCTTGGCCTCGTATCGTTCCACCAGGGTTCCAAATTTTTGGACATCCCCTTGTTGAACTTCCAAAGCCACAGATTCATCAGTTAGTTCTTCTACCATCCTAGTAATAATACAACAAACTTCTGAGTTTATTTCAAGGCTTGGTAGATTTTACAGACCCAAAAGTGGTATAATGATGGCAATATGGCTGAATTAGAAACACAAGTCGTTAAAATCCAGCTGGGAGACAATAAACAGGCGACCAGCTATGTTTTTACTATGGCTGAGACTGTGGACAGCTCGCAGGCCGAATTGTATATGATTTGCGAATTGCCTTTGTTTAACCCTGCTGCAGCTGATGAATGTCAGCGCATTGCCGAAGCTATTGGCGCTTCCCTGCGACGTTCTTACCGCAGACCAGCTTCTGCGAATACCTTTGAAAATGCCCTAACAGACATTAACGAAGAATTAGGTAAATTGCAGAACTTGGGCAAAACCCACTGGCTAGGAAAACTAAATGCGGTTATTGCAGTAAAATCAAAAAATAAATTATCTGTTACATCGGTTGGGAAAATTACTGCGCTCCTCCACCGTGACGGCAACTTCGCACCAGTAGCTGAGCCGAGCACGCCGCATCATCCTTTAAAAACTTTTGAAAACTTTTCTGAAGGCAAAATTCGTTTGGGTGATTTACTTGTGTTGTCGACTTCGCAATTGTTTAATCATATTTCGATTGATCGTTTCAAAAATATTTTGAAGCGGAACGATCTACCCGACACTGCTCAAGAAGTCATTGCCACTCTACAAGATGTAATGGGACCGGAAGCTGCTTGCGGCACAATTCTTGCCAAACAAGTTGCGGCCGGCAGCCTTGACCCACAAGAAGAAACTGACCTTGGTGCTTACATGGCTGCGCCAAAAGTTATCTCCCGTAGTCAAGGGTCTGACTGGCTTGATAAATTAAAAGACGTTAGCTCGACTGCGGCTGTAATTGGTAAAAATGCCGGAGCGAGCTTAAAGCAAAAAATTAAATCGCGCCCCAAGCTAGCCGATGTTGTTAATAAGCGCGACGGCGCGCTACAAGTAGTCCAAAGCCAATTCAAAAAGGTGGGCAAAAGTTTACAGCCCGAAACAATAAAAGGTTATAGCAAGCAAAAGAAAATCTTTATGATTGCTGCTGCTATTTTATTAGTCGCCGTAATTGCTAACATTGGAGTGGCGAAATACTTAGGTAGCAAAACCAAAACTGTTACTTTGGCAAATGACAAGATTGCTTCTTTAGAAAAATTGCTGACCGATGCCGACTCTGCCCTGCTATACAAAGATGAGTCTCAAGCAGAGCGACTGCTGACCGATTTAGAAAATCAATTAAGCAGCTTAGGTGAAATAGATAAAGAGCAACAAGGTAAAATTGATGAGATAAAAACCAAAGCCACCGCTCTCCGAAACAAGCTAAGTGGTGTTGAGGAAGCCAAAGTTGAGACTCTTGGCACGCTCAGTAACAGCAATAATTTAATTGCCTTACCAACATATTTTGCCACCGAGTCTGGTCGCACAGTTACTAGTTTTAACCGCTCTACCAAGAGCATTTCCAATGATACTCTTCGTTCTAGTGAATCAATTGTATTAAGTGCATTCGTCAAAGACAACCAAGCGGTAATATTCAATGGCGATGAACTACAGCTTTGGGATTTTAAAACCGGGATTGTCGGTGGATCTTTTTCTGACAATGTCCCTTCTGCAGAAAACGCTCGCGGTCTAACTGTTTACAATAATAAAGCCTACCTATTAGATCGCGCCGGTAAAAAGGTGATGAAATACACTGTTGGCGATAGTAGCTTTAGTCAGCCAACTGCCTCTCTGGAGAATGTTTCGGAAATTAGTAAGGCTTCGGACATGGCAATTGATGGCAATATTTATATTGCTGGCAATGGCACGATTGTTAAATACAACTCTGGCACTAAGCAAGAATTTAATCTTGGCTTAAGCAATTTGCCGGATAACACCAAACTTTACACTGAAAATAGTTTTACCAACCTTTATGTATTAGATCCAGCTGGCAAGCGAGTGGTAGTACTCAGTAAAGACGGCGCAGTTGTTCGCACTTTAAACAGCAGCCGGTTTAACGATCTAAAAGACTTTTACGTTGATGAAAAAGGGAAAGCTGTTTACGTGCTGAATAATAATCAGTTATTAAAGGTTAGTTTGTAAAATTAAAAGACCCTCAATCGAGGGTCTTTTTTAAATCAGAATTATTTCTGAAGGTGTAGTTACTTAAGAGTAACGGTACCGCCAGCTTCTTCCAATTTCTTCTTCAATTCTTCAGCTTCAGCTTTAGGAGCGCCTTCCTTGATTGCTTTAGGAGCGCCATCTACGATGTCTTTAGCTTCCTTAAGACCAAGGCCAGTTACTTCGCGAACAACTTTAATCACATTGATCTTGTTGTCGCCAGCTGCTGTAAGTTCAACAGTGAATTCATCTTTTTCTTCAGCTGCTGCGCCACCGGCTGCAGGTGCTGCACCAGCCATCATCATAGGAGCGGCTGCGCTAACACCAAATTTATCTTCTAATACTTTTACTAGTTCTGAAAGTTCTAGAACAGAAAGCTTTTCAATAGAGCTTACTAGATCTGCAAACTTTGCAGGAACACTAACTTTTTCTTCGGCTTTTGTAGTTTCTTCGTCTGCCATGTGTTTGAATAGTTAATTAATTATTTTTGTGCGACTGCGTTCAAGACGTTAATCAATGAACGGAGGTTGCCGGCCATCACATTAACGAAGCCAGATACTGGAGCGTTAATTGTACCGACCAATTTCGCACGGAGTTCATCTTTACTCGGAAGATCAGCGAGAGCCATCATTTGCTCTTTGGAAGCAAAGCTGCCATCTAAAACTCCGGAAAGAATGCCAACAGTTTTGACTTCTTTACCAAATGTTTTGATGATGCGAGCTGGAGCTACTTCATCTTCAGAGAAAGATACGATTACTGGAACTTTGTAGTCAAGATCCGTAGCATCAATACTAGCAGCTTCAAAAGCTTTCTTAATTAGAGGGCTCTTGTAAACTTTAGTTTGAATTCCTTCGGCAGAAAGTGCGCGACGGAATTTATCCATATCTTTTACGGTTGTACCGCGATATTCAGACAAGACTACTGACTTAGCGCCTTTAAGGCGATCTGACAATTCCTGAAAATCGATTTCTTTTTGTGAACGTGTTTTTGCCATATTTTAAATATGTTTCTTTGTGCGACCTCGCATAAAACGAGGAATTCGACCTTTATTAATGGCTACTATCCAGTGTTGAGAAAAAATAAAAGCTCGGTTTCCCGAGTACAAAATTGCGCTCTCCAAAAGGAGGCGGTTGTTGTTCCTCGGCGGGCCGCTGGGCTAGAAAGTCCAACATTTAAGGCCATTTTCTTGCGAATTTAGCCGCCAACTGTCTTGGGATATGTAGTTAATTGAATTATAGCATATTGACAGAAATAGTCAAATATAGTAGATTATTGAAACTAAAATACAAATCCGTTACTTAAATTTATTATGATGCAAAGGCAAAAGGAGGGCCTATGTCAAAGATTGTTTTAGGACTCGGGCATAAGCCCGGAAAGAGATACAACTTCACTAGAGATGCGGAGCCACTCGAAATGTACCAAACCGCACAGGTGGGACAATTCGTGGAGCTAACCAATGAAATTGAAGGCTGGATCGAGAGGATCACCCTTAGCGAAAATCGAGATGTAAAATACATTTTCATCTCTGCGAATAACAAAGAAGAGTTCGAAAAAATTCTCCAAGCAGATTCGCGTTGGGTATTACGAGATAATCCGATCGTCGAAGCTGGCGAAGACTAGCTTCTTAACAACAATCCAAACGAAAATCCGCGTCTAAAATCAGACGCGGATTTTTAATATACCTGATTTCTTATTACCGCCATTAATTTACCCATATCATCACCTTTAACAGTTTGGTGGACATCATTCCGAAGATAATCGAACCTCGCTTGGCGATCTTTCTCATTCTTTTCGCTCTGTATCGTTGTCATTTTCATATGCCAATCTTCATTCTGAGAAATAAGCTTCATGACCATGTTGAATCTCATTTTCAAAAACATCATATAATTTTGACGGTAAATTTCTGAAGCAGCCGGATCCTTTTCTTTAAAATACCTATAAAAAGTGTCGGCTTGTTTTTCCATCTGATACAAAATCCGATACCAAATTTTATTACTCGTTAGATTTGTCTTTTTAAGAAGCTCATTTTTTTCGGTTGATGTTGTGGCAGAATTAAAATTGTCTCGCCACATTTTCCAGCCTTCAATCATCTCCATCAACTCTTCTGGTTTGGCATTAATAATATAGCGAGGAATCTTCACTGCACCCATAATTGGCAACCGAGTCCCATCTAGACCATCATTGGCTTCTCGATAATATTTAATTTCTGTAAGCGACTGAGTCTTAAATCTCTCATATAAATCTCTGAACTTTTTGCGATGTCCACTTTTACTAATGGTAACATCGACCCCAACCGCAAAATTCCCTGGTTTAGCCTCTGGGTTCTTTTGCTGGGGAAATTCTAGAACTAAATCAATTTTTCGCATGATATCATCAAAATCAGATGTTGATTGCGCCCTAATCTCTCCCCGCTTCATCCCGAAACCGCGAGACAAAATTGTATGGTCAGAACATATCGCTTCGAATTCTCTGGCTAAAATATCCAATTTCTTTTGAGTTTCGCGCTCCTCGTCTGTCATCTCAGACGCCTGTAAAGCTCTAGCGAAGTCTAATTTCCTTCCCTCAACCTTTTTCTTATCAAACTCTATTACGCTTGAATCATAAACATTTGCGAACTCGTCTTCATCAATCTGATTGCGCTCAACGTTGGGGGTAATATATTGATCAGAAAAAGACTCCAGGTCTTCTAAAGACAAGGTTTTATGTTCAGGACCGACTCTAAAAAATTCTTCACTATGTACTCTTCTCATCATCCAGTTATAAATTTAGGAATATAATTCAACATAGCCACAAACTCACGCCAGTAATAAAATCGTAGTTCACCGCGACGATAATAGCCAGAACTGGGAGCGCTCCAATATACATCATCAAATCCTGCTCGCTTGGCCATCAATACACCGCGAGCCAAATGAAACGCATCGCTTACGATAATAATCGAATCATGAGCTTTCCCCTCTTCTACTAATTTAGCCTTTGAGTTCTTAATATTCTCATAAGTATTATGCGAGTCTTGCTCTAAAATATAATCTACCTTTTCTTTAGCGTTCTTCTTGATTACTTTCTCCATATACTGAGCTTCTGAAATGTCGGCGTCAGAAATCTTGCCGCCGGACAGAACCATGACGTCTACATTGTCTTGCTCGTAAAGCCCCAACCCTTCCATTGTTCTATTTGTTAAAGCAGGAGTGTTAATGGCCGCGCCCAATATAATGACCGCATCGGCATGTTTTATTTCTGGACGAACGTGAGCAATTCCCCACACCAAAGCCACGTCTGCTACAACCAGCAAACCTAAAAATATACCAACGGAGATTAAAATTTTCTTGATCATTTTTTATGAGATTCTTTGAGCAGCTTTTTTAAAGCTCTGACAGGGGAGAAGTAATAGCGAAATTTTTCAATATCAATTTTGAGATCTTTGCTCACCACAACGCCTTCATTTTCTAAAAATTTTTTCTGAGCTAGGGGAGTGGACATTACATTTCCTTTAATACTAATGTAGCCAGCGTTGTTTATCACCCGCCACCACGGAACGGAATTGTTGCCATCTAAAGTATGCAGCATCCAGCCGACTTGGCGGGCCGCCCTGGGCGAGCCGCATTCTGCTGCCACCTGGCCATAACTAACCACTTTTCCTTTCGGCACCTTCCCCACCACCTGCATGACCTTATCCTTGAAATTCATATACCTTTATTATATAATACTTGCATTAGTAAAAGAAATTTATGGGATTCAAACATGTACCTTACGGCAGCCTAGAAGAATTTAACGTGATCGTAGAAATTCCACAAGGCAGCCAAGATAAATACGAATATCGCGAAGACCTAGACTTAATTGAACTAGATCGCGTGCTTTTCACTGCCCAGCGCTACCCTTGTAACTATGGATTCATTCCGCAGACTCGGGCTGAAGATGGTGATCATTCTGATGTATTGCTTTTCTCAACAAACCCATTCTTCCACGGAGCAATGGTTAATGCCCGCGCTATTGGCTTTATGAAAATGGATGACAGTGGTGAAGTTGATGATAAAATTTTAGCAGTGCCTGTGCACGATGCACGGTTCGCTCACGTTAAATCACTTGAAGACCTACCAGACCATTCACCAAAAGAAATTGCCAACTTCTTTGAGACCTATAAATTGCTACAGAACAAGGAAGTAAAAGTAACTGGATTTGAACCGAAGGAAAAAGCTTTGGAATATATTCAAAAGACACTGGACATTTACGCAAACGAGAAGAAATAGAAAAAACCGCCAGATGGCGGTTTTTTATTTAAAATATTTTACTTAATCGAGCTTAAACACTGTTGTTTCTCAACTCCAGAGAGAGAATTGCAAACTTGGGCGCGAATGGCTGCCTGTTGGTCTGCAGGGCTTAACGGGCTTGCCGCACCTGACCCCGCTGCGGCTCCCGCAGAGAAGTTTGGCAACTCATTGAAAGTCACCCCGCTTGGTAATTCAAACTTACTACCATCTATAGTCCAACCCTCACATTTAAAATCATGATTTTCTTCTAGGCTGGCTTGTTGCTGTGAGTTGGCATTGGTGTTAGCAACTGCCGCATTTGGATCAAATGCCATTTTAATGGCCATCTTGCCATCATCACTCCACATATAAGTAGTGTTGCCCATGTTAATCATATGACTTTGACCAGACATAGAACTAGCGGTAAAATCTCCGCGCATCTTGCCATCGCCAACATAGATAGTGCCTTCAGAAGTAGCGCCGCTTTCGCCCTGCACTGAATATGTACACTTTTGACTCTTCCCTGCTGCGATCAACGACTTAATCGAGCCGCTTTCTGTGCTTGAACTACTTGCTTGGGAAGCTGTTTCGGAATTGGAAGCCACCTCCGCTTTTTGACCCTTGTTGCGAGTCACAAGGAAAACACCGGCGACTATAACAATCACCACGATAATCCCTGTAATAATTTTACTGTTCATTGTTTTGATGAATTACTAATCTTGGCTCCAGTATAACAAAAAATCGCCGCGAGGGCGATTTTTAAAACAGTCGACTAAATAACCAAGTTAACAATTCTCCCCTTTACATAGATGAACTGTTTTGGTTGTTGCCCAAGCAAGTGCTTAGTGACTGTTTCGTTGCTCAAAACCAATTCTTTCAATTCATCCTCGGAGATGTCTGGGCTCACTTCAACATCGGTGCGGCGCTTGCCGTTAATTTGCACTGGTAAAGTAATGACTTCTTCTTTTACTAATTCCTCATTAAACTTTGGCCACTGGGAAATATGGATTGACTCTTCCCCACCCATTTGTTGCCACAACTCTTCAGTCATGTGTGGGGCGAATGGAGCAAGCAGAGAAATGAATAATTTAAAATCAGCGACACTAACTGGTAGTTCTTGAATTTCATTCAAGCACATCATCATTTTTGAAACTGCAGTGTTGAATTTAAAACTTTCAATGTCTTCACCCACTTTTTTGATAGCTTTATGAATTGATGCCACTGCGTTTGCATCTGACTCACTCACCTGTTCCTTAACAACTCTTTCTGCCAAGCGCCAAACGCGTTCTAAGAAACGACGACTGCCCATAAGATCATTGTCATTCCAAGGAGCTGGTTTTTCGAATGGTCCAATAAACATTTCGTACAAACGGAATGCATCTGCGCCTGCGGCTTCAACCACTTCTTCTGGCGAACGGCTATTGCCTTTGCGCTTGGAAATTTTTGTACCATCAGAAGCTAAAATATAACCCAAAAATTCCAGGCGCTCAAAAGGTTCAGGGAAATCTATCATGCCAGCGTCTTGCATCACTTTATGCCAAAATCTCCCATAAATAAGGTGAGCCACGGCATGGTCTGCACCGCTATAAACGTTCACTGGGCCCCAATAGTTCGCTGACTCCTTAGAAAATGGCTCCTGGGAGTTCTGAGGGTCCATGTAGCGCAGCCAGTACCAAGATGATCCTGCCCACTGCGGCATAGTGTTAGTTTCGCGACGTACTGGAATCCAATCTACATCTTCAGCACCAGCCACGTATGCAGTTTTGACTTCGCCTGTTGTTGGATTAATTTGCGCATTCACCCACTGCGGGATTCCCGCTAAAGGTCCTTCAATATTTCCGGTTGGCTGATAGCTTTCCACTTTAGGTAGCTGCATGCTCTTCAAAAATTCTGGAATAACCGGCACTGCAAAAAATTCTTCCAGCTCACTAGACCCTTCTGTATCTTCTTTGTAAGTCACTGGTTCTTTGGGTAACCAATCTTTTGCTGGACCGGATGCAATTTTTTCGTAAGCCTCTTTCCCCTGCACCCAAACAATTGGGAAAGGTTCACCCCAAAAACGCTGACGAGAAAATACCCAATCACGAATTTTGTAACGCTTCTTGGCGCTTGCTCCAACCAACTTAGCCGCAGCATCAATTTGCATTGGCTCAAAAGGTTCCACAGCCCAACCCATAACTGCAGCCATTTCTTTATCGCGTTCATCTAAATGGGGAACAGCCATAATCGCACCTGTGCCATAACTATTCAAAACATAATCAGCTACCACAATTGGGATTTGCTGGTTAGTCACCAAGTTAGTTGCTGTAACACCATCAATTACAACTCCTGTTTTTTGATTCAAAGTTTGGCGATCAAGTTCAGTTTTCTGTTTGGACTGTTCAATGTAATCTTCGACTTCTTTAACATTGCTAGCGTGAGCAAGTAGTTGCTGCACCAATTCATTTTCTGGAGCAAGCGCCAAGAAAGTAGCACCGGGAAGAGTTTCAATCTTAGTTGTGTAAACTGGAATACTAATCCCCGCGCTTGTTGCAAATTCAAACTCATGTCCTTCACTCCGGCCGATCCACTGTCGCTGCGCATTCTTAACTTTCTCTGGCCACTTTGGAAGGAGTTCTAAATCATCAACTAAACGATCCGCATACTCAGTAATTTTTAGCACCCACTGACGCATTGGCGTTTGGATAACCGGATAACCACCGCGCTCACTCTTACCATTAACGATATCTTCATTGGCAAGCACAGTACCCAAGTCTGGACACCAGTTCACAGTTGTAATTTGATTGACCGCTAATCCCCTTCGGAAAAATTCCAAAAAGATACGCTGGGTGTGTTTGTAATATTCCGGATCAGTAGTGTTAATTTCGCGAGACCAATCATAACTAATGCCAAGCATTTTTAGCTGGCGTTTAAAGGTCGTGATATTTCGCTCAACAGTTACACTCGGATACTCTTTATTTTCGATCGCAGTTTCTTCTGCAGGCAAGCCAAAAGCATCCCACCCCATTGGATGGAGCACGTCATAGCCTTGCATGCGCTTCATGCGCGAGTAAACATCGGTGGCAACGTAACCGCGCGGATGCCCAACGTGCATAGAGCTACCTGATGGGTAAGGGAACATGTCGGCAACGTAAGCGCGAGGCTTGTCGGCCGTATCAAAATTATCGACTTCGTAAATACGGTCGGATTCCCACTTTTCCTGCCATTTTTGCTCAAATTTTTTGGGTTCGAATTTCATATTACCTAAGGATTATAGCAAAAACTCGCCTTGGCGGCGAGTTTTATTGTTTATGCAGGTTCGACTGATCCGCGCTTCCACTTATGTAAAACCGCAAGACCAATAATCATAAAGACGGTCATTGATGCCATAGCGATTCGATATGAAGTCGGATGACTACCTAGAGTCAATAGAATACCACCCCAAGTTAATGGACCCACAAAAGTGGCAAAGCGTTCGGCAATAGTGTAAAAAGAAAAACCATAACCTAATTGTTCCTTCGGCAGAACCGTACTCAAATAAGAACGAGTCACGGTCCATACCGAACCAATCAACAAACCACTAATTGAGCCCATGGCTACAAACATTACAAAAGTGGATGATAAAGCTAGTAATGGAATCACAAGAATCCACATAAGTAAAATTATTTTCAAAGTCTTCAACGCACCGATCTTATCTCCTAGCCAACCAGCGATAATACCACCAACGGCTGAACCAAGTAAAATAACCATTAATAAAATTGATTTAGTGGTGTCTGCGGTATGGAAGACTCGCTCCATATATATCGAGTAGTTATTGCTAATAGTTAGCAAAGCGTCATTAAAAAAGAAGAACGCGACCAACATTGGAGTTGCAGCAGAGACTGCAAAAAAAGCAAACATCTTTTTAAGATAGGATTTAGTTTCTGCTTCTATATTTTCTTTCGACTCTTGTGTATTGGCTTCTCTCGGAGATTCTTTGTAAAAAATCATCATTGGTAAAGCGAGCACAAAGAAGACTCCCACTGCTGGCAATAGCGGAGCCAAATGTGAATGCGCTAATGGCAAACTCATCGCAATGCCGAGAATCAAACCCATGGTGTTAGCAAATTGACCAATACCTGAAGCGCGAGTACGATGAGCTTCATCAGCAATTTCTGTAAGCAGCGGATTATAAAAAACAAATGACAACTGGTAGAAATACTGTCCGACCAAAAATAGTAAAGCAATAATCCAAACATTTATTCCATGACCAGCGAGCACAGCAACCAAACCGTAACCAATAAATGTTCCAATAGTTGCAATGTTGACCATGCGCTTTCGACCGCCATGCTTATCAGTATGAGCAGCTAAAGGCGGTGCGGTGAGTAGCAAGATAATTGTAACAATGGCAAAAATAGCGTTATACCAAAAATCAGAAAAGCCAGCATCGATAACTATCCACTGCGCAAAATAAAGAACAAAGTTAATGTAAATAAACGAATTGGCAAAGTCGTACAGAGCCCAAAAAAACAATTGTTTTTTGTTCATGTGGTTAATTTAATAAACTCACTTCTTAATTTCATCCAAATTTTGCCCATTTTATTTTGACCCGAGCCGTCTTTGCCAGTACCCCAATAGCTGTCGGTCTCGCTCACTTTTAGCAATTCCCTATCTCTGGTCTCAGTTAAGACTTTGAGGATGTCTGGATGCTGATTTATTTTAGCACGAAACAATTCTTCCATGACTGCCTCTTTATCAAAATTTTCAATTAACAAATTCAAATCTACCTTATGTCTCTGTGCAATTGCCCAAGCTTCTAGCGGACTAGTTGCGTTCTTGATACTATCCCTTTCCGCCCCTGGTTTTATTCGCGCGCACTGGTAAGCATGTTCAACTGTTGCAAACTTTTCGCCCCAAATCGAAATTTGATGTGCAGAAAATGGCGACAAATAGTTAAACCGGTTTTCTAGAAAATTGATGGGTTTGTCCATACCTCCATAATATCAAAAACTCGCACTAAGGGCGATTCACTATTATTTATCAATTTCAAACACCTTTCGCTTAGATGTTTTCCCAGACACTAATTTAATCAAACTCTTTGGCACTTTAAAGTAGCTAGCCAATGCCCTTACAATAGCATCGTTGGCTTGCCCGTGGATTGGCAGTTCTTTTACCGCAACTATATATTCAACAAGATCTGGCGTATCTTGCTCAAAACCCAAAGCAGGCTGACTTACCCTCTGAACCTTCTCTTCTCTGGAATTTGGTTTAGACTTTACGACAATCTTCATTGCAACTTCCTGCGAGCCAAACTTTTGGATATCTGCTCATGATTTAAACCAAAATGATGGCCAATCTCATGCCAAACAGTATCAGCTACCTGTTTCCTGATAATTTCAGGGTCTGATGATATAGCTAAAAGAGGTTTTTTAAAAATAGTAATTTTGTCAGGTAAAGCCATGAAGTAATAATTACCTCGAGCGCTTTGTGGCACACCTTCATACAGCCCCAACAACGTGCGATGTTTATCGAGGTTCATTAATTTGCGCTGACGTGGAGTGGGCTCATCTTCAATAACAAAAGCCAGATTACTCAGCTTGTCGCGAAAAATCTCCGGTATTGCACCTATGCCATCTAAAACTAATTGTTCGAATTCTGAATCATCCATAGATATTATATGAGTACTATAACAAAAACTCGCCCTTCAGGCGATTTTAAGAGAAAAGACGAAAGTATCAACCTTAAGAAAAAACTATTTGCCTTGTCTGCCGCTGAGAAAAATGTATGACTAATTCAAACGCACAAACCAAAATGGCTAAATAAGCCAAATCGCCTATCAACATGTTGCGAAAAAATGGTAACCCGAGCTGATATGCAAACAAAAGTCCAGCAAAATTCTTTTCGTACCAAGGCGAGAACATCCATACTGCTGCATTGGTCACTAGAAAAAAGAATACTGATGAACCCATCACCGATAGTCCCCCGACCAATACTGAACCGGATTTTGTTGTCATCCACGCCAGAAAACCGATTGCCAAAAATGACCCATAGACTGTAAGCATAATTGGCCAAGAATAAAATCCAATCATTAAATCAGATATAAACATAACTGATACGGGCAATATAACCGCCCAGCGTTTTCCTAGATACAACCCTCCCACAAAAGCAATGGCAGTAACAGGGGTTAAATTTGGTAAATGAGGCATTGATCTAATCAACACACCAAATACAACCAAAGCCACCGCTGTAAGAAATATTGTTTTATTATTTTTAAAATGCATAAATTTATTGCGTTGATTTGCCAAAATACCAATCCACAGAATCACCGTTTTTTAGTTTATATTGATCTGCGCCAACCTGTGGCATAACACCATTTACTTTATATTGCCAATATTCATCAGTCGTTCCATTGCTTAAATTACCCATCCCAACGACCAAAGTACCCATACCGGAATATTCTTTAGTAACCAGCTTTATTTCAGGATTAGATCGGTTGAGAGAGTTCAGCAAATCTAACAAACTTGAATTTTCAGCAATAGTGACCGGTTTGTTCTGAAATAGACCCTCAACGGTCAAATTAACATTCAGAGTTTGGGGGGTACGCACTTCCTGTAAATTTTGACTGTCTGACGAAGCGTCTTTTTTTATAATTTGTGGTGCTCCAAAAATTAAAGCCGCTACTATGACAGCAATTCCTAGAAATGGTAAAAGTGTTTTTTTGTTCATCATTGTTTTAATTAATTCTATACGAAGGAGAGACTTCTGCAGCGTTTTCTAACTCAGCGGAATAACGAGCTAAAACATAGAGCAGGCTAGACAACCGATTAAGATATGCCATTGTGGATTCGGATAATGTTCGAAAGTTCCTTGAATTAATTACTGCTCGCTCAGCCCTGCGAGATAAAGCCCTTGCATAGTCGCACAGTGCTGATGTAAAGTTTGCCCCAGGTATTACAAAGCCATTAGGTTTTACAATAATCTTCTCCATGTAATCAATGGTGTCTTCTAACTCATCGACATGGGCTTTTGTCAGGGTTTTGTCTGCACCAGCTAATTCTGCTTGAACTAAAAATAAACACTCTTGAACCTTAAGTAACTCAGGAAGCACTTCTCCAGATATTCCAGGAGACATTCCGTTACAAATTGCTTTACTTGCTCTGCACAAACCTAACAAAGAATTAAGTTCATCAAGAGTTCCGAGAGCTTCGTAAATTGGGCTATTCTTTGGAAACCGATCTCTAGTTCCAAACAAACCCGATGTTCCAGTATCACCTTTGCGAGTGTATAACATAATTATGTGGTTACTTTAGTCTTATCAACAGTAATAACTTCCATAGATGGGATGATTTCTATTTCACAAGCACCACCTGCACAAGCCAGCTCCCGTTTTTGTTCCGTTTCGTCGGTCCGTTCATAAATTAACAGTTTAGAATAATCGATATCCGGGAATGCTGCGCTTAATTCCTCAAATCGCTTTTGGTCAATTGCCTCATACGGGGCTAATTGATATACATGATCGAACCTTGGTAAAAAAGACAACCCGCCAATAATATCCCAATTTTTTTGCAGCCAATCCACTACCCCAACCCACTCATCTTCACCAATTGAAATGGTTGCTGACGGATTATGCTCAGTGTAATTAAGTTTCACTGTTTTCCAATATTCTAATTGCTCCAAGGCAGTGAAGTCGTCTTTGAATTTTGCTTTGCCTGGTGATTGAACTGGAAATTCTAAAACATAGGTGGTGGCATTATCTGGATTTTGTCCAACTTCGGGATAATAAGGCACCCCTTGATCACGCAGCATCTTAAACAACGAGTCTGTAGCTGAGATGCGAACGCGGCGAATATAATATTTTGAGTGTCGAGGATGAATTCCTGAAGAACAATTAAAGGTTTGCGATACTGTACCCGAAGGTTTAACAGCAGTAACTGCCAGTGCTGGGTTAATACCAAATCGCTTAGCGTACTCCTCATTTGTTGTTATAGCTATTTCCCTCATATCTGAAAGGGTTTTTGGGTCACGAGCTGCGCTAGAGTCCCATTGACCAGTAACCGACACGCCGAGCAAGGACTCTGCGCGGCAATGTTCAGCCCATTCTTTTGAAATATAATTAAACTTAGTAAGCGAGGCTTGATAGGTTCCTAAAATCGCAGCCAAACGGGTTTTGCGAATAAGGCTGTCATGAGTATCATCTGCGCGAGCAATAACTTCGGTAAGATTGCAAAACTGTTTAGACTGCAAAATGATTTCTCCACAAGGATTTGTGCCAATGGGTCCGGTAACCACTCCATCGCTATTCAAAAATCCTTTGGTTTGGAAATACTTTGCTCTACGCTTTGGTAATGTGGTGTGGAGAAAGCCGCGATTAAAAATCCCGCGTTCCCCAGACCCACTTTTCATCAGTGCCAACCACTCTTCCATAAGTTCAGTATTAGTAGGACGATTTTCGTAGACCGCGGAATTATTAGCAACCATGCGATGAGGATCTGACAAAAAGAACTGCCCTTTTTTGGCATCTCGTAATTCGATGTCATCAAAGTCAGACAAACTAATCATAGCGGTACGACGCACGCCACCGGCAACAACACACTCGCCTATTTTACAAATAATATCATGGGCATCTATTGGACGCAGTCTCCTACCTTGACGGCGTAAAATCTTCTCCCTCGAGAATTGCAACAATGATCGTAACGGCTCTGGACCAGATGCTTTACCACCCATCACCTTCAAGCGAACTCCTGCTGGTCGAATTTGAGAAAAATCAAACTCAATATCTTTACCGTCATACCAGGTCTTTAATCCTGCAGTTAAGGCATCGCACCAACCCTCCTTTGAGTCACCGACTACGAAGGTTGTAATATGGCCATTAGTTTGTTTTTTTATTTGTGGTAGCTGCTCAATATTCTCACTTTCAACTGCAAAACCCACACCGCAACCCTGCATTGATAAATACATAATTTCGGCAAAGTCTTCTATTTTCGTTGGAGCTATGAAAGTACAGTTATAGGCACAAGCGTTACATCGGCGGGCTGGCTCGCCAGAAAACTGCATCAGTCGCATAGAAGGCATAACCTCTTGACTTAAAATCGCTTGGCGCAGGTCTACATATTCAGATTCACTTAACTTGTTAGCTAAATTTTCTTTCATAAAGGAGATGTACCGATCAACTGTTTCTATCCAGGTCTCCCGTCGATTTTCAGATTCAATCCACCGCGCATATGAACGCAAATAGATAAATTCGCCTAATGGGTTGTTAACAAAATATTTTTTACTTTCCGCGTTAAGTAATCGTACATGCTCGGGTACGTCTCCGTGCTCTAATCGTTCCTGCTCTCTTTCTGCTCTATAGAGAATATAAGCCTTGGCGGTAGCAGTAAATCCTTGGTGCATTAATTCCTTTTCCACTTCGTCCTGCACCCCCTCAACACTCGCTGTAAATTCAACATCCACTGTCTTTTTCGCGATTAATTCCTTAGTAACAGCGACGGCAACTACCTGAGCTGATCTATCATTAAATTCTCCTGCCGCCTTCATTGCTTTAGTGACTGCGGTGACAATTTTTGCTTGATCAAATGGAACTAGATTGCCATCACGTTTACGGATGTTGATAAGTTGACCTTCATTTACTTGCTTCATAATCGTAAATATTATATATTGATAGTGGTCTATTCATTATAATATAGATGGTCATCTATGAACAAGAAAAAAACTGGGGATAAAACCCAAACCACTTACCCACGCCCTAAATGGGTGCCGCAAACCGTCTCCCAAGAGGAAGAGCTTTGCCCAGATTGCTTCAAAGTTGTTGGCGAAAGAAGTCGATATAAGCTAGTGTGTATGCTCGGAAAGACCAAAACCGGCATGACCGTTGGTGAATTGACTGAGAAAATGAATTTGCGACAGCCTACTGTCACCCACCACCTGCAAACTTTGCAATCTGTGCAGGCCGTCCATAGCGAACAGCGCGGTCGGGAGCGAATCTACACCCTCAACCGCAAGGCGCACTGTTTTGAGGAATGCAACATCCCATATTAAAACTTAATATGAAAAAGTCTCGGAGGAAATATGCAAGACGAAAAAATAACGACTGCGAACATCTGCCTGAAGATTGCACTACATGGACATCCAACTCAGCATCGGGCTGCGGTGGCGTTCAAGATAGAAAGCTAACTACTTGCAATAAATGCGGCTCACTCGTCCAGTCAATTCAGGTTTAATTATAATTAAAAAACAGGGCAATTCTCTTTCGAAAATTTCCCTGTTTTAATTTTTATTAACCTTGGTGACCACAGCCCGGGTAGATTCGCGCGTTTTCCGTGGCGGCCTAATTGTAAATGAAGCCTGTTTAGCCATTTCCAGAATGTGCGCTAACTGTTCACTTTTGTCTGCAAAATGCTTGCGGTCATCAGTTTCGCTCTCATCACCTTTTAATATCGGCTTAGCCTTCTGAACAAATTCATTCAAATTATTAGACAAATCTACATACTCAGATTTACCATTTACCAACCCTAGCAGCATAGCAATTACCTCATCTTCTAGATTGCGGTACTCGATTAACAGATCATTCATGCCAGGGTTAGCAAAAACATCCGGGAGTTCATCCAGGTGATATTTGCGTAATTCCGTATATATTTGCTCTTTTTGGACTGCTGACATACATGCAGTATACTCCTATGTCTAAGATATAGATAGCCCTTTTAAAATACTCGTATTTATTTAAGCCAAAAAGTTTTGGAACCCATTATTTTGTATTTTTTGGAAAGACGATATCAATCAACTCTTCCCTATGCCCACCACGACTTTTTGAGCCGGGTGCAGAAATATCAATATCAATCGTGTGATTATCATCGGATACTCTCACAGTGGAAATGGCTGCATCAGAACCCAACAACCACTCTAATTCATTGGCACTAGTCGAGAAGTGCTGTTTTTTAGGGAAGTGTTGTGTTTTTCGCTTTTCAGCATGCAAAGTTGTCATATAATTCCCTTTCAATATATTAATGATAAAAATTTTAGCTACGCCCTCTGCCTAAATTTTAAATTTGATGACTCTGAGTTAGAGTCTGCTGTGACTCGACCTGAACTAATGGAGTTAAGAACACGAGTGCTGCCCCAACCCAATATTGCCAGATACTAAAAATGTGTGCGTCAAACCACTGGGAAACTGCTAAGTCTAAGACCAGTATTGTAGCGACCCAAGCCAAACCATAGCCTGCAGCCTGAGAACCATTGGCGGCATTTGTATTTTGGGCGAAAAAGTATGCGCTGATTATCCCAACAGCTGCAACTATACCATGTGCCCAAACCGCATTTAATGATGAAATACTGCCGAGGATCCAAAGGGCAGCAGACATAATTGCCCAAATAAAGACCCCGAAGCCAATTGCTTTTGACCATGAAAAGTTGTTCATATATTTAATTCCTTTATTTGTTAATAATGTATTCGACCTATTTTTGTTTGTGGAGAGGGCGTAGCTTGTGGATTGCCCAACTGTCTTTGAATCTGCAACAGATTCATTGTAAGAATTATGATTGATTTATTTTTTCACACCCCCTTTCTTTGATATAATCCCCCCTAATAATAGTCTAGAGCTAGGTTGTGAAAATTTGATTATAAAAAATGCTACGGAAACAAAAAACCGGCCAATTGGCCGATTACTTTAAACACTTTTCGTTGGCTCATCTATACCACCTGACTCGAGCATATTTCATGGAAAATTCCTGAGAGAA
>CAZYQT010000005.1:0-69011 GCA_964650255.1 uncultured Candidatus Saccharibacteria bacterium
TGTTCTCATGACTGAGAGGAAACCCCGGACTTTAGTCCGGGGAGGAGGTCATTTATTTTATTAAAATTTTAATTAAATTTTACACCGCCTTTATTGGGTCATGATATAATACTGATTATGGCAGGCATCAAAAAACAATTTTTATGTACTAATTGCGGCAATATTACCCCTAAATGGCAGGGGAAATGCCCTCAGTGCGGTGAGTGGAATACTTTGGCTGAGCAAATGGTTAAAGGGGGTTCTGCTAGTAGCTTGGGGGGCAAGGCCATGATTGGTAAATTGCAGCAGCTTTCTGAGGTCTCCGGTCGTGATTTAGCCAGATTTTCTTCTGGTATGGGGGAATTTGATCAGGTGCTTGGTGGCGGCATTGTGCCAGGCAGTTTAGTGCTATTGGGTGGTGATCCAGGAATTGGAAAATCTACCCTGGCTTTACAGCTGGCTGGGAATATTGCTAGCAGCAAAGACACTGATTCTGTGCTGTACGTTTCCGGGGAAGAATCTGCTCATCAATTGAAAATGCGTAGCAGCAGACTTTCCGCTGGTAGTGATATTGCGGTATTAACTGAAACCGACCTGGATGTGGTAATGGCCACTATTGCTGCTGCCAATCCAACAGTAGTTATTATTGATTCAATACAAACTTTAAATTCACAATCTGTGAATGGGGTAGTTGGTGGGGTATCGCAACTTTCATTTGTTACCAACTCATTGATGCGTTTGGCTAAGGATCAGCACGTGGCTATTATTTTAATTGGGCACGTTACTAAGGAAGGTATGCTCGCAGGTCCAAAAACCATTGAGCACATGGTCGATGTAGTATTGTATTTAGAAGGTGACAGGTTTGGAAATTTGCGTTTGCTTCGTAGTAGTAAAAATCGGTTTGGCAGTGTTGGCGAAGTCGGTATTTTTGATATGCAAGAGCACGGCCTGGTTGAAGTGCCAAATCCAGCCGCAATGTTTTTAGAACATCGAGATAAGCCGCTGCCTGGTAGCTGTGTGACTGCGACCTTGGAAGGCAACAAGGTATTGTTAGTAGAAGTACAGGCGCTAACCAATACGACAACTCTTAGTTATCCACGGCGAGTTGCCTCTGGTTTTGATGTTAATCGACTTCAGCTGCTTTTAGCAATTATGCAAAAATCTTTAGGAATTAACTTGTCGAATCAAGATGTCTTTGTAAATGTGGCTGGTGGATTTAAAATTAGCGAACGCGCGGCGGACTTGCCCGTGGTAATGGCAATCCTATCATCTTTTTACGGACATCCAATACCAGCAGGGAGCATTGCTTTTGGCGAGGTTGGTTTGCTTGGCGAAATCCGCCAAGTTTCCAATATAGAAAAACGTTCTAAAGAAGCAAAAAAACTTGGCTTTACCAAGTTAATTAGTTCGAAAGACATTCGTACACTCAAGGATATAAAACTAAAGGCTTAAGCAGATCGGGAATCTACTTAAGCCTTTCTGACAACCTTTTTGACCTTGGAATTGGTCCTTTTGTCTCAGCGAAACATTGAGGGCATGCTCAAGCCGAAGTTATATGGGTAGTGATCGGGATCATACGGCTCATACTCTCGGGTTATGAGGTGTCTATGTTTGTTGATATGAACTACACGCAGGACTTTGTCCCCCGATGGAGCGAGAAGCTCGTCGGGATTCGGTTCATTTTCAACAATGTTAAACACGTTCATATGCGAAGGGACATCTCGCCAGGACCTGAATTGTGGTCTGGAAACCACAGTTATCTCCGGTCGACGAGGGGGTAGGTCGGGATGGAACATAATTTTCTCCTTGATGATGTAAATTTTGCATCCTTTAGGTTCTGAAATCGGGAAAAAACTTGATTGTGGCACTCAAAGGATACTTACCGATTGTACTCCAAATTGGAATTTTCGTCAATCTTGGGCGACATTATTTAAATATTGGCGGACCATGCTTTTTAATTGCTCTGGTTGCTCATTTAAGGCTATATCACTTGCGGTCATTTTTTGGGCAATATCTCGCGCAGTAACTAAGGCTTTCACAGTAATGAACTGAGGATAGTTAAACATAAAACCACTTTGCTGTTTCCCAAATAAATCTCCAAAACCTCGTTCTTTTAAGTCCAGTTCTGCTAAGGCGAATCCATCAGTCGTTTTGGTTAAAGCTGTTAAGCGCCTGGTATCTTGCTGGCTAGCCTCAGTGGTAAAAAGAAAACAGTAGCAATCGTATTTGTTGCGTCCAATGCGTCCCCGTAGTTGGTGTAGTTGTGCCAAGCCAAATCTTTCCGCCCCTTCAATAATCATAGTGGTGGCATTGGGAATGTCGATGCCAATTTCAATTACCGAGGTGCTGACCAAAATGTCGAGCTTGCCGGCGGCAAATTCAGCCATAACTTTGTCTTTATCTGCGCCTTTCATTTTTCCGTATAGCAGGCCCAGCTTAAGTTTTGGGAATACCTCAGTTTGTAATCTCGTAAATTCTTTTTTAACGGACCGGACTTCGCTTGCCCCACTGCTTGTGCCAAGTTCAGACTCTTCGACTCGTGGGGTAACCACGAATGCTTGCCTACCCGAGGCAATTTCTTGTCGGACCAATTCGTAAGCTTGTCCCCGGTTTTCCTCCGATACTATTTTAGTAATAACAGGCTTGCGACCGCTAGGCACTTGTGTCAATGTTGATACCTCTAAGTCCGCGTATAAAGACATGGCCAATGTTCGAGGGATCGGTGTTGCCGACATCGACAATAAGTGGGGAACAGTAGCCTGACGTTTAGCGTTGTCCGCATTTAAATTTGTTGACAACAAAAAGCCGCGCTGTCCCACGCCGAAACGGTGCTGCTCATCAATTATTACCAGTGCTAAATTATTAAATTTGATTTTTTCTTGAAGCAAGGCATGGGTGCCGATACAAATTTTCACAACCCCAGATAACAAGCCATTAATAATGGTCTTTTTGTCTTTAGTTTTGTCGCTCTCTGCAAATGTTCTGGTTAGCAAAGCCAGGCCATCACCTGATCCGAGAATTTGACCGAAAGTGTCGAAATGCTGTTTGGCTAAGATTTCGGTTGGGGCTAATAAAACAGTCTGATACCCAGCTCCCGCGGTTTGTAGCGCAGCCAAAAGGGCTACGATAGTTTTGCCACTACCTACATCGCCTTGCAGTAAGCGATTCATTGGCTGGTCAGATTCTAGATCTTGAAAAATTTCCCAAGCTGCTCTCTTTTGGGAAGCGGTTAGGGTGAATGGCAAGGTGTTTAAAAAGGTTTTAACCTGATCAACTTTAACTTTAATATGATAGCTGTCTCTGTTGGCCGAATTTTGTTTTAGAATTTGTACTGCTAATTGCTGAGGTAAGACATCGTCTACAGCAACACGGAACCGAGCTTGAGTTAACAGTTCATCATTTTCTGGAAAATGTAACTGCTCAATAGCCTCAGCTATTGGCATTAATTCCTTATTTTTTGAAAGCAGATTTTTAGGGACAAAATCCTCCAGTTCATTAGTAGCCTGCAAGCAGATTTTTACAAGTTTACGCACCGTGCGCAAAGGGATAACTTCGCTGCGCCTATAAATTGGCACAAGGCGACCAGTGTGAAGACCTGCCATTTGCGAGTCATCAGTTTGGGTGTTGTCGGAAATTTTTTCGTAAGCTGGGTTTGTAAACTGCAGATGTTTGTAGCGAGTTACCTTGCCTGACAGTATTAACTCATCCCCAGTTTTAAGTTGATTGGCAATATAGGTTTGATTAAACCACACTGCGCGGATAATCCCTGTGCCGTCTTCTAAAGTGACTTCGCAGTAAGACATGCGACCGCGAAACCCAAAATTAGCTTTTACAGATTTAATGCGGCCCATGACGGTAATCACGTCATTCTCCTCGGCCTGGCCAATGCTAACTGTTTTGCGGTAGTCCATGTACCGAGTTGGGAAAAAATATAGTAGGTCCGCAATAGTTTTTACTCCCACAGACGAAAAAGCCGCAGCTAGTTTAGCTCCGACAAGTGGCAGAGTTTGAATTGAATCAGTTAGCTTCATAGTATTCCAATACTGCATGGTGCTCCCGGCAGGGATCGAACCTGCGGCCTTTCCCTCCGGAGGGGAACGCTCTAATCCACTGAGCTACGGAAGCTAAAACTTAATTCGGTGGGCAATGCGCTGGTGAATTAATTCGTGCTTTTCTGGATTTTCCGGCAGTAGCTCGCTTAAAATTTCTTGCACTTCATCGGCATCTTGTTCATGAAGTTCGATAGCTAAAAGATGGTTTAGGTAAGCAGTGGTTTCAATATTTAAAGTTTTATGATTATCGTTATCGACAATCCAAAATTGTTTTATACGCGAGTAGGGGATATGGCTATCATCAACATGCAGACCGTGAGTACTAATAACTACGTTAACAGTTTTGGGTTTGTGTAATGCAAACAAGGCAAAGAAAATTGATATAATAACCATAGTTACCGCGCCAAACCAATCTTTCATAAACAGCTCAAAGGCAATCACTAACGCAGCTATTACTCCAAAAGTAATATACCACGCAGCGTTTTTAGGGTAGTGACGGAATTCCGGTGCTTCCCATTCAATTATTGGTTCTGGTAGCTTTGCCATTTTGTTTTATTGATATTCTCTGGCGGAGAGGGAGGGATTCGAACCCTCGGTGGAGTTTACCCACAGTGGTTTTCAAGACCACCGCACTAGACCGCTATGCGACCTCTCCCTAAGTTTAGGGCAGATTTATTATACCATCATTGCCCTGGTAATAGAAGGGAAATAAAAGCAAACAAAAACAGGCCTCGCTCTAGACTTTGGCCTGTTTTTAAGTAATTTCTGTTTCCTGTAGTACTCTCGTTTCAGGGCAGGGAACTACAATTTTTTGTAATCCTTTGCCCAGAAACGATTTACAGGACAGATAAATTACTTTTGATTGTACTGTGGAGCGCTTGGCTCTACAATGAATGATCCTGTTGCTTGATTCGGGTCTGTAACTGGTTCAATTGTGGTATCTGGCTGAACTGCTGGTTCCTTTGGCTTAACAACTGGCTTAGTAGTTGTAGTGGCGCCTTTTACTTCACCTGTATCTGCAGGGAGAAGAGAGATTTGCTTAGCTACCAGAACACCATTTTCAGTTTTAATTCCTGTAATTGATGCGCGTCCTACTGGCATCTTTATAGTGCTGGCATCAACTGTTTCGCCAGTGCTTGCAGTAATTACAGTTTGTTCATCCATTGCAAAGGTATTATTTTCTACAGTAATGTAGTTCTTGTAAAAGTAAGTAATATTACCCGTAACCGATACTTTGTTCGGTGCATCGATTAAGACTTGATCGTTAACAGTGGCAACGATTTTCGCCAGCGCTTGATCTGTCTTAATGTTTTCATTTAGAGCAGTGCTAGCAGCTGGATCGCCCAGTTCTGTTAAGACATCTTTTTGCTGTTTGTTTACAGCTACCAAAGTGTCTAGTAATGTGGAGTCTTGTTTGGAGATGGCGTTAGCAGTAGCTATTGGTCCAGCCTGGGCAAAGGTTTTTGCACTCTGAGATTGCAGTGCCGCTATAGCGGCTGTTTCTGCTTCGGCATTACCACTTTGTGCAGCTTGGCGAACTTCATTAAGACGTTTTTGCATTAGCTCAACGTGGATAACAGCAATTTTTTCTTGGTCACGAGTAAAGGTTAAGCGAGCTTCTTCTGTGGCTCGTTTCAATGAGTAAAGCGTGTCGCCGGGTAAACTTGATGAAGTTTGATTCGCCAAAACATTTCCACCGATCAGTACTACAACCAGGGCAATGGGAATAGCTGCAATACGGTAGTAAGCAACGGCACTCCAGAACCATCCTTTAGTGACTGCTTCTGAATATAGGTGGCGCTTGTATGGAGCGGGGACATCCAATTTAGGAATATTTAACCCAATTTTAGAAATGGCTAAAAGGCCACTAAGCTCTTCTTTGTGGTCAGGGTAATCAGCTAGGATTGCGTGTTGGCTTTCGCCATTTTGCAATCTTGTGATCGCTGTATCTAGTATTTCATTTATGGAGTGGTGGGACATTTTAGTCTTTAGAAATGTTATCTATGAGTTCTTTAAGTTTATTAATGGCGCGGTGTTGAATAACTCTGATGGCGCCTTCAGTCTTTTCCATAATTTCGGCAATCGCAGCGTTATCTATATCTTCCAAAAATTTTAGTTTGATAACTTGCTGCTGTTCTGCTGTTAGCTCTTTAAGTAATTTGATGAACAAAGTTTGTTCGGTTTTCAAATTGACCAGATCAACAATATTGGTTTCGTACTCCAAAGTGTTTTCGATTTCTTCCAGCGGAACAATTTGTCGTTTGCTTCGGTAGTAATCGATTACCCGGTTGCGAGCAATTTGGAATAACCAACCTTCGAATGCTGCTGGTTGCTCAAGCTTGCGAAGATTCTTAAAAATCTTCACAAACACTTCTTCGGTTAAGTCCTCGGCTGTTTCTTTATGGCTTACGCGATAGAAGATAAACCGATAGACTCGCTCAAAGTAATGGTTATAAATAGAGCTTAACGCAGCATCTGCTCCAGCTTGGGCTTGCCGCAAAATTGGGGCCAGTTTTTCTGGAGGCATTTGCGCATTATTTAAGTTGGAATGAGCATGGTCATTCATAGAGACGCTCCAAAAAGGGGTTTGTTACAGGTAAAATTTAGTTTCTAAATCTAAAATCAGACCTTTAAAATGGCCTAAAGTGTCTTTATTGTAGCATACAAAAAAGCCCATAAGGGCTTACTTCTCTGGCGGAGAGGGAGGGATTCGAACCCTCGGTACGGCTTTACAACCGTACATCGGTTTAGCAAACCGACGCACTAGGCCACTATGCGACCTCTCCATAAGCTAATATTGATGCGGCCCACGGTCTGTCGCCGGGTCGCTATAACTCATGTATTTTAGCGAAAAACTTAGTCTTTGGCAATGCTGATGCACCAGACTTGTTCTGCGCCAGCTTGTTTGAGCACGCGCGTGGCTTCGAGGAAGGTTTGGCCAGTAGTAGATACATCGTCTACTAATATAACTTTTCTTGGAAAATTCGGAATCTGATTAGCTTTAAATGCATTAGCTAAATTAGTTTGACGCGATTTGGCGTCTAAGTTCTTTTGGGTTTGAGTGTTTTTACTTCGTTGAAGTAGAGGATAGTAAGGCAAGTTTAATCCTTGCGCCATTACTTTGGCTGCAATTTCGGATTGATTAAACCCTCGCCATCTTAAGCGGCGTGCATGTAAAGGAATAGCGCAAACCACAAAATCTTTTAACGCAGAATATTCTTCTGGTTTGGACTCTCGTTTGTATATAGCATCAAAAAAGATATGCTCTGAGGCCAGTGCTCCCAGCACTGCAAAAACTTCCGGAACGAAGTAATATTTTCCAGTAATTATCATGTCAGCCACAGTTTTGTTTTGATAGGCAAAAGCGCTAAGTAGGCGATCAGGGGAGAATTCGGTTTTACAAGGAGTATGCGTGAATCCTTGCGGACTGGCGGAATTGCAAACAACACAAAAGTTGCGAACCAAACTAGGAATTTGGTTCATGCAAAACTTGCACAAATAACCGCCTGATCTTTGACAACCAAAGCAGTATTTGGGATAGAAAACATCCGCTAAAATATTGAGGCCAAATGAAAGTAATCCTGGCATGCAATCATTGTAAACCAGGCTACCTCAATTCTACGTAAAGTTTTGATAAAGTTTTGCGAACAAAAAACACTAGCGTCGCCAATGTTTTTAATAGAAATACCATTTGCTAACCTCAGGAGATGTACCTAGAATCATTTTTATATTTTTATCAGGATGAGCAACCATATGTGCAGTAACTCTTGTATGTCCTTCAACAAGAATAATATTTTTATCTATCGCTTGTATTCCTATAATCTCAGGATAAGATTTGCCTTTTTTCATGTCCGTCACAATTTCGTTGACATGGTTGTTAAAATTATCTCCGTCATCACTAATGACATCTATGATATCTAGATTTTTTACCCCATCTATTACAAGCCGCGTCCCTTGAGTTATTGTTAGGAATTTATCGTAAACCATATATTTTAGAATACCGAACTCTCTGGGTTCTATCTCGATATGTTCGTAAACTATGTCTTTAGGCCAGCCTTGGAATAAACCTGTTTTATCTCCATAGCCTCGAAAATTAAGTAAAGAGGCTCGTATGGAGTTGTGTAGTTCATTATTTAAGTCAGGAGTGTCAATTAATGATCCTCTATCAAAGCCGTGTATCGCTAATTTTGATATAGGGTTTTCTATGTAGTTTTTAAAACGAGGTGAGTCAATCTCAGCTTGTAAAAAAGCTAGTATTATTTCATTCTCGTTCGATGGTCCAATTTTGAGCATGATATCAATATAACAAAAAACACCTCGGATTACGAGGTGTTTTTATATGATGCTTAAACCGGTACAGCCACAGGAGCTTTTTGGATTTCGAATATTACTTCATCATTTTTTACGTCTGCGGCAATAGTAGTACCGGAAGAAATGTTTTGTGAAATAATTTTCTCGGCCAATGGATCGCTAATTAAATCTTGGATGTTTTTGCGAATGTAGCGCGCGCCTTGCAAAGGGTCAAAACTTTTTTCAGAAATATACTTGATTAGCGCAGGAGTAACTTTCAGGGTGACTTGTTGCATAGCAAGACGCCGTTGAACATCACCAAATTGAATAGTGGTGATCTTGCGTAATTGCTGCATGCCTAGTGGGCGGAAGATTAACACTTTGTCGATGCGGTTCAAGAATTCTGGGCGCAAATCTTGCTTTAGTTTTTCTAACAGGCCAAGTTTAATCCGATCGTATTCTTTTTCAAGTTTAACTTTTTGGTCTTCTTCCATTTCGCGGTCCGCAAAACCAATCTTCTTAGCCTGGGCATTCAGTTCCTGCATACCTAAGTTAGATGTCATAATGATAACAGTGTTGGCAAAATTAACCCGTTTGCCCTGAGCGTCAGTTAATTGACCATCTTCCAAAATTTGCAGCAAGATGTTGAATACCTCTGGATTAGCTTTTTCGATTTCATCAAACAAAACCACAGAGTAAGGCTTGCGTCGCACAGCTTCGGTTAAGCGGCCGCCTTCTTCGTAACCAACGTAACCTGCTGGCGCGCCAACTAAGCGCGACACGTTGTGGCGTTCCATGAACTCAGACATATCGATGCGGATTAACGCATCAGGATCTTCAAATACTTCCTGGGCAATCATTTTCGCGGTTTCTGTTTTTCCCACTCCTGTAGGCCCCAGGAACATAAATGAGCCAATCGGGCGCTGTGGATCTGCAAGACCTGCGCGTGAGCGGCGAATGGTTTTGGCAATTTCATTAACTGCTTCATCTTGCCCAACAATTCGGGTTTTTAATATCTTTTCTAAATTAGCGAGTTTGCCAATTTCAGTTTGCGCTAATTTCTTCAACGGAATTTTAGTCATCATGGAAACAGTGGCCGCAATGTCTTCGCCAGTAATAGAGTAAACCGGATCAGTTTCGGACTTTTCTTGGGTTTCTAAAATTTTCTTCTGATGCAATAGTTTTTCTTCCTGACTACGCAAATGCAAGGCAGTTGTAAAGTCTTGCGACAACACTGCTTTAGTTTTTTCTTCTTCCAAAGCAACAAGCTCGTTCTCAACTTTTTTACGGTTCTTCGCAGTTTTGGAGTTGCTGTGAATGCTGCGCAAAGCAGAAGCAGTTTCATCAATTAAGTCCACTGCTTTGTCTGGCAAGAAATGATCTTGAATATAACGGTCGGAAAGTTCCACTGCCGCGTTTATAGCTTCGTCAGTAATGGTAATTCGGTGATGCTTTTCGTAATTAGGGCGTAGGCCTTTCAAAATCGCAATCGATTCTTCTTTGCTTGGCTCTTCTACTAATATAGATTGGAAGCGGCGTTCAAGTGCAGCATCGTGCTCAATATACTTCTTGTATTCCGATAGGGTAGTGGCACCAATGGTTCGGATTTCGCCGCGAGCTAAAGCAGGCTTCAAAATATTGGCAGCATCAAGACTGCCTGTAGAAGCGCCAGCGCCAATCATAGTGTGAAGCTCGTCTATAAATAGAATAACGTTTTCATCGGCTTTAACTTCATCAATAATTTGTTTTAAACGATTTTCAAATTCACCGCGGAACATTGAGCCGGCCACAACTAGAGCAAGGTCTAAAGAGAGAATGCGCTTGTCGAGCAAAATATCTGGCACTTCGCGGTTGGCAATAGCCAAAGCTAAACCTTCCACAATGGCGGTTTTACCAACACCAGCTTCACCAATTAACACTGGATTGTTTTTGGTGCGGCGACCAAGAATAGAAGTGAGGCGTTCAATTTCTTTTTTGCGACCAATCACAGGATCGATTGAACCCATGGCTGCTTTTTTAGTTAGGTCCGTTGTGTAATACTCTAAGACACTTCCTTTGCGACCATCTTGTGGTCCACCAGGTTGACCGTGCGCATGGGGATGCTCGCCAGCAGGACCAGCTGCTCCACCAGGCATACCTTGTTCAGCCGGCATGTCTGGAAATTTAGAAATATTTTCAAATACAGCAACCAGGTTATGTTCTAGCTCACCAATATCAATTCCAAGCTTGGACATAATTACCTTAGCTCGGTTTGGTTGAGTGGTTAGTAACCCATACAAAAAGTGTTCGGTGCCAATAAATTGATACCCATACTGACTGGCGACAATTGCTGAGCGCTCAATAGCTTGTTTGAGATGTTCTGAAAGTACTGGTTTCCAGGAGTCAGTTTCGTGATTCTTGTTGACCAGTACCAACTCGGCTTTAATAATTTCTGGCGTAATTTTCGCTTTTATTAAAATTTCCGCAGCAAAAGAGCTCTTTTCCGCCACTATGCCGAAAAGAAGGTGCTCTGTACCAATATGATCATGACGCAGCTCTTCCGAGGCCATTTGCGCTGCAATAAGCGCATTTTTAGCTCTACTGGAAAGGCGTTCTAATATAAATGAGAAATTATCCATAAAGATTTGATATTTTGAGAGATTAATTAGCACTCTCTTGCCGAGACTGCTAATTCGAGTGTATCAGTGAGCGCGGGGTTATGTCAAGAATCTTTATCTCATCTTTAGCATAACACGCTATAATAAAATTGATATAAAGAAATAGTGCATAACTCCTTCAATTTTTAATACAATATTTTCTATATTTTATTACGTAGATGTTCAAAAAAAGTAAACCTTTAAAAAAACCTGATGATGCTGACCACGGCTATGAATACGCATTGTTTTTGTTGAACCTGAGCATGCGAACTGAATTTGAGATGCGCGAAAAAATGGCACGCCGTGGTTACTTTCCAAAAATTATTGACGAAGTGGTGCAGCGCTTGTTCGACGATCGCTACTTAAACGACGACCATTATGCCGAAGTATTTATCGATAGCTTAAAGCGCTATAAGTACTATGGCAGATTCATGATGAAAAAAAAGTTATACGAAAAAAAATTGCCCAAAGAGGTTATTGAGGACAAGCTACATGAACTTGTTACTGAAGATGATGAACTAGATATTGCCCAGCGCTATGTAGAAAAAAACTTTGGCCCGTTAAAAGAAATCAAAAAATTTGATTACGATCAAAAGCAGAAAGTTATGCGCAGACTAATGGCGCGTGGCTTTGGCTTGGATTTAGTGAAAAGCTTGCTCGGGGTTTAATGCATCTCGCGCAATCTCTGAATGCGTTCTTTAATTGGTGGGTGCGTATTGAACAGCGCTGTTAGCCAGCCTGGTTCTTTGCCCTCACTGGCATTTTTAAATGGACTAGCAATGTACAAATGAGCAGTAGCTTTATTTGCTGCTTCCAATGCTTCGCTGTCTTCAGCGATTTTTTCTAGAGCCTGTGCAAGTCCTTCTGGGTAACGTGTTAGTAAGGCGCCAGAGGCATCAGCTAAATATTCTCGCTTGCGGGACACAGCCAGCTGTACAAGCATGGCAACAATTGGTGACAAAATTGCCAGCACAATTCCAATGAGCAAGAAAACGCCGCCGCCTTCGTTGCTATTGCTACGTCTGCGCCCGCCAAATATTGATGCGCGTATCATCCAATCAGCGAGTAAGGTAATGGTGCCAACCAAGACTACTACCAAAGTCATAAAACGAATGTCGTAGTTGCCAATGTGCGAAAGCTCGTGAGCCAAAACCCCTTCAAGTTCGCTCTGGTTTAAGCGTTGCAAAGCACCTAGGGTAACACAAACCACAGCATTTTTTGGGTTACGACCAGTGGCAAAAGCGTTAATCGCGGTATCGTCAATAATATAAACTCTTGGCATAGGGAGGCCAGCAGTAATACAAAGATTTTCCACGGTTTTGTATAACTGAGGCTGCGCTTTTAAATCAATTTCTTGCGCACCAGAAATGGCCAAGGTAATCTTGTCGGAATAGAAGTAGGAAATGAGCGCGGAAACAGAGCTGAACACCACAGCCACAAACAACAAAATAGGTGAGCCATAATACTGAGACATTATAAAACCGAACCCAATAATAATTATTAGGAATATAAAGATGAGCAATACAGAGTACGCTTTGTTTTTACTGACCTCGGTATAAGTTAGCATTGTTAGTAATTAAGTGGGCCACGTCCGCATTGAGCAGGAACGGTAATTTTGTTAACGGTAATAAATTTGGCGGTTGGAGGGGCGTCGCCACCAGATGTTGGCATTGAGTAATCAGAAATAGTTATGCTGGCTTGACCCGAAATATGATCGCAGGCAACAAGTCCTATTGAGCCAGCATCATTTACTTTTAGAGATTGCTTGGCAAGGTTTTGATTTGAAAAACAGAAAAAACTTTTTGCGGGAATACCAGTTACAGCAGTTGAAGTTTTAAAACATAGCGTGTCACTATATAGGCTGTCGTGTTCCATTCCAAACGTACCTCTAACTGTTTGCTGATCAGAGTCAGCCATCATTGTTTTAGGTGGAGTTTCTGAATTTGTATCTGTGTCCACATTTTTTAATTGCTGGTTAGTGTTCATCATTCGATTGCCCATTACACCGACTGGGATATTAGAATTTTGGCCAGCACCAAAGGCAACAACCCCGATTATTACAGCAGCAGCAAGGCCGGTGGCTACGCCGAGAAAAAACTTTTTATCGAATTCCATAAATTTATTTATTAAAACTTAACTTCGACCGGCTGTTGTTCTGGGCCGTTGTCATCTATGTCAAAGAAATTGCGTTTTGCAAATCCTAGCATTGATGCAAATAGGTTGGTTGGGAAAACTTCAATTTTAGTATTGTAGTCACGGACATTGCCGTTGTAGAAGCGGCGAGCAGCTTGAATTTTGTTTTCTGTATCTGTTAGATCGGCTTGTAGCTGCATAAAGTTTTGGTTGCTTTTCAAATCAGGATAATTTTCAGCTACAGCAAACAAGCTTTTTAAAGTACCAGAAAGTTGGTTTTCATCTTTAGCCATTTCTTCTGGAGTCTTGGCGCCCATGGCTTGAGTACGCGCTTGGGTAACACGCTCTAGCACGCCAGATTCTTGGGCGGCATAACCTTTGACTGTGTTAACCAAATTAGGAATCAGGTCGTAGCGGCGCTTAAGTTGCACCTCGATATCTGCCCAAGCTTCGTCAACTCGATACCGTGAGCGGATTAAAGAATTGTAGATAATGGCAGCAACTGCAACAATTGCGACTATGATCAAAATTAAGATTATCATATTGTTTTATGAATTAATGCTTTTCCTTATTATACCAGGAAACCCATTTATTGGTAATGTATACTATAGATATGTCAATTTTTAATGAAATTTTAAGATTTGCGATCCCATGTTGGGTGATTAACATGTCTTTGAATGGAATTTTTGTTGCATCAATATATTTTCCCAAACTAACTGCTTTTGATAAACCTTTGGATGCTGGCAAGTTTTGGAACGGCCGACGCATTTTGGGAAACGCCAGAACTTGGTACGGGTTACCTGTTTCAGTTACAGCAGGGTTTTTAATTCACCTAATAATTAGCCACAATTTTAAGCATGCTCTGTTAATTGGAATTTTGAATGGCTTAACGGTTTATGTTGGAGATATTCTGGGGAGTTTTATTAAGCGGAGGTTAAACTTTCGCGATGGCCAGTTTTTACCTCTCGTTGACCATGGTGATTACGTAATAATTACAGGAATTGTATTTGGCTTGTTGCAAATCTTTCCCTGGAAAGTGATTGGTTTGGCTCTTTTGATAACGTATCTAGTGCACCCAATCGTGACCTACTTAGCCTTTCTGGGAAAGTGGCGGAATGATCCTTTGTGATTATTCTAAGTGCTTTTCTTTTTAGTTGGTTTTCTCTATAATTAGGCTATGTTAAGCCGAGAAGAAGTCATCAAAATCAGCCAAATGGCTCGCATAAAGCTTCAAGAAGATGAGATCGAAAAGTTCCAAAAGGACCTCTCGTCTGTTTTGGATTATGTAGATGAATTAAAAGCGGTTAATACTGATGGGCTAGAGATTGTTTCTAGTGTGACCGGTTTGGAAAATGTGGAGCGCGAAGATAAGGCCGTATTGATTGACTACCAGGAAGAAATTTTGGCCAACGCGCCGGAACGCAGGGATCGATACTATAAAGTGAAATCAATTTTATAATGGCTAATTGGGAACAGTTAGAGCTGCATGAGCTGCGCGAAAAATTAGACAACAAAGAAGTTTCGTCTGTTGAACTGACGAAATATTTTTTGGCGCGGGTAAAAGAATTGTCGCCGGTTGGCGATTCGCCAGAAGTACGTGAAAAGTTGAACGCATTCATAACTTTGTGTGAAGACGAAGCTTTGGCGCAAGCTGTAGAAGCTGATGAATACATGGCCGCGGGTGGTAAGTCTAATCCACCATTGTGCGGCATTCCGTTTGCAGCGAAGGATTTATTTTTGACTAAAGGCATTCGCACTACTGCAGCATCAAAAATTTTAGAGAACTACATCCCACCATATGATTCTACTGTGATTGCGAAGTTGAAAGAGCAGAAAGCAGTGATGATTGGTAAGACTAATATGGATCAGTTTGCGCATGGCTCTTCCGGCGAAACTTCCTTTTATGGTGCAACACGAAATCCGTGGGATACCACGCGCATGCCTGGTGGGTCTTCTAGTGGTAGCGCGGCTGCGGTTGCAGCAGGGCTTGCCCCTTGGACTTTAGCAACAGAAACTGGCGGCAGTATTCGCCAGCCGGCATCGCTTACAGGAGTTAGTGGATGGAAGCCAACTTATGGCCGAGTTAGTCGCTATGGCGTGGCCGCGATGGCATCAAGTTTGGATAGCCCTGGTGCAATGGCACGCAGTGTAAAAGATTTAGCAATGATAGCGGAAGTAATTTCCGGGCAAGATGCAAAAGATTCCACAACTGGTCCGTACGATGTGCCAGCATATTTTGGTGAACTCAACGCAGATATACAAGGAATGAAAATCGGTGTGCCTAAAGAATATTTTGTTGATGGTATGCAGCCAGAAGTTCGCACGCGCGTGGAAGAAGCGATTGAAGTTTTGAAAAGCAAAGGCGCGGAAATTGTAGAAGTCAGTTTGCCGAACACGAAGTATGGCTCTTTGGTGTATGCAATTGTGTGCCCGAGTGAAGTATCATCGAACTTAGCGCGCTATGATGGCATCCGCTACGGCCACTCCACGCAAGAAGGTAAAGATTTGTTTGAAGTGTATGCTAAGAGTCGCGCTGCGGGTTTTGGTGATGAAGCCAAGCGCCGTATTATGACCGGCACTTATGTTTTGTCGGCTGGTTATTACGATGCTTACTACAAAAAAGCGCAAGCCGTGCGTCGCTTGATTTTGAATGAGTTTGAAGAAGTGTTTAAGCAAGTTGATGTATTAGTTGCGCCGTCGTCGCCGAATGTTGCTTTGCCTTTAGGTAAAGCGGCTGACGATCCCTTGTTTGGTTATATTGCTGATCAGTTGAATATTCCAGGGTCTCTTGCTGGAACACCGGGACTTTCTATACCTTGTGGTTTCGCTGAAGCAGATGGCAAGCAATTGCCAGTCGGTTTACAAATTATTGGCCCGCAATGGGGCGAACAAAAAGTCTTTAATGTTGGCGCTGCCTATCAGGAAGTAACTGATTGGCACACTAAGATTCCCGAAACTAATATATAAAATATATGGAAGAAACCAATATAGCACAACAAATTGAAACTAACGCCTCCACAGGTTCTCTTGTGGCTACTGAAAAAACGTCTGTGTGGAGATCAGTATTATTTTTTATTGGTACAACAGTTTTATTCGGACTGATTGCAGCAGTGTTAACAACTGCTTTTCCGAACTATTCAGGGTGTGGGTTTCCTCAATTCGGGCCGTGTGGTAATTTGGGAGGTTTTCCTATGGGTTATTTTTCGTTTCATGATTTTAGCATTTTATGGATATCTATTGGTTTAATAGTTAATACTTTATTTTATAGTGCTATTGTGTTAGTCGCTCGGTTAATCGTCCTATTGTTAGCTAAATTAGTCAAAGGGTCAAAGAGTTTAGTCTTAGTTATATTAATTTTACTATTACCAATTACAGTCCCAATTTTATTGTGGATTATTTCTTTGGTTGTCACATTTCCAGGTTCTTTAAGGGATGTATTGTTTTACTTAGGGGACTTACCTTATTTTATTGGAGATAAAATAGGGGTGATAGATACCGTGGCATATGTACCAATAGAAAGATATGTTTTGATGATTGAAATTCTTATATCTGGTACCGTATTATTTGCAGTATTCTACCTACTTACTTTTTTGAAATCAAGTTTCACAGTACATAAGTACTACAAATTACTGTTTATAATACTTGCTGTTATTTACCCGGTATTAACTTTTATACCCCACCCATCTTTAGCTGTTATCGACGCACCATCTTATGAAGATTTGCCATTTACGGTCAGGAATATAATTAAGACTCAAACAGCGCTGCGTTATAATTTAGAAATTAAGAGTTTTCCTGAGGACCAAAAAGTCTATAGTGTTAGAGTTTGCGCAGCTGATTCTGTGGCAGCTATTAAGGAATTTGGTTCCGATAGTCCTTGTGGTTTCAGTATTTCATACATGCGTAGTAATTCTGGTGTAATCGAAGATTCAGTCGGAGAAACTTTGTATGATAATGAATTTATCCCACATGCTGGAATAGAAGGTTTAATTCCATCCAACCTAACTGGGAAAGAAAAAAAACTTATTGTATTTATTGAGCCCCATACGGATGAAGGAGGGATTGTGAGGGGGCTTAGAACTTATGAAGTTAGCCTGGCCAATTATGAAATCAGGCAGGATTTGGGAATTCCGAAGCTTGATTTCCCAACTGGCTGGAAACAGTATAATAATTTTGATGGATATTCCATTGCTGTCCCCGCAGATTATGTAATATATTCCAGTATCGATCGGAGCAGTGCTGAACCATGGATGAGGGAAGCCTGGGAAGGCTCGCATCGGGTAAATATTGGAATCAGCGAAAAAGCAGTTGCTGAAACTGAATCCCCTCAAATTCACGTTAGAATTCTAGCCAATAACCTTTCCCCTGAAGAAGCACTGACGATGTATATTTCAGAAAATAAATTTATAAATCCTAAGGGCAGTATTAAAAAAGTTGCTTACCAAAACTCTGATTCATACCGCTGGGATGGGGATGGAACAATTGGCTCACCATTGTATGTAATGTTAGTTTCCCAGGGAGATCAGTATTTTGTACTGCAACAAGATACAGATGACCCCATCTTAACTCAGATTGCAAATTCATTCACAATTTACGAGTAATATGGAACTAAAAGGCTACAAACCAGTTATAGGACTCGAGATCCACGTGCAGCTTGCTACTAAGAGCAAGATGTTTTCGAGTGCGCCGTGCGATCCCGAAGAAAAAATTCCGAACACAAATATAGACGAGGTCGCAACTGGCGAGCCCGGCTCTTTGCCGGTGATTAACAAAGAAGCAGTGCGTTTGGGCGTTATGGTGGGCATGGCTTTGAATTGCGAGATTCCGGAATATTCTAAGTTTGACCGCAAACATTATTTTTACCCTGATCTTCCAAAGGGGTATCAGATTTCGCAATTGGATCATCCTGTTGCGGCAAAGGGCTATGTAGATATTTCTGTTCCTGCGGATCCGAATCGTGAAGGAAACAAAGATGCTTACACAAAACGCATTAGAATTACGCGCGCGCATTTGGAAGAAGATGCCGGGAAGAACACACACCCAGAGGGTTTGCCTTATTCTTTAGTAGATTTGAATCGCGCCGGCTGTCCGCTTTTGGAAATTGTAACTGAGCCTGATGTCGAAACAGCAGAAGAAGCGCGCATCTTTTTGCAGGAGCTGCAGAGAATTGTTCGTTATGTGGGAGCATCAAGTGCAGATATGGAAAAAGGCACGATGCGCTGCGAGCCAAACATTTCGGTGCGTAAGCCTGGTGAAGAAAGTTTGCCGAAATATAAAGTTGAAGTGAAGAACATCAATAGCTTTAAGTTTGCCGAAGCTGCAATTAATTACGAAATTCCGCGGCACATTGAAATGCTCGAAGCAGGTGAGATGCCAAAGCAGGTAACCATGGGCTGGAATGAAAAGTACAACAAGACTGTTGAACAGCGCGAAAAGGGTGAAGCTAATGATTATCGTTACATGCCAGAACCAGATTTACCAGAACTCCATTTTACAGAAGAGTTTAAAGCAAAGCTTCGTGCCGAACTACCAGAATTGCCAGCACAAAAGCGCGTGCGTTTTAAAGCTGAGTTCGGCTTGGATGATGCAGGAATTGAAACTTTGCTCAACTGGAAGCAAATGAATGAGTACTTTGAGGAAGTAGTAAGTGAAATTGATGCATGGATGCTCACTGATGGAAATTCTGACAACCAAGACTTGCGTGCGAAGTTAATTAAACTTGCTGCTAATTGGTGTGTGCAAGATTTTTCCGCATTGCTTAATGCAGAGCTTGCTAATCCACTTGAATCACGAGTTAGTGCGGAAAATATGGCAGAATTAGTTAAGCTAATCGACAACGGAAAAATTTCTGGGTCTGCTGCCAAACAAGTGTTTAAAGTAATGTACGAAAAAGGCGGTGAGCCAGATATGATTGTCGAAGACTTGGGTTTGGTGCAGGTGAGTGATGCTGGTGCGATTGAATCAGCTATCGACGAAGTTATTGCAGCTAACGAAAAAGCTGTTGCAGATTTTAAAGCTGGCGAACAAAAATCATTTGGCTTCTTGGTCGGCCAAGTTATGGCGCACATGAAAGGCAAGGCCAATCCGCAGGTTGTAAATGAGTTGTTGAAGAAAAAACTAAGTTAACTTTATGCCAGAGCAAAGAGATCGAAGTATTATCAATTTTTTGTACGAAGTTGGAACCATGCGCCGTTTGCCGCGAATTCACAGTCAAACCCTGTTGTCTAGCGACACATCCGACACAATCGCCTCGCATTCATATCGTGTAGCAGTGATTGCTTGGTTTTTAGCAAAAATTGAAGGCGCTGACCTATATAAGTGTATGGCTATGGGTTTGTTCCATGATATTGCTGAAGCTCGTACTGGTGACCACAATTGGATTCACAAAAAATATGTAAAAATACATGATGAAGAAATTTTGGAAGACCAGCTTGGTCCGTTACCGTTCCCAGATCTGAAAGAGCTCATGGATGAATACGAGAAGCGCGAAAGTGCTGAATCAATTATTGCTAAGCAAGCTGACATCTTGGATCAGATTTTACTATTGCGCGAGTATGAGTGGCAGGGGAATAAAGAAGCGGCGATTTGGCTTCATGGTAAGGACGAAGACACCAACAAAGGTAGGGCGCAAATGAAAAAGCTGACTTTGCCATCGGCAATTAAGCTGGGCGAAATGATGTATGAAGTTGCGCCATCAGAATGGTGGGAAAATATTTGGACCAGTAAAAATCGTTAAACAAAAATAAATGTCATATTTAGGAATCATCTTTGCTCTGGTTGCGCTTTTTGCATGGGGCTTTGGTGATTTTTTTATTCAGCGAGCATCGCGCAAGATTGGGATTATGCAAGCGTTGTTTTTTAACACTCTTGCAGTTTCTGTAGTTTTGTTGCCATTCGTTTGGAATCAGATCCCCAATTTAGTTTCTGATCAAGTAACCTTTTGGGCGTTAATCGGCATTGGAGTAGCCTTCTTTTTTACCGGAACCTTGCAGTTTTATGTTCTAGAAATTGGCAAGCTTGCTGTGGTGGAACCGATTGCAAGCTTGGAGCTTCCGCTTACTGTTTTGATAAGTGCTGTGATTGGCGCAGAACTCCTGTCTGCTCCAAGTTATGTTATTATCGCAATAGTATTTTTAGGTATTGCGTTAACCGTTAGTCCCCACGCATTTCACCTGGGCCATATCTTCCGTAGGCTTGAAAAAGGAACCTTCGTTGCATTGTTAGGGGCCTTGGGTATGGCGCTGACAAATTTTTTGATGGGTCATGCGAGTCAAATTAGTTCGCCAGTACTAACCGTGTGGTTAGTAGACGTAGTGATTTTGGTTATGGCCACTGTAATTTTGTTATATAAGAATCAGTTTAAGCATCTGTATCAAGATTTTAAAAAAGCCCCCGGAGCAATTATTGCTGAGAGCACTTTAGATAATATTGCATGGCTGGCATATTGTCTCGCGGTTATATATATACCAATTTCCATTGCTATTACTATTAGCGAAAGTTACATAATTTTAGCAGTACTGCTCGGCATTTTCATTAATAAAGAAAAATTAAAACACCACCAAACGCTCGGGATAATCTTTGCGATTGGCGGTGTTCTGCTGTTGTCGTGGATGACGGGCTAAGGCCACATATGGTATGCCAATTCGAATGTTGTCCCGCTAAAATTGATGATACGTTTTTCGTCAATTGCCGATTTTGGATCATAATTGAATTGCAATGCCATTTCCATTGCCGTTTTGCGAATAAGATCCCTAATTTCTTCAGAATGTTTTTTTCTGCGTATTTTGGGTCTTACAGTGCATTGGTAGTCAACCATCAGTCCTTGAGGTACGTACTGAAACGAACCTTCTACTAGAGTGTGATTTGCCATATTAATTCCTCCGTCAATGTCACAATCTAACAGATTTTTGATAATCAGTCAACCATTCGATATTATTATTGCGTTTCCACCAAGTCATTTGGCGCTTGGTGTATTTTTTAATGGCGCTAAATAATTGCTCTTCCATTTCTTGCCTGGAGAGTTTGCCTTGCAAAAATAAAGCACAATATTTATATTCCAAACCAAAACTTTCTAACTTCTTCCATGACAGTCCCGAGGCACGAAGTTTCTTCACTTCTGCGACCATGCCCTGCTTAAGTCGCGACCTCAAGCGTTTTTGAATATTTCTTTCCAGTTTTTCTTTTCCTGGGTTCAGGCCAATCCACTCAACTGTATAGTTTGATGACTGCTTCAGCTTTGGCACTGGCTTTCCGGTAGACATTACAATTTCCAAGGCACGCATTAATCTACGGGGGTTTTTAGCATCAATTTCCTTAGCCCTTTTGGGATCGAGCTGTTGTAATAATTTATACATTTCAGTTGTAGTAAGAGATGAGAGTTTTGCCCGGAGTTTGATATTGGGTTTTACTTCGGGCAAAACCTTGCCAAATACTACTGCATCGACCCAATGGGCTGTACCACCACAAATAATTGGCATTTTGCCTCGCGCGTAGATGTCATCAATAATTTTTTTGGCTTTGCGCTGAAATTGCGCTACAGAATACTGCCGCAAAGGCGAAGCCTCATCAATTAGGTGGTGGGGGATATTTTTATACACAAAAACTTTATGGCCTTCGCGCAAAAGCCACTTGCCAGACACTTTGCCTGAACCAATATTCATTCCTTTGTAAATTTGCCTGGAGTCAGCGGAAATAATTTCGCCATGGATTTTTTTTGCAAGCTTTACAGCAAACTCGCTTTTCCCGGAGGAAGTTGGGCCAACAACGGCGATTAAAGATTTTTTCAGATTCATATGATATGATTAAAGCACTGTAATAATTAATATAACATAAATGAATTCAAAGTACCTTTTTACCGCCATCGCTGTGGTAATCGTGGCTATCATCGCCTTGTTTATTTACAATAATAAGAACAAGACCGATGTAGCCAGCCAAACCAACTCTGCTACGAATATGAACACCGAGCAGCAGAATAATAGCAACGAAGCTATGGCTAATACTAACGCAACAATAAACACTAACACCTCGGAGCAAACCAATACTCCAGATGGTAATGATGTCGCTGTATTCGAAGTTGCCTACGATGGCAAAGCTTACTCCCCATCACAATTGAAAATTAAGAATGGCGATGTAGTGGTGTTCAAAAATGAAAGCACCGAAAGCTTTTGGCCAGCATCCGCACCACACCCTACACATACCATTTACCCAGAGTTTGACCCGAAAAAGTCTTATGGTCCTGGTACATCATGGCAGTTTAAATTCACAAAGGTTGGTAGTTGGTCGTATCATGATCACTTAAACCCTTCTGCGTTTGGCAAGATTATGGTTGAATAAATGAATCTGTTAAAACCGCCCACTTGGGCGGTTTTGTTTTAAAGGCAATAAATGGTATAATTTATGGGAGTTTTATGGACATTGATACTAAATTACAATCATTTTTACAGGCAAAAGATGGTATACCCCACGCGTTTTTGTTTTTGGGCAATCCGCAGGTAGGCTTAGATGTGGCGCACGATTTTGCAGCCAAGGTTTCTGGCCAAAAATTTCCGAATGCAGATACAGTTATTTTTGATGCTGCCAATGGAGATGGCGTTCAAGGTATTCGTGAAGTTTTGCAATTATCTGCCCTTATGCCAGTAGCTGCATCAAAAAAAGTTGTCCTTATGACTAATATGGATGCCGCCAGTGCGCAAATGCTTAATGCGTTGCTTAAAACCTTAGAAGAACCTACCCAGCACACAGTGTTTATTTTACTTTCCGACAGGCCGTTGCTTTCCACAGTTATGTCTCGTTGCCAAGTTATTAATTTGCCGAAAAGTGAATTTGAAACAGAAGCTTCTGCAAAACTTACCGAAGCAGTAGCGCTCTTAGAGACAAATCGCAGTGCTGGTCTTGCCGAACGAATGGCTTTGGTGAGCACTCTCGCTAGTTTAGAAGATGACTTGTTGCCCCGAGTAATAGAGCGGTGGCTAGAGCTACAAACTCAGGAATTAAAAAAAGAACCGCAAAAATTTAAAGCCGTCCGAGCTAGTCTTGAAACTCTTCAAGCCTTACGCGGAAATTTTAATAAAAAAATGGTGTTGCAAAGTTTTGTAACATCAGGATTGGTTTAAATTAAAATCAAAATGAAAAAATATATTCTCTTGCTAATTTGCGCCCTATCTTTAACTGCAGCTTCGTGCGACTTGTTCCCGCAAAAAACAGCGGGGATAATTAAAACTTCAAACGGCGGTGTAGACTGGCAGGCTACTAATAATCTAAAAGACAACACCGGCACCATTGCTGGCCTAAGTATTTCTAACCTTGCTTTTGATCCTCAGGCTACTGACATTTTGTATACCAGCAGTTACAACGCTGGCTTGTATAAATCTACTGACGGAGGCGCTAGTTGGGAACAAATTCTTGGTCAAATTCCAGTAGTGGATTTCGTTGTGCATCCAAATGACTCAAATACAATTTACGCTGCTGGGTATTTCGAAGAGCGGGGCCGGGCGTTAGTCACAAAAGATGGTGGGAAATCTTGGAATGCTATTTATAGCTCGGCAACTACTAACACTGCGGTAAGAGCAATTGCGCTTAACCCAAATAATACTTCGCAGGTGGTAATGGGGCTGTCGTCCGGAGAATTAATTATGAGTGCCGATGGCGGAGCAACCTGGCGACTTGTACAAAGTTATAACGACCGCATTAATAAAATTGTATGGAATAACGAAGGGCTATATGTATTAATTAAAGCCACGGGAATTTCCAAATCTAATGATGGCGGCAACACTTTCCAGCTCATAACCTCTAGCTTGCAATCCGCTGGTAATACCAGTACGCTGTCTATATTCGGGGACACTATAACGGCCTATAACCAAATGGCAATTAGTACTTCCAATACTAGCCTCATCTACTTAACTACTAACTTGGGGCTATATCGATCTCAAAATGGCGGCATCTCATGGCAGTTTGTGAGCATGCCACTGCGCCAACAATCACTTGCCCCAACTGCAGTAGCAATTGCGCGATCGAGTGATAATGTAGTCTATGTGAGCGCTAATAGTATTATTTACAAAACTACAGACGCTGGCAGTTCGTGGTCGTCATCTGATACACAGACCAATGGCTTAATAAATGCGATCTTGATTAACCCTGATTTGCCGCAAGCCGCTTACGCCGGAGTGTACGCAAAATAATTATTAATAATTTAGATTTTCTTTATGTTCGATTCGATTCTCGCAACCCACAAACCACAATTTGAAAAAACCATGGAGCACTTTCACCATGAACTGTCTTCAGTGCGCACGGGTCGTGCTAACCCGGCATTGCTCGGAACAGTAATGGTAGACAGCTACGGATCTAAAGTACCAATACAGCAAGTTGCAAACATTACTGTGTCCGATGCTAAAACTTTAACTATTAGCCCATGGGACAAAGGCCAGATTCAAGAAATTGAAAAAGGCATTATGGCTGCCAATTTAGGCTTTACTCCAAGTAATGATGGTAATGTTGTGCGCATTAATTTGCCGCCGCTTACAGAAGATCGTCGCAAAGAAATGGTAAAGCTAGTTGGGCAGATTGCGGAAAATGCTAAAATTGGAATTCGGCAAGTTAGGGAAGATATTTTGAAAGCAGTAAAACGCGAAGAGTCCGAAGGCAGCGCTACTAAAGATGATGTGGCATCAGCTCAAAAGAAAGTCCAGGAAGTAATTGATGATTACAACAAGCAGATCAAAGAAATCGCTGAAGAAAAAGAAAAAGAATTAATGACTGTTTAATGATAATAACAATACTAATTTTTCTACTAGTCCTTTCTCTGCTCGTATTCGTTCACGAACTCGGGCATTTTGTCGTGGCCAAACGCAGCGGCATGAAAGTGCACGAGTTTGGATTTGGTTTCCCGCCACGTATGTTTGGTATTCAAAAGGTTGGCGGTAAATGGAAAATGGTTTGGGGTTACAAAGATACCAAGACTGATGATACAGTGTACTCAATAAACTGGATCCCCCTCGGCGGTTTCGTAAAAATTATGGGTGAAGATAATGAAACAGCTGAAGATGAGCGCAGTTTTGTACGTAAACCATTCTGGCCGCGCTTTGCAACTTTAGTTGCTGGTGTGGTCATGAATTTTTTGCTCGCCGGTGTGTTGCTTGGAATAGGGTATATGTCTGGACTTCCTGTTGCCGTGGAGTCAATGGATCAAATTCCTCAGAATGCGCAGTTTAAAGATCGCCATGTAGCCATTATTGGAGTTGGTGAAGGCACCCCTGCGGAAAAGGCAGGGATTTTGCCAAGTGATATTATTCAATCAGTTAATGGTCAAACTTTTGATACAGTGGAAGCCTTGCAGGCATATATAAAAGAACACAAGGGTGAGAAACAATCATTCACAATTCAGCGGGTCAATGAAACTAAAACTATAGAAGTTGAAACTTTATCTGAACCAAAAGAAGGTCAGGGCGTGGTAGGGGTTGGCCTGGCTTTGTATGGTAAGTTGAGTTTTTCGCCATTGCCCGCTATCGGGCAAGGCTTTAAAACAGCTTGGGAGCAGCTCAGTAACATTGCCAGTGGTTTGTACCATTTGTTTACAGCTGGCGAAGGCTTAAAGAGTTTGGGCGGTCCAGTAAAAATTGCGCAGATCACTGGGCAGGTGGCAGATTTAGGTATAATTCCTTTGCTGCAATTTGCCGCATTCCTTTCTTTGAACTTAGCGCTACTGAACATTTTGCCAATTCCGGCTCTTGATGGCGGTCGCGTGATGTTCCTTATCATTGAAAAAATTCGCGGCAAAGCAAATAATCCCAAAATTGAGCAGTATGCCAATGCGATTGGCTTCATGGTGCTAATTTTGTTAATGTTGGTTATTTCAGCCCGCGACGTATGGCAGCTTGAATCAATTAAAAACTTGTTTAACTAATATGGCAGATTTTAAAAAAAGAGATTTAACTCCAAAATCCGAAAACATTTCAGAGTGGTACAACGACGTGGTTGTTCGTGGTGACTTAGCGGATTACTCCGACGTTAAGGGTAGTATGATCATCAAGCCAAATGGTTATGCGATTTGGGAAGCTGTCCAGAAAAACTTAGATGCGAAGTTTAAAGAAGCTGGTGTTAAAAATGTTTACTTCCCAATGTTTATTCCAATGAGTTTGCTGCAAAAAGAAAAAGATCACTTGGAAGGTTTTTCTCCAGAGCTTGCTGTTGTAACTCATGCTGGCGGTGAAGAGTTGAGCGAACCTTATGCGGTCCGTCCGACTTCGGAAACAATTATGTACGATACTTTTGCCAAATGGATTAAGAGTTATCGTGATTTGCCTTTGCTTGTAAACCAGTGGTGTAATGTGGTGCGTTGGGAAAAGCGCACGCATCCGTTTTTGCGCACTTCGGAATTTTTGTGGCAAGAAGGCCATACTGTTCATAAAACCGCAGATGAAGCCAAAGAAATGGCTTTGAAAGCATTGAATTGGTACAAAGAATTTTACGAAAATGTGTTTGCGATTTCTCCTTTCGTAGGAATTAAAAGTGATAGCGAACGGTTTGCTGGTGCGAAACAAACTTATACAATCGAGCTGGTGATGCCAGATGGTAAAGCTTTGCAGGCTGCAACATCACATGATTTGTCGGACAACTTTTCCAAAGTGTTTAACATTGAATTTTTGAATGATAGTAACGAAAAGGTGAATCCATTTCAAACTTCTTGGGGCCTTTCTACTCGTTCTATCGGTGGTCTAATTTTAGTTCATGGTGATGATGCAGGTCTTGTGTTGCCTCCAAACGTTGCTCCAACTCAAGTTGTTATTGTAGCTTTGGGTGATAAAGATGCAAGCAAGCAAGAAGAGTTAAATAAATATGTATCAAAAATAGCTGAACAGTTAAAGTCTGTTGGCGTGCGCGTAATTGTTGATGACGATAATTCGCAGAGCATGGGATCACGTATTAATAAATGGGAACTTCAAGGCGTGCCACTTCGTTTTGAAATTGGTGGTAAGGAAATGGCGCACAATGAAGTTACTTGGGTGCGCCGTGATACTTTTGAAAAGGGGAAGATGAATGCAGATAGTGTAGCCAAGGAAATCCCACAGGTTATTTCTTATATACAAGAGCAGATGCTCGAGAAGTCTAAGAAGATTAAAAGCGATTTAACTGCTGAGGCAAAAGATTTTGATGAGTATAAAAACATTCTCGAAACTAAGCGATCATTTGTGCGCGTGTATTGGTGTGAAGAAGCTGAATGCGAAGCCAAAGTAAAACAAGAAACTAAATCTACTACTCGCTGTTTGGAACTTGAAAACATAGACATGGAAGAATCCGCGGTGTGCTTCCACTGCGGCAAACCAGCCAAACGCAAGTGGCTATTTGGAATGAGTTATTAGCTTGCTTTATTGCCTGTCCTGTTCTATTATTATCCCATTCGCTCAAAACTCAAATCTTAGGAGGTAAGATTTATGCCAGGACATGCACGAGCTTACAAATTATGGTTACTTTTAGTTGTTGTTTTACTGTCTACCCCAATAACTAATGAATTTGGTGTGGCGGCTGGATTCGCACTATTCATTACCGGTGATTTTTTTATGGATCATACCACTCATCTGCGTCAACACCATGGTGAAAATGACGGCAATCCGCCGCCTGAAACCGCGATTGAGAGGTGGATGTTAAAACACCATATTGTTTCTCGCGTTTTAGGGGCTGCGTTACTTATACCAGGCTTCCTGATACTTTGTTCCTACATAACAAGGATAATAAAAATACGCTGATTTTCATCAGTTTACATCCCCCTAAATTCCAGCTAATATAGATAGAGACGCTGGAATTTTTGATTAAAAATACTTCATGTTTGAACCCATATTTAAGCGCTTTTCCCAGGATTTGGGAATCGATTTAGGAACCGCCAATACCCTCGTCTATGTTAAAGGCAAGGGCATTGTTATTAATGAGCCATCTGTGGTCGCTGTGAACCAGCGCACAAAGCAGATTTTGGCTATCGGCTCTGATGCCCAGCGCATGGTCGGCCGCACCCCTTCTCATATCGTTGCAACTCGCCCTCTTGTTGATGGTGTGATTTCTGATTTTGAAATTACCGAAGCCATGCTTCGCTACTTTATTGATAAAGTTCACAATCAAACTTATTCTTTTTTGCGTCGCCCTCGCGTGGTTATTGGAATTCCATCAGGAGTAACAGAAGTAGAGAAGCGCGCTGTGCAAGATGCTGCAATTAACGCTGGCGCGCGAGAGGCTTACTTAATAGAAGAACCGATGGCTGCTTCCATTGGCGCACGTCTTCCAGTGCAAGAAGCGCAAGGCTCCATGATTGTAGATATTGGCGGCGGTACTACAGAAATTGCAGTGCTGTCTTTGGGTGGTGTTGTAATTGCTCGTAGCGTGCGTATTGCCGGCGATGCCATGAACGAACACATTGTGCAGTACGCGCGAGATCATTTTGGTATGCTCATTGGTATTCGCACTGCTGAAGAAGTGAAATTAAAAGTCGGCTCCTGCTATCCATTGCCAGAACCACTTGCTGCGCAGCTTCGCGGCCGCGATCTTGTATCGGGATTGCCAAAAGAAATTACAGTCACAGATTCGCACATTCGCGAAGCGCTTCAACCAGCGATTAAAGTGATTATCAACAACATCAAAGCGATTATTGAAGAGATTCCGCCGGAAATTATTTCTGATATTATGCACCGCGGCATTGTGATTGCTGGCGGCGGCGCTATGCTTCGCGGCTTCGACGAACTAGTTCAGGATGAAACTCAAATGCCAGTGACAATTGCTGATGATCCCTTAACTTGTGTTGTGCGCGGTACCGGCATAGTAGTAGAAGATCTTGAAAGCCTCAAAGACGTGCTTTTGCCCACAGATTTCTCTCGCATTCCTCGTTAGTATTTTGGAAAGTTGTTGGCTAAGCAGGGGGTAAGCTAGCGCCAGGCTGCGTAAGCAGCCGAGAGCGCCCTCTGCGTGCCAATAACTTTCCTATCAATAAAACAAATATGAGATTCATCTATTCAAAAACTTTTTTAGCATTTGCCAGCGTTTTGGTTCTGATAGTCATAGGCCTGGTGATGCAAGCCAAAGGTTGGCTGCAGCCAATTGAATATGCACTTCTACAAGCACCACGACCAGTTTCTAATGTTGTGCGTAGTGTTGCTAATCCCATTCACACCTTTTTCTCTACTTTAGGATCTTTGCGCGGCGTAGTTAGAGAAAATGCCACACTTAGAAACCAAGTGGCACAGCTGCAACAGCAACAGGTCCAATACGATAAACTCAAAAGTGACAACGACATCCTGCGCGATGAATTAAAATTTAAAGCCCAATCAAAACAAGTGCTCGAGCCGTGCACAGTGCTATCAATCGACCCACAGGAATTATCCGACGCAATGGTCTTAAGTTGCGGCAAAGAGCAGGGAATCGAAGAAGGCCAAGCCGTAATCAGCCAAGGCTACATGATTGCCAAAGTTGCTTACGTCGGCAGCTACACCACAACAGCGCTGCTTATTTCCAATGCGCAGTCATCAATCGATGCCAAGCTTTCTAAAAACAACACGGAAGGTGTTTTGAAAGGCTCGTTTGGATCGGGAATGGTTTTTGATAAAATTTCTCAAAATGCCGATGTGCAGCCGGGCGATTTAGTTGTTACCGCAGGAATTAATCCGCGCATCCCTAAGGATATTTTAATCGGTCAGATTGGAACCATACTGTCTGGCTCTAACGATTTGTTCAAAAGAATGAGTGTAACATCGCCGGTGCGTCAACGCGCAGTGGAGTTTGTCTATGTAGTTAAACAATAATCAATTCAACCTTGAGATATATAATTTACATAATTTTAATTGGTGCGATTGTTGGGATTACTTTTGGCTTGTTCAGCTCCTGGGGGTGGAACGGGTTAGTGCCAGATATGGTTTTGTTGGTTGTAATTGCCCTCTCAGTAATTTTTGATAATTTTGATTATTTGTTTGTGGCTGCCATTGGTGGGTTTTGGTTAGATGTTGTGTACGGCTTGCCGATTGGCAGCTTTACTATTCCTTTTGCTTTGTGTGGCGCAATTAGCAGTTACTTTTTGCGCAAATGGTTGTTTTCGGAATTTAGGTGGTATCACTTTGTGATGGCAATTGCAGTGGCAACGATTTTTGTAAAACTGTGGATTGGGTTTTATGGGAATATGCTGTTCTTGTTCCACTGGTTTTCATTCGGCATTTCCTGGAAACAACTGTTAGGAAATTTAATTTTCGGGGTTATCGCAAATGTAATTTTGGCTTATCCGATTTATGTAATAGTAGAAATGTTTGCCCGTAGTCAATTGCGCTGGCAAAAGCATCGCATTAGGTTATAAATTTTTATGATACCAATACCGCGCAATCCATTCGACATAGAGGGATCAGATTCGGCCCGCAAGGACCGGCGGAGTTTGGATTGGGAAGAAAGTGCCATGGATTCCCAAACAGATGTAGAAGGATTTGCCGATGAAGCTCGTACGCCGTTTTCATCTCGCTGGTTACACTTTGGGATTGTGGTGGCGTGCGGCGTAATTTTATTTCAACTGTTTAATTTGCAAGTTATGCAAGGTCGAGACTTGCGCGCTTTGGCTGAAGGTAATCGGCTACGTATTCAAACCATTTTGGCGCCACGCGGCTATATAGTCGATCGGAATGGCGAACAACTTGCCCGTAACACTGCTAGCTTTAGCTTGGTGGTTACTCCTGCGGACGTGCCGAAAGATGGATTGGACAAGATTATCGATCAACTCAGCCAACTGTTAAATATTCCCCGAGAAGAAATTCAGGACAAGCTTAAGGATCTCAATCGCAATTCGCTGCAGCAAATTGTTGTGAAGCGGGGGATCAGTCAGCAAGAAAGTATTTTATTTGAAACTCGCGCCAACGAGTTTGCCGGCTTCTCGGTGAGGAGTATTCCTATTAGAGAGTACTTAGATGCAGAAGCATTTTCGCATGCTCTTGGGTACACTGGTGTCATTTCTGAAAGTGAATTAACTGCACTAGAAGAGGAGGATTATGACCCAAATGACTTTATTGGAAAATCTGGGATCGAGCTGTCCTATGAAAAATATTTGCGAGGGGTAAATGGCAATACCCAGGTTGAAGTTGATGCTAGTGGGCGACCAATTAAATTACTGGGCAATGTTGAACCAAAGCCAGGCGATATTGTCCAATTGAGTATTGATGCAGGACTCCAAAAACAACTATATAATAGTTTTACAAAACTAGGCGGAAATGTGAAAGGGGCAGCAGTAGCACTTAATCCAAAGACTGGTGAGGTGCTGGCCCTTGTGTCTGTGCCTGGATTTAACAACAATATGTTTGCGTCAGGTATTTCCGGCGATGATTACAAGAACTTGCTGGAGAATAAAAACCTACCGTTGTTTAACCGAGCAATTTCCGGGGCTTATCCCCCAGGGTCAACAATTAAAATAATTGGCGCAGCTGCTGCATTGCAAGAAGGAGTGGTTACAGAAAACACAGTTATCAATGATAACGGTTTGTTGGTTATTCCAAATCAATACAACCCAAGCATTAAATATAATTTTTACGGCTGGAAGCATAGTGGCTTGGGTCCAATGACAGTTAAGTCTGCGATCGCAGAAAGTAGTGATATTTATTTTTACACCGTAGCCGGTGGTCATCCAAGTTCTAAAATTCACGGCCTGGGAGCAGACAAGTTAGCGAGTTACTATCGTCGATTCGGCATGGGAAGCGTAACTGGAATAGATATCCAGGGCGAAAAGCCTGGCCTTGTGGCAGACCCAGCTTGGAAAGCTAATTATTTTGAAAACGATCCGATTTCCAGTAAGTGGTATTTGGGTGACACCTACCATATTGCAATCGGTCAGGGTGACATGTTGGCTACGCCACTTCAGGTGGCAGTATGGACTGCGGCAATTGCTAACAATGGCACTTTCAACAAGCCGCATTTGCTAAAGCAGGTGACTGATCAAAACGGCGGTACCGTGTTTGCACCTAAGCTAGAAAAATTAATTGATTCGCAGATTAGTCAAAGTTTTTTGAAAGCAGTACAAGAAGGTATGCGTGAAAATGTTATTGGTAGCAATGGAAGCGGGCGTCAGCTGGCCACTTTGTCAATGAGTTCGGCTGGTAAGACTGGTACTTCACAGTTTGATGGCGCAGACCCAAGCCGTACCCACGCTTGGTTTACTTCTTACGCACCATACGAAAACCCGGAAATCGTAGTTACAGTTTTAGTTGAAGCTGGTGGTGAGGGGCATGCTGCAGCTGTACCGATTGCTAAAGATGCGCTAAAATGGTGGGCAGATAATAGGCATGGAAAGTAATCGAAGAAAAAACTAGTGGAACATCAGTTTATAAAAAATTCAAACGAGATTGATGGCCGCGCAATTGCAGCGGCTTTGTTTAGTAATATTAAAGCACGCGTGGAAAAATTAAATTTTCAGCCGCTGCTTTGTGATGTAATTGCAGGCGAGGATGCAGTTTCGATTTCATATGTAAAAATTAAGCGCAAGTTTGCCTTAGAATGTGGTTTGGATTTTTCGTTGGTGCACTTGCAGAATGCAACTACTGCTGATGAAGTAATTACTGCTATTCAAATGGAGCAACAAAAATCAAATTTATGCGGGCTGATTGTCCAGTTGCCATTGCCAAAGCAAATTAACTCAGAGGATGTGTTGCGCGCCATAAACCCAGAAGTAGATGTTGATTTGCTAAACCCGCAATCATCAGAAAAATTTTATGAAAACCAAAGCAGTTTAGTCCCACCAACGCCTGGGGCAATTATGCAGATTTTGGAGCAACTTCCAATTGATCTTGCCAAGGAGAAAATTTTGGTTCTTGGGCAGGGCGATTTAGTCGGCCGGCCGGTTACTAGTTTACTTCGAGCGAAAGGTTATGCAGTCGATGTTGCTACTGGCGATACTCCGAATAGACTAGAACTTTTGAAACAGGCAACTGTGATTATTAGCGGAGTGGGGAAGTCAGGAGTGCTAACTGGCGATGATGTTAGTGATGGAGTGGTTGTAATAGACGCTGGAACATCAGAATCTGGCGGCTCTATTTATGGCGACGTGGACTTTGAAACAGTGGCTCCCAAAGCGAAATTCATCACACCATCACCAGGTGGAGTTGGGCCAGTAACTGTGGCAAAACTGTTGGAAAATGTTTTAAATGTTGCAGAACAAAGAGAGGGTAAAAACTATCAACAGTGAAGGCTTGACAGGGACTTCATTAATCTGTAAGATGTAGACCAATACTATTTTTAAATCCAAATGTCTAAAAAATATTTACTAACCCAAGAAGGGTTGCTGAAACTGAATGAAGAGCTTAAGCATTTAATTAATGATAAGCGCAAAGAAGTTATTGAGCGCATTCGCGAAGCTGCAGCGCATGGTGATCTAAGCGAGAATGCGGATTATGCCCAAGCGCGTGAAGAGCAATCTTTCATTGAAGGTCGTATCCAAGAAATTGAAGATATGATTAAGAATGCAGAAATTATTACTGCATCAACACAGCATAACAACGTAACCATTGGCTCAACCATTAAAGTAAGGGTTGATGGCGAAGAGCGCACCTACTCAATTGTAGGTAGCAACGAAGCTAATCCGAGTGAGGGCAAGATTTCCAATGAGTCTACTGTAGGAAAATCTCTGCTTGGTAAAAAGATCGGTGATAAGGTTGTAATCGAAACCCCAGCTGGTGAAAAAGAATACGAGATTGTGGGGATTAACTAGCATCGCGTAAGATCGAGATAATATTTAGATAAAAAGAAGAGCGGCGAAGTCGAGAGACTCTGCCGCTTTTTTTGATTTATTGCGTCGTATCCGTGAGGTCATGGATGATATCGGCCCACTCATCATCATCAATAACTTTCTTTTTGCTGAAAGCGAGATAACAGAATAATGGTAGGCCAAATAAAGGTACCGAAAAGGCAATTCTTTCATACCAAGCCATGTCATCGATAGGAGCAAAACTAAACACGTTGAAGAAAAAACAAGCGAAGAATAGTGGTATGGGAATTGAAGCAAAGAACAGTGCATGTTGCCACCACCTCCATTGCTTGAACGGGATACTGATCTCTTTGGTTTGCGAGCTTAAGATTCTCGAGGTATTTTCTTCCTCTCTTAGGTCACGCGCCGTTTTTAGCAATTCCACGGAGCTGGGTTGTACCTCAATAGCAATGCTGAGGATCAAAAAGAGAAATACCATCCCAAGAACGGAATAAAATCCAAAGACTTTATAATTTTCTGATCCCAAGAGAAGCAAAGAAATAAATATCCATGGAACTGTCATTAGAAACAGTAATTTTAGCCATAGCCTAGAATTAGCCCTTAACAATTTTATACCCACATTAGCCTCCTTACTAAGTATTTTTTATTATTATGCATATTTAATTCCCAAAAGTCAATTAGTTCAAACCCCTATTTTTTGCTATAATTTAAAGACTAAAAATCAAGAAAATCTTACAAAAATGAACGAAAGACTGGACGATATTATTGCGCATCGCAAGGCCAAGCTGGAAAATCTCAAAGCTGCTGGCATGGAGCCGTATCCATCAACTACTGAGCGCACTCACACTAACAACGAAGCCTTAGAAAAATTTGATGAGCTTTCCAACTCACATACGCACGTTATTTTAGTTGGTCGCATACGCAGCATGCGTGGCATGGGCAAGCTACTGTTTTTGCATATTGATGATGGCTCTGCCCGAGTTCAAGTTTTGTTAAAGTCTGATAGTATTGGTGAAGATCGCTTTGGGTTTTTTGTAGATAATTTTGACTTGGGTGATTTTGTTCAAGTAAGCGGAACATTATTTGTCACTAAAACTGGTGAGCAAACTTTGCAAGCCACTGATTACAAAATGCTGGCTAAGTCTTTACGACCCCTTCCAAGTGAACACTACGGTTTAGAAGACGTTGAAACCAAACTACGCAAACGGTACCTGGATGTTTTATTAGATTCCGAAGCACGCGAACTGTTCATCAAGAAAAATAAGTTCTGGACTTCTATGCGTAGCTTTTTAGTAGAACGTGGATTTCTTGAGCTGGAGATGCCAATTCTTGAATCAACTCCAGGTGGTGCAGAAGCGGAGCCATTTACTACACACCACAATGCTTTGGATAGGGATTTCTATTTACGTATTTCTCTAGAGTTGCCTCTTAAAAAGATGTTAGTTGCCGGGTATGAAAAAGTGTTTGAGATTGGCCGCATCTTCCGCAATGAAGGAATTTCTACCACTCACCTGCAGGACTACACGCAAATGGAATTCTATTGGGCTTATGGTGACTTTGAGAAGTTGCAAAAGTTTTTACAAGAGATGTATCAACAAATGATCCAAGACACTTTCGGGACATTGCAAATTACTTCTGGTGGTGTGACCTGTGATTGGTCCGGAGATTGGGAAAAAGTTGATTACATGGCTTTGTTCAAAGAGCACACTAATATAGATCTAGAAACTTGCAGTGATGAAGACTTGAAAGCTTACGCAAAATCGCAGCACATTAAGTTTGAAGATTTTGCACAGCGCGGACGTTTAATAGATTTAATTTTCAAAAAAGTTCGTTCCAACATTAAAACAGACAAGCCGGTATTTTTGGTAAATCAACCGATTGAGCTAGAGCCACTCGCAAAGCGCGATCCGAGCAATCCGAAAGTTGTTCAACGGTTACAAATCATGGCTTACGGCACAGAGCTTGGTAAGGGGTTCGGTGAGCTAAATGATCCTATTGATCAACGCCTGCGTTTTGAAGAACAAGCCAAGCTGCGCGAGGCGGGCGACAATGAGGCGCAAATGCTAGACGAAGATTATATGGAAGCCATGGAATACGGCATGCCCCCTGCAGCAGGATTTGGCTTATCAGAGCGTTTATTCGCAGTTCTGGCAGATAAGTCCATTCGCGAAATAGTTGTGTTCCCACCAATGAAAAATAAGGAATAATATATGTTAGACATCAAATTTATCCGCGACAATACAGATGCGGTCAAAAAAGCTATTCAAGACAAAAATGTAGATTTAGATTTAGATCGTCTTTTGGAATTAGATGAACAACGACGCAACCTTTTGCAAGAGAACGAAACGTTTTTAGCAACCAAGAACGCTTTTTCGAAAGAACTCCCAACTTTAGATGAAGAAGCTAAGAAGGTTAAGCTTTTGGAAATGCAGGAAATGGATGCACATCATACTGAGGTAAAAGAAAAGTTGCGCAACATTGAAGCTGACTACAATGGTTTAATGCTTTTGGTGCCAAACATTCCATCACCAGAAAGCCCGATTGGTAAAGATGATACTGGCAATGTTGCATGGAGCTATTGGTCTCCAGAACTTGGTAAGGTGGATCCTAATGAGCAAGACAAAGTTGCGCAGGTGCCAACCAAATTTGATTTTCAGATTAAGGACCATATTGCTTTGGGTAAGGATTTAGATTTAATTGATACTGATCGCGGCACCGAAGTATCTGGTTTTCGAGGTTACTATTTAAAGAATGAATTAACTTTGATGCACCAAGGGCTAATGTGGCATGTGATGGTGAAGTTGCGAAGCAAGGGGTTCACTTTAATGCAAACCCCGACTTTGGTGCGAGAGTTTCCATTAACTGGCGCGGGAATGTTTCCAACTGGAAAAGCAGAAGTGTATCAGGTGGCCAACGCTGCTGGAATGGAAAGCCCTGAAGGCGAAATTAAAGAAAAGCAGTACCTTGCCGGCACATCTGAACCAGCCTTAATTGGTTATTACGCTAATCAAATTTTAGATGAAGCTCAATTGCCGATTCAGCTTTCTGGGATATCAGCATGTTACAGAAGTGAAGTTGGTAGTTACGGTAAAGACACCAAGGGATTGTACCGCGTTAAGGAATTTTTGAAAGTTGAGCAAGTAGTAATTTGTAAAGCCGATATGCGCGAAGGCGAAGTATGGCTCGAAAAACTGCGTGAAATTTCCGAGGAAATTCTTCAGGAATTGAAATTGCCATACCGCGTATTGAATATTTGCACTGGTGATATGGGCGCAGGTAAATACAAGATGTATGATATTGAAACCTGGATGCCTGGCCGCAATAGTTACGGCGAAACTCACAGCGACTCCAACTTAACGGATTGGCAAGCACGTCGTTTGAATATCCGCTACAAAGATAAAGAAGGTAAAACTAAATTTGCTTATACGCTAAACAATACTGCTGTTGCCAGTCCGCGCATTTTAATTGCAATCCTCGAAAATTATCAGCAGGCAGACGGTAGTATTAAAGTCCCAGAAGTTTTGCAAAAGTACGTTGGCGCTGAAGTCATCAAGAAAAAATAAATTATCCTATGGCCCGCACAGATAAAGTTCAATCCATGTTAGCGTTTTTTGCGCGAAAGATTTTGGCTAAACATCAGCCATTTATAATTGGAGTTACTGGCAGCGTTGGCAAAACTTCCACGCGCCACGCTATTGCGGCGGCCCTTGGGGCAAAATACAAGTTGCGCGAACCGATTAAAAACTATAACAACGAAATTGGCATTCCTTTAACTATTATTGGTACCAAAAGTTGGGATGATGATGCCGGCTCTTTTGCCAAACAAAAAGCTTTAATGCGCATTATTTTGAAAGGACTTTTAGCTTGGCTTGGTAGCGATTACCCAAAGGTTTTAGTGTTAGAGTATGGCGTGGATCATCCTGGCGATATGGATATTTATTTAGAAATTGCTAAACCAAATTTAACCGTATTTACGGCTGTAGATTTTTCCCACAAGGAATTTTTTGAGTCCCAAGAACAAATTGCTCAAGAAAAAGGAAAGCTGGCAGCAGCCCTGCCTGCAGATGGAACTTTTGTGTATAACGCAGATGACCCGCTTGTCGCTTCTCAGGTAGCAAGAACCACGGCGCGAACGGTTTCTTTTGGCACTGCTCAAGCCGGACATAGCGCAGACGTGATTTTAGAAAAAGTTGATATTTCCTTAGGGGGTCAAACTTTTTCAAATTTGCAAATTAAAACTCCTAGCAGAACTTTGCATGTAACTTTACCAGCGATTGGCGCTGCTCACGAGAAAGCTGCACTGGTTGCAGTTGCCGTTGCAGAAGCTATGGAGGTAGAATCAGATTTAATTATCAATGGGTTAGCAAATTACCGGCCAATGCCTGGGCGTTTGAACGTTATCTCTGGAATTAAAAAATCTATAATTCTTGATGACTCCTATAATGCGGCACCCATTTCCACAATTGCCGGCTTAAATCTATTGGCTAAGTTTCCGAACAAAATTAAAATGGCAGCTCTTGGTGACATGCTAGAGCTTGGTGATAGTACAGACAAGGCGCACAAAGAAGTTGGGGAACTGGCAGCGGCTATGGACCTGCAAAAATTAATTACAGTGGGAGAGTTGGGTAAAAAGATTGCAGTCAGTGCAATTGCAGCAGGTATGCCAGCAGAAAAAGTAATTTCATTTCCAGATAGTGACACGGCTAAGAGTGAAGTCTTAAAAATGCTTGAGCCAGAAAGTGTGATTTTTGTGAAAGGCTCGCAAGGAGTACGTATGGAAAAAATTAGCAAAGAGTTAATGGCACAGCCTCTCAGCGCTGCACAATTTTTGCCCAGGCAATATGGTAAGTGGTTGGAATCGTAAAATCGTAGAAACAAAATGTTTTTCAAAAAGAAAAAACCAAAAATCGATCCCAAGATTCGCTTTCAAAATAGGCAATTTAATCAAAAATTACATCAAGCAAGGACCTATAAACGAACTGTTCGCGCCATTCCAGAAGGCGGCTTTCAGCGGTTTTTAACAGCGATCGGATTGGGTAGTGCCTGGAAGCAAATTTTGGCCTTACTAATTTTGGGCGGACTGATTTATATAGTTTATATTCCCAATTTTTTGAGCATTCAGAAAATTATTATTACTGGCATGTCGCCTGATGACACTACAGCCACACAAAACGCCGTGGAAGAGGTTATTAAGAGTGCGCATTTTTTCGACCCTCAGCGTAATTTATTATTTTTAAGCAAGAGCAGAGTCAGTCAAGCTGTTATGCATGTGGCCGGGGTTGATCGAGTGAATAGCATCAAAAAAGATTTCAAAAACAAAACTGTTACAATATCAATTACATCTAAGTATGAAAGATTCTTAGTGCGCGACTCTGAAAAAGTTTATGATGTTTATAATGATGGCACCACAAAAGGTATAGCCGGGGTGGATAGGACCTATTGGGAATCATTACAAAACCCTGGTATGGTTAAGATTGATTTGAAGGGTAAGGTAATGAATGCCGACAATAAGCAGTTCCTTTCACCGGAAACAGTTAAGTATATTTTGGAAGCAGAAGATCAAATGAAGGGAATCGTTGGTTCCAGTTTGGCATTTGTGCAAATTACTTTGCCGGAGGTTAAAAAGCCAAGTGGCGAATTTGAGGAGAGCCCAGTTCCAGAAGTTGAAAATGCTCAGCCTGAAAAAGTTTCCCTTGATGATAAAATGACCACGCAGCTAGAGCCAGAAAATGATGGCAAGCCCGCAGTGGACGTTATATTGCCAACTCCAGAACCGCTGATTGAAATTAATTTGCCCCTAAAGGCTGATGAGCTAGAATTTTACTTGCAAAAAGGCAGTGACTCAAAAACCCTTTTTAGGGTTTTGATTGACACAAAAGAAAGTCCGCATGACATGGTTCAGCGGTTGAATTTATTACTGTCCCAAACTGCCTCTGATCGGTATAATTTATTAGCTTATATTGATTTGCGAGTAAAAACCCGAGCGTTTGTGTGCTTGCTTGGAACTGTTTGTGATAAATAAAAAGCCGCGTAAGCGGCTTTAAAATGCATGTGGTTAGTTTACTTTATATTCTGTTACGTAAACCCATGTTCCCACATAGGGTCTGACTTCAGCAAAACTTTTTTGAACTACTTCAGTCCAGTTTTTTGGTGTAGTGGGTTTGCTGCCGCCGAAGCCGTTGGTCCACAATAGCCACACAGTGTCGCCGTGTCGTGTTGAATCGGAAAAATTAAGGACTAGATCATCATCAGTGAGGATGGCAGTGCCAGCATAGTGAGGTAGGTCATGTGTGAGGTGGCCATCAGTAAAAAGTAGCGGCTTCACAGAAGTTTCGTTGTAGTATTTGTAGTTGAAAAATTCAAAACTACTACCCACATAAATTTTATGTTGCGGTTCAACATTGGCGGTAAGGTATGCGCTGGCTGCGGCCATTCCCGGTTTAGTTTCTAATTGGAGCTTATCCCAATAATTCCAAACTGAGTAAAGATTTAGTAAAACCAGAACCAGGCTAAGTAAAGTAGCTAGTTGTTTGATTTTAAATTTACTTAGGAATAACGCCACTAAAATAGAATAGTACGCGCTGCAGAATATGAAATAGCGCACTAAATAGACTGAGCTGTTGTTGCCTTGGAGTTTGGCAATTATATAAAAGAGGATTGCGCCGCCGAACGGAGCTAGGAATGCCAGTATCGCCAGCCATTTTTCGGTTTCTTGCAACTTACGAATTACTTGAACAATAATTAGTAAGGTTAACATGGTGACAAATATCCAAAGAGGATTTGGGATTTGCCAGGATCCAATTAGCGGAAGTTTGGTTATAGAATTGGGTAATCGAATGAGTAATTCCCATAATGTTGATGGAATACTCCATTCATCCATTGGCGGGATCCAATATCCAGCGCCGACTTGCTTGAATTGGAACAAAAAGACTTTCAACCAAGGAATAAATAGTATACCAATTCCCAGACCCGACAGCACCATCCAGCCGTATCGTTTAAATTCACCTTTGAAGTTAATAATGCAATAAATGATTGCGTATATTCCTAGGGCTGCAACAGTGAACAACAAATAATAGTGAGTGTAAGTTAGAATGGCACTACACAATGTGAAGACCGCATAGTAAATTAGGAATCGTTTTTTTAACTTTGTCTTCAGTACTATATTGGTTTTACTGGCGTAGTAAGCAGTTTGATTGCGCAGAGCAGCACATAGAGCTAATGCGGCAATCACTGCAAAGAACGCACCCATGGTGTACATGCGGGCTTCAGTGACATACTGCACTTGAAAAGGATTCACTGCAACGAACAGCGCAGCCCACAAAGCGGCACCTCGGTTGTTAAAGGCATATTTTACTAGATAATAAACGCCAATGACTGTGCCAACTCCGAAAAGCACGGACATGCCTCGCAGTGAAAACAAAGAGTTGCCAAAAATATAAGACCAAATACGCAAGAAAATATAATACATTGGTGGATGAACATCCAAACCAATTCGGTGCATCATTTCGCCCCATGGGTATTTAATCAGCAACGCAGAAAAAGCTTCATCGTGCCAAAGCGATATTGAAGTCAAATGCCACAAACGCAGTACGAGTCCTAGGGCAGCGATGCAAATTAAAGCGAAATTGGTGCTAACTAGACTTTTGGCTTTTTGAATCATAATTATTGAACTGTGTATACAGCTAATACTGCTTGGTTAAATTTATTACGCCGTTCTAAAGTTAGTTTGGCTTCAGGGTGATACTGTTTGAATTTTTTAATATCAAAAATACTAGATTGCGTGAACACGAGCCGGTCTCCTGGCTTGAGATTCTTGAGTTCCCATGAGTTTTCGGGATCCACCTGTTGGTATGGGTTGCCTTTATCGCTTGTAAAATAATCCACGGTTTGAACAGAGAACTTATCAAGTATAAGGAAAGTATTATTTTTGTTGCCCGTGTTGTTTAGATAATCACTGACATTGGTTAAGTCAGACCGGAACGAGTAGAAGTTTTCTGGGCTATTAGCAGCAAAAATAAAGTAGAGGATGTAGGTTTGTAAGATGAGTGCCGCAATAAATACAATCGTCTTTGCATGAAAGGCAAAAGATAGTAGATTTTTTTGCCACCCCTGAAGATAAGGCCAGTACTTATTCACCACCCGCGAAGTCCATTCGACAACCCACATTAAACCCACGCTGGACATAATAAATACTACTGGGATAGTACCAATCGCACGCAAGCCGTGAGGGATACCTTCGGCAGTGGTGATTACAGGGATGAGCATGGCCCAAAACCACCCAGCGAGCAAAAAGTATTTCCAGTCGAGTTTATTTTTTATTGGAGTGAAGACATACCGGGCCGCTAGGGCAGTGGCGCCGATCAAACCCAAGGCAAAAAATGGAGCAATAATAATAGATAGGAATGCTTCACCAGAAATGTTGTGGCGCCAATTTAGATCGCCTCCCCAGAAGTAGGCGCGCATACTAGTCCAGAACACTTCACCTAATGTGCCTATTAGATTGCCGTGGTTAAGCGCAGGGCTAAATACGGATACTTGTCCGCTGCGACCAATAAACGATCCGGCATGTGTCCAGAAGTAATAAGCTATCCATGAGATAAAGACTAAAAAGCTGGCAATTAGGCCAATAAATGGTCCGAAAAACTTTTTAATATTTTGGAAGCGCGGAGACTTAATGATATCAACAGCCAATGGCCACAAAATTGCAACAGCAACAAGCGGTACCATTATCCTGTAGGCAATGTAGGTATAAAAACCTAGAGCAAAGGTTGCACCGGTAAGCACCGCCCACATGTAACGTTTGGCTTTGGTGGCGGCTTGAAAAGCCATTAGGCCAAAAAAGAAAGTGAATGTAGTAAATAAAGGAATTAAATTGGCGCGAAAAGCTGTGCGAGACAAGACTACATGCCAACTCGAAACCGCCATAAAGAATGATGCCCAAAGGGCAAGATTAGTTGCGCGACTAGTAATGGCATTGGGTTTGTCTCCATCGCGACTGCGGCCAAAGATTTTAAACAAAGCTCGAGCAACTAAGAAACAACCCAGCACCGCAATTACACCAACTAGAGCTGAAACAATATGATGCTGCCACGGACCTTTGCCAAACAGCTCCACACTGCCCCATAGCATGTAAAAGAACAAAGCCTCTCGGCCATTGCCGCGCTCGTAAAATGGTTGCAACTGTCCTTGTTGCATCAAGTTAATATCAAGGCCATTAGCGGCTTCGTCTGGAAACAATCCGCCAGGCATCGCCATAATCTGGTAATACCTAAAGAAGATTGCCAGGGCCATTATGCCGACTAGGAGCCATTTTTGTTTTGGTGTCATATTTGGTATAATTGGTACTGCTAACCAAGAATTCATGCCATACGATAAGCACACACAAAAAGCCTGGGGCATTGCAATTGTCCTTTTTATTATAACACTGGTTGCTGTGTATTTCAAAATGCGCAACGCTCCAGACACTGTAGCTTTACGATACAATATTATCGTTGGCGTTAATCAGATCGGGAGTAAGTACGAGTTGTTAAAAATTCCTGCCACTGGCTTGTTAATCGGCATTGTTAATTACTTACTCATTCGATTGCAGAAATTTGATAAATCATTTTTGCCATTTTTGGCAGCTTTGACCACAGTCATGGTTAATGCCTTTTTACTCATCGCAGTTTTATTTTTATTCCGCGTTAGCTAAAGTTTTAATATGTTCCGCACTCGCACACGCAGAGAACGATTTTGGGAAATTTTACCTGGCCTTTCCTTTTGGACGGTTTTTTTGGGTTCTATAGTCTTGTCTTTCGTTAAACCAGTTTGGGCAGCGGTGTTTATTGTTTGTTTTGATTTGTACTGGCTACTAAAGGCTATGAACACTTCGATTCATTTAATTTCGAGCTATCGCAAATTTCGAGTGTACGTAAAAATTGATTGGCTTTATTTGATTAGCAAGCTGCAAAATCGGTCTGAATTAATTGAGCATATGGAAGAACTCGGGGTCAAGGCCGTCAAGTCGCTAGAAAAAAGGTTTTATAAAACCGAGGTAGAGAAGCTGCGCACAATGCCAGATAATGGCGTAATTAAGCGCCCATATACAGACTTCGTGCATTTAATATTAGTACCGTTTGTGGATGAATCCGAGGAAGTTCTTACATCAACTATCGGAGCTTTGGCCAGTGCTCAGTACCCCCATGATCGAATGATTGTTGTTTTGGCTTCGGAAGAACGGGCTGGGGCAGAGGCACAAAAAGTTGGCCAAGCCATGCTTGCAAAGTTTAAAGATAAATTTGCACACATGTTTTTAACTGTGCATCCAGATGGCTTGGAGGGGGAAATAAAAGGGAAGAGCGCCAATGCCAGTTATGCGGTTTCTTCGTTGCTGCCAAAGTTAGAAGAACTTGGCATTGCAGAAGAAGAGGTATTAATTTCTAATTTAGACAGCGATACTATTGTGCACCCGCAGTACTTTGCGCGCGTGATGTATGCGTTTTTAACTTCTGAAAAACCATACCGCCGTAGTTACCAGCCAATTGCGATTTACAATAATAATATTTGGGATAGCCCAGCATTTATTCGCGTGGTGTCCATTTCGAATTCGTTTTGGCAGTTTACTGAAAGTTCCCGACCCGACAGGCTTCGCACGTTCGCTTCGCATACAATGACCCTTAAGGCCCTGCGTGAGGTTGGGTTCTGGAAAAAAGATATCATCAATGAAGATGGATTTATTTATTGGCAGTGTTACTTGCACTATAAAGGTGATTACGAAGTGGTCCCGTTGTTTATTCCGGTTTCGCTAGATACTTGTCTGGCTGACACTTTTTGGCAAACGCTGATTAATCAATACAAACAGAAAAAGCGTTGGGCATACAATGTGGAATATTATCCGCATTTGGTGCCAGCCATGTTAAAGAGTAAAGCGCCATTTTGGGATCGGATGTATAAGTTGTGGCAATACGTTGAAGGTGATTTTAACTGGGCTACGGCTAGTTTGTTGATTACGGTTTTGGGTTGGCTTCCTTTGTTTATTGGCGGGCCGGAGTTTAAGGAAACAGTGATTGCTTATAACTTACCGCATGCTACCCGCACTCTAATGACGATTGCAACAGGATTTTTAATTTTCAGTGTGTACATCAATTTAATTTTATTGCCACCGCGGCCAAAGAAATACAGTGTGTGGCGTAGTGTGATGATGTATTTGCAGTGGGTACTGGTGCCGATTGTTTCTGTGGTGTTCGGAAGTTTGCCAGCCATTGAAGCGCAAACTAGATTGATGATGGGTTGGTATTTAGAATTCTTCGTAACGCCAAAGGCCCGCAAAGGCGAAGTAACAGCTTCTACAATGCGCGAAATGCAAGCCGCAGAAAGCTCAGCAGGAGGGCAAAAATGAGCTACTTCGGCTTCGGCTTGTTCGCGTTTATAATGGCGGTGTTAATTACGCCAATCGTACGTTTTTTGGCGGAGCGAGTCGGGGCAGTTGATGTGCCTAGGCCGCCGCGTAATTTGCATACTCACACAGTTGCTAAGCTGGGTGGTTTGGCAATCTTTCTGAGTGTGGCTCTTGGTATGTTACTTTATGTGCACGCTGGAGCAATTGATCCTCTCATTGTGCCGTTTCGATTTGTATGGGCTTTGCTCTTGGGTGGGGCAGTGTTAATGGTCGGTGGTTTTTTAGATGACAAATACGAACTTCCGCCTTACATCTTGTGGATTTTTCCAACCATCTCTGCGTTGATAGTTGTTTTTTCTGGAATTGGAGTTGGAATTAAATTTATTAGCAACCCATTTGGCGCGCCGATTAATTTAGACTTCGCTTTACTTGGTGTGCCTGCATCTGGTATTTTTATTTTTTTGTGGATGCTGGGCATGATGTTTACCACAAAATTTTTGGATGGTTTGGATGGACTTGTAGCTGGCATTGGTCTAATCGCTGGTCTGACTTTGTTTGCTCTGTCGTTAACCGATAGTGTGCAGCAACCAATTACTGCGAGTCTAGCAATTATTTTGGTTGGGGCGTTGGCTGGTTATTTAGTGTATGCGTTTCATCCAGCATCAATATTTCTCGGTGAGGGCGGCAGCACTTTAATTGGTTTTATTTTGGGAGTGCTCTCAGTAATTTTGGGCGGGAAGATTGCCACGGCTTTGCTGGTTATGGGGATTCCAATTTTAGATGTCGCTTGGGTAATTTTACAAAGACTGTGGTCGCGAAAAAGTCCGTTTCGTGGCGATCGATTGCACATTCATTTTAAAATGATAGATTTAGGATTTTCCCAAAGACAGATTGCGTTGCTGCTATATGCACTGTCTGCAGGATTTGGTTTTACAGCGGTGTTTTTGCAAAGCATGGGTAAGCTTGTGGCCTTGGGAATTCTCTTTGCTATTATGGGCGTAATGGTATTGGGAGTGTTGTATGCGTACAAACGGAAACAATCCATTAACGATTGACTTTGAGTTAAAATTCTGTTAGTATTCCACAGTTACAAAATTCCCTGGAGGTCAAATAGTGAAAACTCAAAGAGCAAAGAGAAGTGCAGATGAGCTTCTACAGGAGCTTGCCATTTTGATGCATGATAAGAAATATGATTCAGTGAGTGACTTGTTAGAGACTTTTCCCGAGTTGATTAACAATCTCACACCACGATGCGAGGTCCCATTGGTTATGGCCATTAAATGTTGGGATCCAAAATTGGTAGGGATCTGTATGAAGCACGGTGCTAACCCGACAGAGAAGCACCATTGTTCAAAGGACAAAAAGGATAAAATCCCGATTTTAATTACCTTTGAGCAGTTTTGTAAAAGGATCCACAAACTCAAGACCAGGCAAGCTTGGGATAGACATTTCAGGATTTACTCCCAGATGATTCTTGAGATGACAGAGGTGGCTCCATTTTCAAAGGGTTAAGCTTTAGTTCTTGACAAAATACCGCATTTTCGATAAGATTATGTGGTATTTTAATTTATAAGAATCAATATATCTATGTCATTTGCAGTTATTGCCACCGGCGGAAAACAGTATTTGGTTGCCAAAGGTGAAAAAATTCAAGTTGAAAAGCTAGAAGGTAAAGCCGGGGACAAAATCACTTTTGACCAGGTTCTCGCCACTATTTCAGATAAAGACTACGTTTTGGGTAAGCCTGCCATCAAAGATGCAGCCGTTGAAGCCAAGATTCTAAAGCAGGGCCGCGGTAAGAAAATTGATGTCTTAAAGTACAAGCCAAAGAGTAAGTACCGCCGCAAGATTGGCCACCGCCAAGCTTACACTGAAGTCGAGATCACGAAAATTTAATTTGATCTTTTAAAAGCCACCCAAATGGGTGGTTTTTTGTTTTCCTGCGTGGGATTGACTTGTGTAAGTAAATATGGTATTCTTTTAAATCTGAAAACAAGCTTACTTGTTTTCGTGATAATAAAAAATACTAAGGAGACAATATTATGTCAGTTGACACAGTTACGGAATGGCAGCGATGGCTTAGGCAGCAGCGCGAAAAAGGGAATATGCGTTTGTTCGATCATAATCTGAATCTGGAGCTGAACGCTTCCGATGATGATGACGGCCGATCCAAATGGGGCGTCGGTAATTCTGATTACACAGGTCATCAGGCCTATCGACGCGATGATTCAGGTTTTTTCGAGGTCGAGTATGTCCAAGTTACTACTGACGGCAGAGAGGTCGGCGGCTGGTTCCAACCTTTAATCCGAGATTTGCCAGAAGGCGGAATCGCGGTTTTGGGAAGAGATAACGACTCTGAGCTCTTTTTGGTCAGTATCCGCGAGGAGCCCGGCAATCCGCCAGATAAAAATTATATTCTTTTAGGGCCATCTGCTCAGATGAGTTTGTCCAATGCTCGAAAAGATCACGGCGGTAACGCGCCGCCGCGGCACGAACTGATCAAAACCGCAATTTTGTTTGATCAGGTTCAGGACGGAGGACGTTTTAGGAACAAGGTCAATCAGATCGGGTTCACGGTGATCCCCTCGATACGGGATATAACGCTCAGTGATAAGGAGAGAATTTTCACCCGGGCAGAGTTGGTCGAGGCTATTCGTGCAGGGGAGTGCAACTCTCACCTCGTCGAGATCTTCTCGCGCGTTTCCGCTGACCTGCTACGTCTTCAATAAATGCTTAGCAAGTTCGGTCAACCTATTTGGGCACAAAGTCAATCAAACGACTTTGTGCCTTCTTTTTTTATATCCAAAAAATTGCTATAATCAAGCCAATATGGCTAAGGTAACGTTAATTCAGGTGGTTTGGAACAGCCGCAAATTCATTGAGCGGGTGTTTGCTGCAGCGCTTAATCAAACCTATAAAGATATTGAAATGGTTGCTGTAATTTCTGGCAATGAAGATGGCGGCAAAGAACTTATTCAAGAGAAATTTCCACAAGTAAAAATTATTGACCCAGGTTTTAATATTGGTTTTTCCCGCGGGCATAATGAGTACTTTGAAAAAAGTGATTCCGAGTTTTTTCAACTCGTAAATCCAGATTTAATTATGGCGCCAACTTACGTGGAAGAAATGTTGAAGGCCTTTGAAGATCCCGCTGTAGGCGCAGCAACTGGAAAACTTTTGCGTTACGACTTTGACAACAACAAACCTTTAGATATTATAGATACCACTGGCGTGGTGTTTAGTAAAAGTGGTCGGGGCCGCGACCGTGGTCAGCACGAAGTAGACAAAGGTCAATACGACAGCTTAACAAAAGTTTTAGCAGTATCTGGTGCGGGACCAATGTATCGAAAATCAGCGCTAGAAGCAGTTAAGACAATTGGCGCAGATGGCCGCTCGCAATATTTTGATGAAGACTTTCATTCCTACTGGGAAGATGTTGATCTTGGTATGCGCATGACGAACGCAGGGCTGAAGTGTGTTTTCGTGCCCAAAGCTGTGGCTTGGCATGGACGTGCAGCAGGATCGAGTAAGGGTGGGTATAAAAAGTTATTTTCTTACATTAAGTTCCATAATAAAATTAGTCCTTGGGTGAGGCAGCTAAATTACCGTAACCACATTTTCTTATTTTTAAAAAATACTCCTCGATTTTACCTAAAATTCTTTGCGCGAGAGATCTTCATGTTCGGCTATATTTTATTGTTTGAAACTGCTACATTAAAGGTATTGCCCCAGCTTTTTAAGCTCCTGCCGTCAATGTGGCAAAAACGCAAAGCCATTCAAAAATCCCGAAAAATCCCCGTAGAAGAATTTGAATCAATGCTCATTAATTAATATTTATAAATAATTCACACCAATGGATTTAAGCATAATCATCGTTCCATATAAATGTAAGGACAACGTCGACATCACACTCGAGGCGGTTTTTAATTCTAAAACTCAATACTCTTACGAAGTAATTATTGTTGATAACGATTCTAAAGACGGCACCGTGGAAATGATCCGCGAAAAGTATTTGAGCAACCCAGAAATTGCCGCTAAAACAACCTTGATTGAGAATACTAACGAAGGCTTTGGCAAGGGAAATAATCGCGGTATTAAAATTGCGAAAGGAGAATATGTATTACTACTTAATCCGGACACTAAGGTTGCAGAAGACAACTTTGAAGTCATGATCAATTTCTTGAAGGCACATCCAAATGTTGGTATGGCAGGATGCAAACTTATTAAGGGCGATGGGGAAGTAGATTTGGCTTGCCGCCGTAGTGAACCAGACCCACGCGTGTCTTTTTACCGCCTAAGTGGTTTGCAATACATTTTTCCAAAAACCTTTGGTGGTTACAATGTTTTAGACAAAGGCTTTGACGAGGAAACTGAGATTGATTGTATCTCTGGTGCTTATATGATGATGACTAAAGATTGCTTACGCCAAGTTACTGGCTTCGACGAAAGCTTCTTTATGTACGGCGAAGATATCGATCTGTGTCGCAGGGTTCGCCAAGCTGGATATAAAGTTTGGTATTATCCTAAAACTTATTCCTATCACTTTAAGGGTCAGTCATCTAAGAAAGCATCAAAGTTTTCTTTGTTCCACTTCCATAACGCCATGTGGATTTATTATAAAAAGTACTATTACCACAAGAGCAGCTTCATTATGAATGGTTTAGTTTATTTCGGAATTTGGGCACGTTACTATTTAAAGTTGGTTATTAATCATTTCAAAACCGATAAAGCGATTAGTAAATAATATTTTGAGTTTTTAAAAACCGCGTTTACCACGCGGTTTTAATTTTATCCCAATGTTTACGGAGTAGGTCGCCATGTTCAGGAACAATATTTTCAGGGATTTCTTTGAATACCTGGATGGCTGAAGAGTCTTCATCATGTTTCAGGGTCCCAGAAACTACATCGCACATGAATGTCGCACTAATTGTATAACCGTAGCCTCGTTCTTTTTCCTCTTCCGGAAAATACATATGATCCAAAAATGATAAGTTGTTAACTTCTAATCCAGTTTCTTCTAGCGCTGTTCGTATTACTGCTGCCTCAAGAGTTTCTTTAAAGAACACCATGCTTCCAGGAAAATGCCAAAGCCCTTCCCAGCCACCATTTTTGCGGAGCAATAAAACAACTCCGTCCTTACCGCGAATGACTATATCTACAGTCAGTCGGGTTATTTTTGAGTAGATAGCTTTGTACTCCTCGAACGGAATTGGTTTTTGGCCCATAGTATATTGTTAAACTCCAAAAGTAGTTTGAGTACTGACTGGTTTTGGCTTGTTTGCTTGTTCACGCCTCCAGACATTTGCCTCATGATAAGATTCTATTGTACCAGCGTCAATCCAGGCCCCTTTCATAATCTCAGCTTTTAAGATGCCCTTTTCGCGGTACCAGTTATTTAAATCAGTAATTTCTAGTTCACCGCGAGCAGATGGTCTTTGTCCCTTAGCTGCCCCAACAACCTGATTGTCGTAAATGTAGATTCCAGTTTGGGCATACGGTGATTTGGGATGCATAGGTTTTTCTTCAATATCCAAAACTTTATTATCTTTGTCTAAGATTACGTTACCCAATCGACTGCGCTCCTCGACCGGCACTTCTTTTACAAAAATTGTTGCCCCAGATTGAAAGTTTGTAATTGCATCGGTAATGGAATCTTCAAAAATATTATCACCTAAAATAAGAGTGACGTTATCGCCATCGTCCAAAAAGTTTTCGCCTATAATAAAGGCTTGCGCCAGGCCATCAGGCTTGTCCTGAATTTCATAGGTAAATTTTGCACCAAAATCTTTACCAGAGCCTAATACGCGCATGTAGTCGCCGCAATGATCCGGAGCAACAATAATTAAAATTTCTCTAACGCCGGCTTCGACCAATTTTTCAATTGGATAGAAGATCATTGGCTTATCATAAATTGGCAACAACTGCTTCGATGTTACCTTGGTTAGGGGATATAGCCTTGTTCCTAAGCCTCCGGAAAGAATGATGCCTTTCATTTATGTATTATTTCACTAGACTTAATTTGTAATCTGTTTCTTGTTGCGTTTCTTCAAGAATTTCTTGGGCACGTTCGAGATTGGCCTTGAATTCTGGGAGTAGGCGACGCAATCGGGATTCGATTTCTTCCAACTCAATACCGAGCGCTTTTAATTTTGATGTATTTAGCACGCAGTCAACGCGCGTGGCAAGAGTCATGGCATTCAACTCATCTTTGGAGATTATGCTAATTTCCATATCGGGTTTTACCAATTCTTTTAACAGCTGTGCCAAGCGGAATGGGGTCATAATTCCTGGGTTAGTAATATTGTAGAGTCCTTCTGCTCGAAGACCAATTAATTTATCCGTTACTTCTATTAAGTCTTCAACAATCGTCATCGAATTAGCTGTATCAATGAATTTGTTGTAGGTTAAAAGCTTTGTTAAAGCATTTCGTTTATTTGCTTTGGCACTCATAAGCTGTCGGCCGCGAAGTAGGAGTACTTTTAGCCCTTGGCGTGCAGCGCGTTCCATAAGCAAATTTTCTGCCCAGACTTTTGTCCAAGAGTAAAAGGCCAAAGGATGAGCTGGGTCATCCTCAGTGTGGACAATATCTGCTGACTGACTTTCTTGCACGCAGCCGCTTGAGAGGTGCACTAGATAAACACCTGCTTCTTGGCAAGCTCGCCCAATTGTATCAGAGCCTAAAGTATTAACATCGAAGCACTCTAATTGATTCTGCTCACACCAGTCCAAGTTGGTTTTACCAGCGCAATTAATGACAACGTCTGGTTGAAAGTCTGCAATGGCGCTACTAACTTGATCAAAATTGCGTATGTCCACGTCTTGATCGATGGCCACTTCCTCACCTTTTTCTAGGTAGTATTCTTCATAGGCTTGGCCAAGTTGCCCTCGGCCGAATATTAGTACTTTCATATTTTTGTAGTTAATTTGTTGATGGGTTATTTTTTGTTCACTACTGCTTCGCCTCGCTTGGCGTACAGTGCCTCACTTTCTTCAGCCAGTGCCTGCCAAATGTGTTGGTTGGCAATATACCATTCAATAGTTTGTTTTAGCCATTCTTCAAAGTTATGCAATGGCTCCCAACCGAGTTCGTTTTTTATTACACTCCAGTCAACGTCATACTTTTGATCATGTCCAGGCCGGTCAGTTACATATTCAATGCGACTCTCTGGCAAGTCCATTAGTTTTAAAATTAATTTGGCAACATCTTCATTTTTAATTCCTTCAGTCATCCCGCCAACAGTGTAAGTTCGGCCTGGCTCACCTTTCAATAGAATTAATTCAATTGCTCGGCAATGATCATTAACATGTAACCAATCACGAACTTGATTGCCTGGTGTATAAACGCGAATGTTGTTGCCGTTCAGAAGGCGGGCGATAGAGCGCGGGATAAACTTTTCTGGATACATCCGCGGACCAAAGTTATTACTGGCATTACTGATGGTAACCGGTAAGCCATAAGTTTTGTGGTAAGCTCTCACCATGTGATCACTTCCGGCTTTGCTGGCCGAATAGGGGCTATTGGGTTTGTAGGTTGTATCCGCGGTAAACTTCCAATCTTCTTCTAAAGGGATATGGCCGAAAACTTCATCAGTAGAAATATGGTGGAATCTTTTTATGCCCAGTTCGCGAGCCACTTCTAACAACACATGAGTTCCTAATACGTTTGTGCGGGTAAAAAGAAATGGATCATGAATGCTTCGGTCGACATGGCTTTCTGCGGCGAAGTGTACTACGCAATCGCAGCCGGACATGGCTCGGCGAACAACGTCTGGATCTGTAATATCACCTTCAATAAAAGTGATGGAGTCGTTGTGTGGGTCAAGGTTAGCTCTGTTGCCAGCATAAGTAAGTTTGTCTAAAACAACGATTTCGTCGTTGGGATAGTGTTTGCGCCAGTGATGCACAAAATTAGAGCCAATAAAGCCGGCACCGCCAGTAATCAGTAATTTCATTCCTGTATTTTAGCAAAAATTGGCTCCCATTGAAAATTAAAAATCTCATAGCATATTGAGCAGTATCGATTGACAAAACCAAAAAATATCATTATAATAACTGGTTATTAAAATTGTGATATACTTAAAACAGTTATGGCTAATTCACCAGACAATCAAGACGATAAAAAACACATGGCTGCTAGCGATTCTATGCGTGAGTTTTTGAATATGGGGAGTAAGGAAGGCGAACTGTCACCGTCGATCGATCTTTCAGCCAATAGTGATTCGAAATCTGTAGAGGCGCAACAGATTGGGGAGCTGCCACCAGACCTGCCGTTTTTAGATACTTTAGAAGAACCAGGAGAAGATTCAGAAGCTCCTTCGCAGACATCACCAAATACTCCGCCCAGCCCAGCTGGACCAGTGGAGCAAATTCTTGGGCCTGCTGCAGACAAAGGCAACGAAGGCTATGCTTTCGTTCTGTGGTTAGTAAAATCAATCGCTCCCTACGTGGTAATTTTTGCGATCGGTTTAGGGTTGTACTTTTTCTATTTTAGCGACTTTTCATTTACTAGTGTTTTCAAAACCAACAGCATCACCCTAGAAAAGGTGACCAGCTCTTCCAATAAGGATTTGGAAAAACTGAAGAGTGACCAGAAAGAAGAATATTTAAAATGGATGTCGCAATTCTTTTTCGCGGTAAATGATGATGCGATTATTTCTATGGATGCCGATGTTTCGGGGAATGGTTTGTCTAACTTTGAAAAGTATTTGTTGGATTTAAATCCAAAAGTTTACAGTACTCGCGGTACCAGTAAGCCCGATGGCGAGTTGGTAGCTGAAGGAATTAACCCTTGGACCGGTAAGCCTTTCACAGACAAGCAAAAAGAATTAGTTGATAAATACATTAGCAAAGAGTTAGTCAGCAACCGCATTACCGCGGCAGCGTTGAATCGTGGTGTAACTAAGTTTGCACAATATGTAAACGAAGACTCTCCTTATTACATAGATCCGAACACGCTTAAGGAAACAGCGAACAATCCTGCCAATGAAACCCAGAACAATGAGATTGCTCATAACGCAGCTCAGCAGGCGAATTCACCTTCGGCAGGTAACATCAATCCCGGAAGCGATATTAATCAATCTATCCCAGGACACTTAGACATTCCGGCGAATAACATTTCCGTGCCTCTCATTTGGACTAAGGATGTGAAAGATTTTGACAAAGATTTAAAGAATGGCGTGGTGCACTATCCAGGCACTGCTTTGCCTGGACAGTTGGGGACTAGTTATATTTCTGGTCACTCGAGCGGGTACCTTTGGGATAAGAGTGCATACAAAGAAGTCTTTGCTATTTTGGGAAATGTAACTGATGGTACTTCGTTTACTATCACGGCTACTTTAAATAATGGCCAAAAGGTTCGCTATGACTATGTGGTTACTGGTCGAGGAGAGTTTGCTGCTAACGATCAGGCCCAGTTTGTGAATACTGCTGATTCCATGGTGGCTTTGTCTACTTGCTGGCCAGTGGGAACTACAGCGCGTCGTCTAGTTTTGTTCGCAAAATTAGTCCAAACTAGCCAATAATACTCTAATAATATAAAAAGCCTCATAAATATGAGGCTTTTTATTGTTGCTTTATATGCTGTATAGGCATAAAATAATATGATTTCCTCTGTTTTGATAGGGAAATCATCAGCTATTGACAAGACATGGCTTTTGTGCTATACTGTTTGGTCATAGTTGAGTTCAGTTATGACAGATAGATTATTGCTCATCACCTCGAAATATTTACTTAGTCGAGCGTTTGGTGAGCACTGATCTGTCTAACAAGCTTGTATAGTTGTTGGGCGGCACCGCAAGGTGGCAGCAGCGTGCTGCAACCGCTTTAACGCGGTGTAGAAATTTTGCACATACTATTTTCAAATCGGGGGTTTAATTAAAAATCATGAAGTATATTTCACTTCTTTTCGTTGCGTTCATTTTCATTGCTTTCGCTGATGTTGCGAATGCTCAAATCGTTAAAGACAAGCGTCGGGCGATAAGCCTTGGCACTTGCGTGGACATCGACCAGCTGCCTCAAGACGTTCAGGATCTCCTGGAGAATTCTGACCTTGATGAGTACGTTGATGAGTCGTCGCTCGACGGTATGGGGCCAAACAAGGTTCGTAATGCCGGCTGGGCAACAGTTGGTGTTTGGAATGAGAGACCAGGCAATAAGCATCATAAAACGCAGTTTTGTTTTTCTGTTCTCGACGGCGATGCCGACGTTTGGACTCTGAACGGCGACAGGAATCCACAAGTTGGTTATCTTGATAAATGTCTTAAAGACGGTAAACGAACTTTCAAAAATCGCATCCTCGTTCCACCCTCAAAGGTGGTAACAAAGGAAAAGATCGAGTTTAAGGATAAGATCGTGTATAAGGACAAACTTGTCGAGAAGGATTGCCCGGAATGCCCGGATGATACTAAACTTGTCGAGGTCACAACTGGCAAGGAACGCTTAACTGGTGGGCTTAAGGGCACTGCTGTTTCGGCAGGAATTGCTTGCACAATCTCGGGGATTATAAATAAGTCCCTTAGGGACTGCGCAATTGATGCAGCTATATCGGCAGGTGGTAATCGTGTTGCTCAGGCCGTTAATCCTTCACCCAATGCTGTCCGCGCTTATTGCGATGGAGAGAATAAGGTTTTCAAAAGAGGGAATGGCGGTAAGGTAGGCGGTTGTCAGCTGGAATGGGAAGGCAATACAGCCGTGTTGAAATTTGATGGCAAAGAGTGCAAATCACGCACCCTCGGCCACAATCTTAATACAACTGTTTTCGCGATTGAACGAAACAACGGACCATCCTCAACTCGGAAAACAATCAATACCCAGACACGTCGAGTTCGTGTTGTTAGGTAGCCGATCCTGTACTTCATGAACCCTTAGCAAAAGCGGGCAATCTTCAATGATTGCCTGCTTTTTTCATACCCATTTTTATCTATCAACCAGAATTTGCTATACTAATGGCAAGTAAAACTCTAAAAAAATGAAAAAATTATCTGTGGTAATTCCGGCCTACAATGAGGAAAAACGGATTACCGCCACCCTTAAGAGCGTTGATCATTATCTCGAAAAGCAAAAGTACGACTATGAGATAATCGTTATCGACAATAATAGTAAGGATCGTACCAGCGAAGTCGTTAAAAAGTTAGAAGCAACTACTGTGCAAAAGTCTTCGGTGGTCTTGGTAAAAAATCCCGGCAAGGGCGCAGCGGTAAAAGCTGGCCTCCTGGAATCTGCCAAGGGCGACATTGTTATGTTTATGGACGCAGATAATGCTACCCCAATTTCGGAAATCGAAAAGTTTTTGCCTTACTTCGATCAAGGCTACGACGTAGTAATTGGATCACGCTATACGAACCCGGATTTGGTTAAAGTTCACCAGCCCCTCTATAGAATTATTTTGTCTCGTATGAGTAACTTACTGATTCAGTTTTTGGCCGTACCAGGGATTAAAGATACCCAGCTTGGCTTTAAAGCTTTCACAGCAAAAGCAGCAAAAGATATTTTCCCTTTTGTGACTGTGCCTCGGTGGGGTTTTGATATGGAAGTACTTACTGTTGCCAATGCTCGTGGCTACAAAATTAAAGAAGTCGGTGTGTCTTGGACAGAGCATGGCGGCGGGCACGTGCCTTTAAAAGCTTATATTGAATCTCTTATAGATTTATTAAAAATAAAAGTTCGTTCAATGTCGGGTCGTTACACTGCGAAACGACCAGCCTAATCTATTCATCAACAAATGTTAAAACTAAAACTAAAATTATTGGTATGTGTTTTAACTGCCACTTCCATTGTCGGAAGTGGGTTTTTTGCTATGCCTGCCAAAGCTGCAGACAAACAAGTTGCAGCTGTACGCCATGATTTCGTAATCAAATTAAAATCATCCGACGCTCAAATCCTAAAAGCCTTACCAGGCATTACCAATATTCAGCCGGTATTCATTAATGCCCAAAGTGATATCCTTTCTAATACCTATACTTTTAGTTCAACATCTTCACTAGAAGTTCTGCGCCAAACCTTCGAAGGGTTGTACCAATATCTGGACGCCAACGATCCCATAACAGATTCTGCAATCAAAACTTCTGGCAAAGCCAAAAAGGTATTACCTAACGACCCATTTTTTACCCAGAATGCTGTTAATGTAGATAAGCAGTGGGGATTGGTAAAAGCAAATTTTATCACTGCCTGGGAAACGAGCCTGGGGAAGCGCAGCACTGTAGTAGCGGTGATTGATACGGGCATTGATGGTACGCACGAAGATTTCGAGCACACTAAGTTTGTTGGCGGGTACAACACTATCACCAAAAAAACTCTTGTTGCTGGTGGGAACTCAGACGATAACGGCCACGGTACACTAATAGCAGGAGTAATTGCCGCTTCGACAGATAACAAAACTGGTATTGCTGGTGCGGCCTCCGGTGTTTCTTTAATGGCGGTTAAAGCTTTAAATTCTAGTGGCAGCGGCAGTTCATCAAAAATTTCTGAAGCTATTGTTTGGGCCGCCGACCATAATGCCGATGTAATTAATCTTTCTTTGGGTGGTATTGGATTTGGTCACGATACTGTGTTAGCAAGTGCCATCACTTATGCCTTTAATAAAAATGTTGTGATTGTTGCAGCGGCTGGCAATGATGTTGCTATTACTGGAGGGAACCTCGATAAAGATCCAGTGTTTCCGATTTGTGATGATAATGGTCAGAACATGGTGATTGGTGTAACTGCCACAGACAGCAATGACCTCAAGCCATCGTTTGCTAATTACGGAAAGGCTTGTGTAGATGTTTCCGCTCCAGGCAAGCGCATTTTGTCCACTGTTAACCATGATCCAACTACAGGCCGCGAAGCCCCCGATGCTTACGCTTACGCCTCTGGTACATCACTAGCAGTGCCGTTTGTAAGTGCTCAGGCGGGATTGCTTCGTTCAGTATTTCCAAGGGCCACTAATCGACAGATTAGAGACCGTATTATCGGCACTGCAGACAGTATCGATGCTCTTAATTTAAGCCAGTGTGGTGACCAGTCTTGCGCTGGTTATCTAGGCGGGGGTCGTATTAATGCTGCAAAGAGTTTAGAGGCAAAGTTTGCGGATCTTGCTGATGGTGATGTCATTCAGGTTAAAGGAACATCAGAATATTTCTATATTAATGGCGGTAAGAGACAGCCGATCAGCCCCTTTGTTAAAGGACAGCGATTTGCAAGTGCGAAAATAAAAATAGTTCCACTTTCAGAGTTAGAGGATTTTCCAGAGGGGTCATATGCAGAGCCGTTAGACGGTACACTGGTGAAGAGTCCAAATGAAGGCGCTGTCTATTATATGCAAGATGGTTTGCGCCGACCATTAACAGCGCAGGTTTTTTCTATGCGTGGATTTAAGTTTTCCGATATTGTTACTTTGACCAACGTTGAGGTTGGGTCGTGGATTGAAGGTAGTTTCTTAGCCCCTCCAGATGGAACGATCGTTCGAGGCAAAACCAACCCAACTATTTATTGGACAGTCAACGGAATCATTCATCCGATCAACTATGAATTTTTCGTCAACCGTGGATTGAACGCGCTGCCTATTATTTATTTTCCAGATGGTGATGTTGCTAAATTTCCACATGGCGACCCATATGTTTTGTAATACATAGTGCAGTTGATTTTCACCTCGAAATCTTATATTGTAATAACAGCAAAGTTTAGCCGTCTAAAATAATAGGTTCGCAATTATTTACTTATGAAGAAACACAAATCATTTTTAATTTACAGTTTAATTATCGGGGGTTTATTTTTTTCCTCCTTATCTAACCCCGCTGCAGTTTTAGCTGCTGAGCCAGTTCAGTCTGGATTCAACCCTAACAAACTTATTGATGATAAGGTTTTTTCCAATTCCAAAACTATGACTGCTTCTGATATTCAGAAGTTTCTAGATAGCAAAAACAGTGTTTTAGCAAACACCAGCGATTCATTTATATCCCAATTGAAGGAACCAGTTAGCAATCAAACTTTAAAGGAAACTTTGGAAGATCCAGGCGCATCATCAACCTCACCAAGGACTGCGGCGCAGTTAATTTTTGATGCTGCTAAATCTAGCGGCTTAAACCCGCAAGTTATTTTAGTCACTCTTAACAAAGAACAAAGTTTAATTACTGGGCGTCAGAATGCAACTCCAGAACAACTCCAGCGCGCCTTAGATTTTGCTATGGGTTTTGGCTGTCCAGACAGTCAACCTTGCGGCGACATCTATCGCGGTTTTTATTTTCAACTCTTTGGTGGAGTTGATGCAGAAAATAATCGTTACTTAGGTGCTGCAAAATCTTTGATGAAATCATTTGAAACCCCAGGCGGTCGTGGCCCTTGGTATAATGGTGCGACCTCAAAAGTTGGAGACACTATTACTTTGGGTAATACAGTTGGAAATTACGAAGGGGTTGAGGCAAATCAGACGGTCACTCTTTCAAACGCGGCCACTGCTGCGCTTTACCGCTACACCCCACATGTTTTTAATGGGAATTATAATTTTTGGCGATTCTTTAAGCTGTGGTTTGGCGGTAAGTCCAGCGACTCAGGCAGTAGTGTGAACGGTTTGGTTAAAACCTCCTCGACTGGTGATGTGTATGTGGTGGAGAATAATACTCGGTACAAGGTTTTGCCATTCGTGGCCAAGGCCAACGATCTAAAAGTATCCAAGGCAAAAAAAGTTAGCAAAAGCACGTTCAATAAATATTCTGATGGCGGCCTCTACCCAGTTCCAGATAATACTTTAATTAAAGTTGGCACTAAATATTATTTGTTTTTAGCCAACCAGAAGCGACCAATTAGTGAAGAGAATATTAAGAGCCGTGGTTTAAAAATTGCTGATGCAATTGATGCTAACAGTTCTGATGCTGATAAATACACAACCGGCGAACAAATTGCTATTACAGACGGCGCGGTTCTAAAGGGCACGTCCAGGCCAGATGTTTATTTGCTAACCAATGGCAAACTCAAGCTATTTACATACGCTACTTTCCAGCAGTACGGAGCAGCAGCGAACATGCTCACTGTGGCCGACACTGTGATTGATGGTTATGCGAAAGATGGTTTAGTTTTGCCTAAGTCAGGGAGTTTGGTAAAGAGTTTTAACTCTGCAACTGTTTATTTTTACGAAGATGGTCAGAAAAAACCGATGGACGGAGAGATTTTCCGTAATCGCGGCTTTTCATTGAGCAATGTTTACGAACTCACTCAGGCGGAAATCGACGCCTTGCCGTTAGGACCATTCCCTTTGCCAGCCAACAATACATTTTTTGAGGACAAGAAAACCCATCAATTGTATTGGTACACCGATGGTAAGAAACGATCAATTTCGTCTTTTGTAGCCAAGCAAAAAAACATTACTCCAGATTTCAGTTTCGGTGAAGACACCATCAAAAATTTACCAGACGGAACTCCAGTGCTGCCAAAAGAAGGCACAGTGTTTAAGAGTGACAAAAAAGCAGACGTTTATATTATTAGTTCAAGTGTAGCTCGGCCTTTGTCTGCAGCTGCGTTTACAGCACGAGGTATTACTCCTGCTCAAGTTAATATTTTACCTCAGGCAGAAGTAGATAGCTATCCAAAAGGTTCGCTTTTGACACAATAAGCTGAATGTCGAGCCCTTCGAAAAACATTTTGTGGTTGTCAGTTTCAAGGATCATTTCCCTGATCCTTTTGTTTTTAGCTTATTTACTCCTAACTAGTTACTTAGGGCCCTATCGTTACGGTCAATTTCAGTTTGTGTTGTCGTATGTGACTTTGTTTGGCGTAGTAATTGATTTCGGCATTCAGCAGTACATTATCAAAAAAGTTAGCGAGGATCGAAGCCAAGCTAAAAAATATTTTCACAATTTTTTAGCAGTGGAACTGTTGATGGTGGTCATTGTTTATGGCGCCATGGTCGCAGTTGCTAGGATTAATGGCTATGATCCGGTAGTTATCAAGGCTATAACAGTGGCCGGGTTGGGTGTGGCCATCCATGGTTTAACTTATCCGTTCCTGGCTATTATCACGGTGTTTTATGATTTAAAGAAAGCCGCGTTTCTAAACTTTCTCAGTTCAGCTATTAACGTGGCCATGATCTTAATCACCATTAAAGTCGGTGGGGGGATCGTTATGCTAACCTTCCAACAACTTATTTATGCAACTTTGGCGGTGGTTATCTATTACCACTTTGTTAAAAAACACATTGGTAAACCAGAAATTTTACACGGCCTACGCACCCTAGATAAAAAATTAATCAAGACGATTTTGATTGCTGCGTTACCATTCGCTCTGTTGGTAGGGTTTAGTACCGTGTATAATCGGATCGATGTGGTTTTGATTAAGCAAATTTTAGGGTACACCCAGACGGGTTTGTACTCAGCTGCCTATAAGTTTTATGATTTACTAGCTTTTTTCCCAGCGGTGGTTTCACATACTTTGTACCCACTCTTTTCTTCACTCATGGCTGAGGGGAAGCTTGGAGAAATTCGTACCATCCTCGAAAGATATTTACGATTCATGGCGGCCTTGGCTTTACCGATTGGTATGGGCGGGATGTTGCTTTCAAAACAGATTATTGGGATCCTTAGTCCTGAGTTCACTTCGGCAGCAACAGTTTTAGCTATCCTCGTCTGGGCGCCATCAATATTATTTATGTACATTGTGGTTAACTCTTTAGTTATTTCTCAGCTTACTAAATGGGCAATGGTGATTACTGGTGTGAATGTTTTGGTGAACATAGTTGGTAATATAATTCTACTACCGAGAATTGGAATCGAAGGCGCCGCGATTATGACTTTAGTTTCAGAATTTTTGCAAGGAGTTTTCTATTTTTACTTTGTACGAAAAAAGATTACAGATTTTCATTTCTTCAGTTTAATCTGGCGACCAATTTGCGCAGCCGTCATGATGGGGGTAGTGGTATGGTTTATTCGCGATTGGCCTTTGGTGGGAGCAATCGTAATCGGAGTGGTAGTTTATGGTCTTTCTTTATTTGCTCTTCGCTTTTTCCATAAAGATGATGTTACGTTTATTAAGGCATTGGTGAGTCGTGGCGTTTAAAAAAACAACCCGGGTCATGGTTTTCGGTACCTTTGATATGATTCACCCGGGCCACAAACATTTTTTTCAACAGGCTCGTGCTTTGGTAAAACCACCGGGCAAAGCTTATTTAATAGTATCTTTGGCCCGGGATAAAAACGTGCATCGTATAAAAAACAAGCTACCAATGGCGAACGAACAAAAACGACTAGCTCAAATTAAAGCTTTGCCAGAGGTAGATAAAGCTGTGCTTGGAGCTATTGGTGACCACATTCCGCCAATTGTTAGACTTCACCCAGATATTATTGCGCTTGGTTACGACCAAACCGCCTATGTAAAAGGCTTGCGTCGCGATCTAAAGGCTGCAGGGATTAACCCAAGAATCATTCGCTTGAAACCCCACAAGCCACATTTGTATAAAACATCGATAATTCAACCCAAGCTATCTTTGCGATAGGTATAGGCTCATCAGAATAATTACCAGGTACAATCTCGTAGCCATGTAAATTTTTATTTGAACTTTGCGAATCGTTGATATTTGCTCCTGTTCTGATATTTTTGATTGTTCAAACATAGCTGCCGCAGTATACAAAGAGAAGAGTATGGTTAAAAATACATACCAATAATTTTGCTCAGAAATTTTTGATAGAGCTAGTAGTATTAACATTGCACCCACGCTAAGTGCCGCCCAGCTTAGGAGCAGTAAATTTTTTGTTTTTAATATTATCGCTAAGGAGCTGCGGCCGTGGGCGTGGTCTCCCAAGCGGTCTCGAATGTCCTTAAGAATTACTCGGCCGAAAGCAATCAGTAACAATCCGGAAACTACCGCTACATCTGTTGACGTTATGCTAGTGCTTCCCAATCTGGCGTAAATCCCTAGATAGTAGGGAACTATGATTGAGCCAATTAGTATGGACACAATTGCTAAAAACGGATTTTTGGAAAACTCGAATTTTGGATATGAATAGCAAAACCCAATTGCTAACATCAGAAACGTCAGAGCTATGTATAAATATTCCTTGAATATAAACCACGGAACCACCACTCCCAAAAGTACCGAAGCCAAGAAGAGGTAGACAGCTAGATATCGAGCGAATATTAGGGGTATTAACCCTTGCGTTAGTGGCTTATTCCGGTGGTTGGCTAGGTCGATATTATAATCGTAGATATCATTTATGGTGTGAATAAAGAAAACTGTTATAAGCAGAATTAAAATACCTAGGACCGGGCTACTGTGTGCAGTTGAGTTGTGTAGGAAGTATCCCAATAGCAAGACAATCAGTCCATCTACTGCTTCTCTTGCTCCAACTAGTTTCAAGAATGCATTAATTTGAGTGGTCATTTTAAATTCACCAATTAGTAACATATTAACACAGCATGGTTTCCGTGATACAATTATGGCATGTTTGAAGCAATAGTTAGGCTCCATTTAATGGAGCTGGGGATAGTCATTATACTTTTACCAGTTATAGCGTTACATGTTTTCCTGGCTGTACATGGAAAGGTTGCTGGGAAAAAGGGATTTACGTATTTGTCTGTATTTATGCTGCTGTTACTTATTGCCGCTTTAGGCTTCGGCGCATTTTGGGGAGTATTGATGATGATATTTATATTGTGGCCACCTTCTTATTAAGAAAAGAATAATTTTAATGAACCAACCATCTTATTATCCTTTCAAGCTAGCGGTCAAAATTGCCTTTTTTGGTATATTAGTCCCTTTGCTTTGCATTAATGCATTACTGATGGCAATGTACCAATTTGGAGTTGATGGCGAATTGGCTAACAATTTGTTATGGATTTTTGTGATAGTTATCCCAATTACTTATGGAGTAATTTTTTTCCAAACTGTTGATAAATTCGCTTCCCAAACAAAACAGATACCAGGCCAGTCGTCTAACCTGCCAACATCAAACCAGCCCATAAGTGAACTAGAGCCCAATTCAAACTTCACTGAATTCGATAAATAACCTGCTAACCTAGCAGGTTTTTTTAATGTTACTTTTCCCGTAAACAGGCGTATATATAGCAGAAACCCAGTTTCTCGCACCCCCTTATATTCGTGATACAATTTAATTGTGGAAATTACAGAATCAAAAATTATAGCTGCCTGCAAAGCAGGTGAGATGGAATCGTTTGTGTATCTTTACGACCGCTACGTGGAAAAGATCTACAAATTTCTTTACTTCCGGACTTTTGACCAACAGTTGGCCGAAGACATTACCAGTCAGGTATTTTTAAAGGTGATGAATAAGATTAGTACCTTTAACGAATCCAAGGGAACTTTCCAAGCCTGGCTGTACCAGATAGCTCGCAACCTGCTTATAGATGAGTATCGCAAACAAAAACCCACAGATAATATTGATGCTCACTTCGATTTAGCAAGCGGTATTAATTTAGAAGCAGAAACTGGACAAACTCTCACTAACGAAGCGCTCCATAAATTGCTCATGACTTTGCCAGCGGAAGCACAAGAATTAATTACCATGCGCTTGTGGCAAGAAATGCCTTACGCGGAAATCGCGGCCGTTACCGGAAAAACCGAAGGCAGTCTAAAGATGCAATTCTCGCGCATCATTCTCCAATTACAAAAACACTCCCACCTTTTGGTCTTGCCATTTATTTTGGCTCTAATCCTTAACTAAATTTTATGACAGAATTAAACAACGAACAGCTCACACAAATCTTGACTGAGTTAGGGTTGGATCCGAACGATTCACAAGCCCGAAAAACAGTCCAACGGCTCTTGCAGTCTCGCCCGAATATTCCAATGAACGAACAGTTCTTTAGGCAGCTGCGTGAGGATGTGCAGTATCAGGCCGCGCAAATGTCGCCGTCACATACATCTAATAATTTATCAACTAATTTTACAGCCATGTTTATAAATAAAATTTTAGCTTCTGCGCTCGTAGTTATGATCGTAGTTGCTGCCGGTGGTTTTTGGTACATCCAAAACCGGACCGACAAACCATTGTTTCAAAGCCCAGCGGCCAAAGAAGCCAATCAGCTTCTATCTGGAAAGTTTGATGTTGCCGAAGCCCCAGAGGAATCTTTTGGAGACCTGCATAAAGTCTCTATCGTAAACGCAACCGAGGCAGCAAAGTTAAACAGTAATAGTAAGCCTGCTGCAGAAAACGGAACTTCGACCGAACCAGGCATGTCTGCTTCAATGGGCTCTAGCACTAACATGTCCCCGGATTCTAACGATAAGATGGCCATGCCTGCCCCTGCGCCAATAAACCCCGACCCGGTTCCTGAAAGTTATAATTTTGTGTACGAAGGTAAGGATATTTCCTCAATGTTGGCCAAAAGCCAACCGGTTTTAAAGCGCAAACCACCTGTTCAAAAAGGCACGGGAATTGCTAGTCGAATCATCAGTTTGTTAAGTTTTGGTTTAATTGATTTGGATAAATTCCATGACTTGGCAATTCAGTACATTACTTTCTTAGAGGACCGTGACTATGGCTACATGCTTAATGTGGATTTAATGCAAGGTACTGTTAATTTAAATCAGAACTGGGAGAAGTGGCCACAGCCTGAGTACGTATGCAAAAGTCCAACGGATTATTGTGGCCCGTTACCTCGGATTACTTTAGAAAATTATCCGAAAGACGATGCGATTATTTCTGTTGCCGATGATTTCGTAAAAGAATACGGTATTTCTTTGGAAGCTTACAGTAAGCCACAGATTATTGATCAGCAGTGGCGCGTGTACTATAAGAATTTGCCAGAAACAGAAAAAGCAACCTTCTATTTCCCAGAACAAGTTTCTGTTGTGTATCCTTTGATGCTTGACGGCAAGCAAGTTCTTGATGAGGGTGGAAACCCAAACGGTCTAACAGTTACCGTGGACATTCGACAGAACCGCGTAATTAGCGTTTACGAATTAACAACTAAGCGGTTTGAGAAATCTACTTATACTGGTGAAACTGATAGCCAGCGCGTACTTGGAATTGCCCAGAATGGCGGTTTCCGCAACTATCCATATGTAGACCCTAATTCGAAATTAGTGACTCTAAAATTAGACACGCCAAAATTACAGCTGGTAAAGATTTGGTACGCCATAAATGATGGCACAGCCAGCTCTTACAGCTCAGGTGGGGAACTATATGTACCGGCGTTGGTATTCCCGATTAAGAATCAGGGTAACTACTGGCGTAGCAATGTGATTGTTCCTTTAGTGAAGGATATCTTAGATACTGAAAATCAAGGACAGCCAATCCCTGTGGATATACCAGTTAGCACTGGTAGTGCTACTCCCGCCGCAGAATCATCTACTCCTGTAAGTGAAAAGCTGCGTAATTAGTCTTGCCATAACCTAAGTTTTTCTGTATACTGCGAATCATGCCTAGCTAAAATAGTAGGGATTCTAAAAAAGGAGGCTTAGTCGATGACTCAAGCAATTCATGTGGCTAACCGTGATGTTAAAGAAAAGGAACTGCGATTCTACCGTCAAGGTTCGAGCAGGGAAAATAATCGGGGTAATTTAAATCGGGCTGAAACATCACCGGTTCAGCATGGCAAGTTAGAGCGTCAGCTTTTAGATAGAGCTGACATGGTTGCAAAATCTCTTCGACGAATTGAAGGGGTAGTACGCGTGAAGATCGGTTTAGTGCGGTCAGAGGACATCCCTAAAAAGGATGTTAAGCACAAAACATGCAAAGAAGGGGTTCACATAGTCAAGATTCAAGAAGGTCGCAAGTCGGTTTGCGTGACCATGTATCACAACGACCGGTTTAAACCTTACTGGGTCGAAGAGATAATCGCCAATGGTGATTTCGACGAACTTTACTAATATTCTTTTTTTGCTGAAAGAAGAGTATGGAAGACGCGGATTTTTGTTCGCGTCTTTTTCTATTGGAAATGTTATACTAAATTTATGGATAAAAACTTACAAACAGCTGTGTTTGCTGGAGGATGTTTTTGGTGTACCGAAGCTGTGTTTCAAAAGCTGCGTGGCGTAAAGTCTGTGCTACCAGGTTATGCCGGCGGTTCCCCTGAAACAGCCACATACGAGAAGGTTTCTTCTGGTGCTACCGGGCATGCTGAAGCTATTAAATTTGAATTTGATCCAGCAAAAATTTCCTACCGTGATTTATTGGAAGTGTTTTTTGCTACGCATGATCCGACTACATTAAATAGACAGGGTAACGATGTTGGTCCTCAGTATCGGTCTGCAATTTTTTATGCCAACGACGAGCAAAAGCAATTAGCAGAGAGTATTATTAAGGAGTTGCAAGATGCTAGCGCTTACCCCAATCCTATTGTGACCACATTAGAGCCATTACAAGCATTCTATGAAGCTGAGGATTATCATAAAAACTACTACGAGCGTAATCAAGGAGCACCTTACTGCATGGTAGTTATTAACCCAAAGATAAAAAAGTTTAAAGAAAAATTTGCCTCGCTAATTGAGGACTAGAATGCTATTATTAAAATGTCATTAATATAAAAATATGAGCGATTTAAGAGGAAACAAAAATTTTCGATTAGCAGTAATAATTGGATTATTGATTATTGCTGTGATTTTGTACTTTGTTATTTAATTTAAATATATGGATTCAAACGACATAAAGGACACAATTGAAAAAGTGAAGGACCGCGCTACAGATTTTTCTGGTTCCAAAAGCCGCAAGGTCGGGAAAAGTATTATTGGAATTGTGATAGTAATTTTACTTGGAGCTTTGGGTTTAGAAGCATCTAACAATGATTGGGATTTAGGCAAGATTTTTTCTGGCCAATCTGTAAAAGATTCAAAGGTGCTTCGTGATAAAGAAGGGAATGTGGTCACTGATAGTTCGAAGGGTAAAGCCACAGATGAATACAATTGTGATGATTTTGGTACTCAGCCTGAGGCGCAACGTTTCTTTAAGAATGCAGGTGGGCCGAGTCAGGATACTAACCGCCTAGACGGAGACAATGACAATTTAGCATGTGAGGAACTCCCTGCTGAAGCAAAATAATTTATTTTAATTTATGGATAAAGTAGAAAAAACAGAAGAAGAGTGGAGAAAAGATCTAACCCCTGAGCAATACGCAGTTTTGCGAGAAAAAGGCACGGAACCAGCTTTTACCGGGAAGTATGTAGATAACCACGAAGACGGCACGTATTCTTGTGCAGCCTGCGGACAACAATTGTTTGACTCAGGAACTAAGTTCGATTCTGGTTCAGGCTGGCCATCTTTTACAGATCCAATGAATTTGGAACATGTGGAATTGCGTGATGATAATGAATTTGGCATGCATCGTACTGAAGTAGTGTGCAAGCGCTGCGGCTCGCATTTGGGTCATGTTTTTGACGATGGCCCAGCGGACAAAGGCGGCAAGCGTTATTGCATCAATTCCTGTGCATTGAACTTTGAGAAAAAATAACAAATTAATTTTTTATATCACCCCCTAATGAACGACCTACAAGAAGTATTTAATCGTATTCGCGAAACGCGCAACAAAGCCAAAGAAATTCGCAAAATTTACAAAGATAGTTTAATTGCTCATCAGGAGTATCAAGAAGTGGTTGAAAAGTTGGATAATTTAAAGCTCCGCAAAAAGCAGATTGAATTAGAAATTAAGACTGATCAGCAGGCTGAATTCCAAAAACTGGATGCATACAAAATGCATGTTAAGAACGATATTGAGATGCTATCAGATTTAGCCTTAAATAAGCTTGTTTCTGGCGAAACCGTGGAAGTGGTGGACGAGGCAGGTGATAAGTACGAGCCTTTATTTACTGTAAAGTTTAAAAAGGCATAAATTTTGCAAAATCAAAAAGGCCTCGAAGTATGTTCGAGGCCTTTTAGTTAACCAGTTAAACCACCAGCTTTAGCTGGTGAGTGCGTTTACTAGCGTAGCTC